>JAVVFF010000215.1:0-1547 GCA_032250995.1 Methylophaga sp. | reverse complement strand
GGTATTGATGCCGGCAGCGGCAAGATCACTTTTATCAGCGCTTCAGTAAAGCATTTGCTACAGCAAGATGAAGCTCATTACCTTGGCCAGCACCATAGCCGGTTATTTAGTGAAAAATCGGCAGAACGGATGGCGCATTTGTTGCTGCTTACCAAACGTTATAAACCGCTGCCATATTCGCGTTGTGAAGTGCAGTTAAGTCGTGCTGACGGGCATTTAATTGATGCTGAAATGCTGCTGCAAATTACCCGTAGTGAAGATGGTCGCAGCAGTGAATTGAGTGCTGATATTCGTGATATTTCGGATCGTAAACAATTGGAAAAAGCCCTGACCGAGCTCGCCCATACCGATAGTCTGACGGGGTTATACAATCGCACTCAGTTTAATCTGCGTGCTGAACAAGCACTGCATCAGGCGAGGCGATTAAAGCAAAGCGTGGCACTGATGTTTATTGATTTGGATGATTTTAAAGCCGTTAATGATGAGTACGGTCATCATATTGGCGACGCATTATTGTTGGAAGTTGCCAAGCGCATGGGCTGTAGTCTGCGGGCTGCTGATACCGTTTTTCGGATTGGTGGTGATGAATTTGTGGTGTTACTGGAAAATATGCCGCTGCGGGCACATATACAATTGGTGGGCGATAAAATCATTCACGCTTTATCACAAAAAATTATTATCGAAGGTTGTCCTTGTCAAATCGGTGCCAGCATTGGTATTGCCCGATATCCCGACGATGGCAGGGATATCGATGCCTTGTTGCGGGCGGCAGATAAAGCCATGTACGGCGTAAAACAAACGGGCAAAAATGCGGTGGCCTTTGCGGCTTAAAGCGCTGCATCATGATGGTGCGAAGCTGAGCAAATTGCTTTAAACAAGTGCATAAAATACTTTTTTAAAATTTAAGTTTTTAATGAAATCAATAGTTTAAAGGTTGGCATGATTCCGGCTTAGACAGGCTCACCGATTGTTCTAAGAGAAAACCATGTCTGCTTCTAAAATTAATCTGCTGTCTTTCAGCGGCAATAGCCGCATTCTGCATCTCACCTGGATTGCCTTTTTTATCAGTTTTGTTGTTTGGTTTAACCATGCACCATTGCTGGTGTCGATTCGTGATGCTTTGGGCCTGACTGATCAACAAATAAAAACGCTGTTAATTTTAAATGTAGCATTGACCATTCCGGCGCGCATTGTGATCGGTATGCTGGTCGATAAATATGGCCCCAAAATCATGTACACCATGCTTTTAGGTATTTCCAGCGTGCTGTGTTTCTTTTTTGCGATTGCCGACAGTTTTGAACAAATGGCCTTAGCGCGGTTTTTGCTCGGTTTTGTCGGTGCCGGTTTTGTCATTGGCATTCGGATGATTTCCGAGTGGTTCCCAGCCAAACAGGTTGGTCTGGCTGAGGGCATTTACGGCGGTTGGGGTAACTTTGGTTCGGCAGCGGCGGCAATGTCTTTACCGACTTTGGCGTTGCTATTTGGCGGTGAAAATGGCTGGCGTTATGCCATTGCATTGACTGGTGCAATAGCCTTAGTTTATTCCT
>JAVVFF010000214.1:0-1568 GCA_032250995.1 Methylophaga sp. | reverse complement strand
AGCTGTCTGCATTACCTGATGGCGCAATTGTTCAATGCAATTGGGCAAAATCTGGCAATCCGCATCAATAATGACCAATATCGCCGGCGGCGCATCACGAATCGCCTCCAGACCATAGGCCAGCGCATAACCCTTGCCGGTCTGCTGGGTATTATTGCGGATGACCACCCGCTGCTGCATTGACTTGACTACCGACACGGTCTGGTCCTGGCAGTTATCTGCGACCACCAGCAACCGGTCTGTTGCCGCTAACTGGGGCAATATCGATTGCAATGTATTAGCAATTACCTGCATTTCATTGTGCGCCGGTATCAATACCAAAATATCGGCAGCCGGCCCAGGCGTGTGCTGATTGGCGCTAAGCGGGCCTTGACGCAGTCCAAACAAGCCCAGCCAGCATTGCAGGGTAAAAAAGCCCACCGGAATCATTAGTAAAAAAGCCATGGCGAATACAAAAGTCTGCAATATGACGACTAAGCTCATATTGCCACCTGCGGCTTATGCTGCTGCACAGCATGCTCAAAACAACCAGCCAACTTGCTCACTTCTGCCTCGATATTATGTTGTGCTGTTACCGCTTCTCTGGCACTGGCAATCAGGGGTAAGCGCTCGGCTTTTGGCATTGCCAGACAATATTGGATGGCCTCAGTCAATGCCATGACATTACCGGCCGGCACCAAAAATCCATTGTCACCATGCTTAATCAATTCTGGGATACCGGCAATATAGGTGCTAATCACCGGACACCCTGCCGCCATGGCCTCCATAATCACCACCGGCAAACCTTCAGCAAAGCTCGGCAATACCATGGCCTGACTTTGCCGCAGTAATATCTGCACTCGGGGGTTGTCTATCCAGCCAGTAATACTGACCAGCGACTGCAAATCATATTGTTTTATTGCTGCTTCCAGATCAGCACGCATCGGCCCATCACCGGCTAGAATCAACTTAACTGACAGTCCCTGATCACGCAGCTGGGCAATGGCCTCTATCAGTAATTGCTGACCTTTTTGCTCACATAAGCGTCCCACACAGACTATCTGACCATCGACAGGATTTGGCAAGTCCGAGTGTTGCTCAAATGCCGCTGCTTCCAAGCCGCAATGGATAACTTTTACTTTAGACCATAAACTAACGTCGATCCAACGTGATAACTGCGCACGGCCATAATGACTAATTGCCACGACAAAAGCGCTGTGGGCGATTTTTTCTGCCAGGGCAATAAACTGCGGTTTATCAAACTCTTCCGGGCCGTGCACAGTAAAACTGTAAGTTGGGCCCCCCAGCCAAAAAGCCAGCATCACTACCATCGTTGAATTGGTACCAAAATGGGCATGAATATGATCAATTTCATCCTCACGACACCAGATGGCTAACTGACAAGCCTCAACAAAGTAGGCAAAATGCCTTAACAAGCCCCGTTCGGAGTTTTGTGACAAGCGGCAAGCATGATAAAAAGTGCTAAAAAATCGTTTTGGCTGCTGACCCAGCATTCGCATCGTCGCCAGTATCAAATTGAATTTGTTACCCGCAAATAAAAACTTAGTTTGCCGATATTCACTAATATC
>JAVVFF010000095.1:0-8859 GCA_032250995.1 Methylophaga sp. | reverse complement strand
ATGGAGCTGACATATTGCCGCTCCTGGACCCGGCGCAGACTAACGATTTTGTCGCGAACCGCTGCGGCCTGTTCAAATTGTAAATCTGCTGCAGCGGTATTCATTTGCGCCGTTAAATCATCCATGACCTGCTGATTTTTACCTTCCAGAAACATAATGGTGTGTTGTACATCACGCTGGTAATCAGCCTCGGAAATCAGTCCGACACAAGGCCCGGTGCAACGTTTGATCTGATATTGTAAGCAGGGCCGGCTGCGATTTTCGTAATAGCTATTTTCGCATTGCCGTACCGGAAATATTTTTTGCAAAAGATTAAGGCTTTCGCGGACGGCGCCAGCACTGGGATACGGCCCAAAATAGCGGCCTGCTTTACGTTTGGCCCCGCGATGCACGCTGAGCCGAGGAAATCTATCACCGGATATTAATAAGTAGGGATACGTTTTATCATCACGCAGCAACACGTTATAACGCGGCATCAGTTCCTTGATCAGATTGTTTTCAAGGATCAGCGCTTCATTTTCAGTATGGGTGACGGTGGTATCGATATGCGCGATTTGCGCCACCATCACCCGTGTTTTTGAGGTTAATCCGGTTTTACGGAAATAACTGTCAACGCGTTTTTTCAGGTTTTTGGCTTTACCGACGTAGATCACCGTGCCGTCAGCATTGACCATCCGGTAAACACCCGGCCGGCTGGTCAAAGATTTTACAAAACCGGAGGCATCAAAGGCCGCTGGCGTCTGTTGTACTGTATTGGTCATTTATTCTGAAATATCGATTTTATTATCCGGGCTATATTGGCGCTTATAGCATCTGTGGGCCTGCACAAAACTGTTTACTGATAAACCCAGCAAGATCAAACCGCCGATAATCGCCGGCATATCTTCATAAAAAAAGTAAAACATCGCCAGCGCCACCAGCAGTTCAAAGCTGCCGATAACTTTCAGCAGCACCACGTTTTCGATCCGTTTCATGCCCATTTCTGCCTCTTTGCAAATAAGTTCAATATAGCATTATCAATTATTCAAATCAGTGCCAACTATATTTTCTGTAAGCTGCCGGCAACGACGATTTGTGGGAAAATAGCGCGCTTTGTAAATTTGAGCCAAATAAGGGGATATTTTTGTCAGTCAGTCTGCTGCAACCCGCATTACCAGCTAAAGCCGGCGATAAACGTCTGGCCGGCCAGCTTTATGGCAGTGCCGCCGGATTATTGCTGGCCCGCGCCGCCCGGCAGCATGATGGCCCTTTACTGGTTATTACCGACGATATGGGTAGTGCCCAGCAGCTGGAAAGCGAGATCCGCTTTTATCTGGGCCACGACAAACTGCCGATTCTGCATTTCCCGGATTGGGAAACGCTACCTTACGATACGTTTTCACCGCATCAGGATATTATTTCTGAGCGGCTGCAAACCTTGCAACAATTACCGGATTTTCAGCGCGGTATTTTGTTGGTGCCGGTAGCCACCATTATGCAGCGTATCGCACCACCCAGCTTTCTGGCCGGCCACCGCCTGCAATTAAAAACCGGCGATACTTTTGTTATTGATAACTGGCGTTTAAAACTGGAAAAATCCGGTTATCGCAACGTGTCACAAGTGGTCGAGCATGGTGAATTTACCGTACGCGGCGCCATTGTTGATCTGTTTCCGATGGGTAGTCGCCAGCCATTTCGGATCGATTTATTTGATGACGAAATCGACACATTGCGTACTTTTGACCCGGAAACCCAACGCTCTATTGATGAAATAGATCAGATTGATTTACTGCCGGCCCGCGAATTTCCTGTTAATGAAGACAGCATTAAATTATTCCGCCAGCAATTTCGCGACGCGTTTGATGGTGATCCACAGCGCAGCCTGATTTACCGCGAAGTCAGTGACGGCAATATGCCGGGTGGCATTGAGTTTTATTTGCCATTGTTTTTTGAAGAAACCGCTTGCCTGACCGATTATCTACCCGATAACACGCTGCTGGTAAATACTAACGACACAGCGCAGGCCGCTGCAACTTATTGGGCAGAAATTCAGGCGCGTTACCGGCAGCATCGCGTCGATCCGGAACGGCCATTACTAGCGCCAACCGATGTTTTTGTGCCGGCAGATGATTTATTTGCACGATTTAAGCGCTGGCAACGACTGCAATGCCAGAATTTTGAATTGGAAAAAACCGCTGGCCAGCATAATTACGCCAGCGTAATGCCGCTGCAACTGACGCTGAATTCGCGTCAGGATAGACCCTGTGAGGCCCTGGAAAATTTTCTGCTCGGTTTTGACGGCCGGGTATTGATTGCCGCTGAATCTGCCGGCCGCCGCGAAACATTGCTGGATTTATTACGTAAAAATCAACTGCAACCGAAACCCGTCGATGACTTCGATGCATTTTTGCAAGACAGCGCGCCACTTTGCATTACCGTGGCCGCGATGGATCGTGGTTTATATAGCCCGAGTTTAAAACTCGCCGTGATTGCCGAAACCCAGCTATTCGGCCAGCAAGTTATGCAACGCCGGCGGCGCAGCCGTAAAAAACGTGACAGTGATGCCATCATCCGTAATCTGGCCGAGCTTTCCATCGGCGATGCAGTAGTCCATGAAGATCATGGTGTCGGCAGGTATTTGGGTTTACAAAGCCTTGATATTGGTGATGTTGAAGCTGAATACGTCACCCTGGAGTATGCCAAAGGCGATAAATTATATGTGCCGGTGGCGGCATTAGAGCTTATCAGTCGTTATTCCGGCGCGGCGCCAGAGTTAGCACCGTTACATCAGCTGGGCAGCACTCATTGGGAAAAAGCCCGGCGCCGCGCAGCTGAAAAAGCCCGTGATGTCGCCGCTGAGCTGTTGGATATTTATGCCAAACGGGCTGTCAATAAAAAACAACCAATGACGGCACCTGATGATCAATATGCAGCGTTTAGTGGCGCATTCCCATTTGAAACCACACCGGATCAACAAGATGCTATCGATGCAGTCATTGCCGATATGCAATCGGAAACGCCCATGGATCGGCTGATTTGTGGCGATGTCGGTTTTGGTAAAACTGAGGTCGCCATGCGCGCGGCATTTTTAGCAGTGCAATCCGGTAAACAGGTGCTGGTATTAGTGCCCACCACCCTGCTCGCCCAGCAACATTACGAAAACTTTAAAGATCGTTTTGCTGACTGGCCGGTGAAAGTCGAAGTATTATCGCGTTTTCGCAGCAAAAAACAGCTCGATACCGTCAAATCCGCCATCACTGACGGCACTGCCGATATCATCATCGGTACCCACAAATTATTGCAGCAGGATATTCAACCCAAGCGTCTGGGCCTGTTTGTACTCGATGAAGAACATCGTTTTGGGGTCACCCAAAAAGAACAGCTGAAAAAATATCGCACCCATATTGACGTTCTGACGCTGACGGCCACGCCAATCCCGCGCACTTTAAATATGTCGATTTCCGGTATTCGCGATTTGTCGATTATCGCCACAGCACCAGCGCGGCGGCTGGCGATTAAAACATTTGTGTTGCAATGGGATGCCGAGAAAGTCCGTGAAGGCATGCTCCGTGAAATCAAACGTGGCGGTCAGGTGTATTACCTGCATAATAAAGTTGAAGATATTGACCGCGTTGCCCGCGAACTGGAAGGCCTGATGCCAGAGGCGCGGATTGCCATTGCCCATGGCCAGATGCCCGAACGCGAGCTTGAACAAGTCATGCTCGATTTTTATCATCAGCGTTTTAATGTACTGGTCTGTACGACGATTATCGAAACCGGTATCGACGTGCCATCAGCCAATACCATTTTTATCGATCGCGCTGACAAACTGGGCCTGGCGCAGTTGTATCAAATCCGTGGCCGGGTCGGCCGCAGTCATCACCGCGCTTATGCCTATTTAATTACGCCACCGCAAAAAGCTATGACTGCTGATGCCATAAAACGGCTGGAAGCCATTGAATCAATTGAAGATCTGGGCGCCGGTTTTACATTAGCCACGCACGATATGGAAATCCGTGGTGCTGGCGAATTACTCGGTGACGAACAAAGCGGCCAGATGCAAGAAATTGGTTTTGGTCTTTACAATGATTTGCTGGAACGCGCAGTTAAAGCGCTGAAATCCGGCCAGACACCCTCTATCGACAATATTGATCGGCATATGGTGGAAATTGATCTGCATGTGCCGGCTTTGATCCCAGCAGATTATTTACCCGATGTGCATAACCGGCTGGTACTTTATAAACGTATCGCCGCAGCGCCAGATAAAGAAGCCTTGCATGAATTACAGGTGGAAATGGTGGATCGTTTTGGTCTGTTACCAGATCCGGTTAGAACCTTATTTGCCATCCATGATATGCGCCTCAAAGCTAAAGCGGTCGGCATTCGTAAGATTGATGTTTACGATCAGGGTGGTCGGCTGATTTTTGACCAGCAGCCCAATATTGAGCCCGCTAAAATAATTGAATTAATTCACAAACAACCGGCGCGCTTTAAGCTGGATGGTCAGGATAAGCTGAAATTTAGCGGTGACATGCCCGATGCCGACAGCCGCATTGTTACGCTGGATAATCTGCTCGATGAGCTGTTGAAACCGGCAGCTTAATGGAAGATCGTAACTTTGACGACTTGGCAGATCGGTTCAGTGAGCGCATTTACAACACCGAAAAAGGCCGCTTAAGACTGGAAATTCTCCAGGAAGATTTGGCTGAATTAGCCGCTGGCCAAGCGCTGAACATCTGGGATGCTGGCTGCGGTTTGGGGCAAATCAGTTTGTGGCTGGCGCAACAAGGTCACAAATTAACTTTATGTGATATTTCCGAAAAGCTACTTAATAAGGCGCGGAGCAATTTTGCTGCTGCCGGTGTACCAGCGGATTTGTACCATCAGTCCGCACAATCATTAGCGACTGTGTTACCGAAATTTGATCTGGTGATTAACCATGCCGTACTGGAATGGCTGGCCGAACCGATGGCCGGCTTACAAGTGATTGCCGGCAAAGTTAAAGCCGGCGGTTATTTGTCTTTAATGTTTTATAACCGCAATGCCATGGTTTATCAAAACGTATTACGCGGCGGCTGGCGCTTGCCAGCAATTATCGACGACCGATATATTGGCGCAGGTAACCGGCTGAGCCCGCCGCAGCCACTATTTCCACATCTGGTTTCTGAATGGTTATCAGATAATGGTTTTCAGATTATCTCGCATAGCGGCATTCGGGTATTCAGTGACTATTTACCAGCCAGCGCCCGTGCTGAAACCGATGCCGGGGATTTGTACCAACTGGAAAAACAATACTGTCGCTTGCCTGCTTATCGCGATCTGGGCCGTTACGTGCATTTGCTCACAAAAAAATCGGCAAGCAACTGACCGTAAAGCGTACAATTTACCATTTGCTAAACTGACGGCAACCCACCATCTACCGATACAAACAGGATAAACATGGTTAAGTTTAAAGCCCTGCTCGTTTTGATCATCTCTGGCGTGATCAGCGGCTGCATTCAATCAGAAACCAAACCAATTTTAACACCTGCACAATTACAAACTGCCTTACTCGAATCTGAAACCCGTATCGATGAAAAATGGCGTAATTACTGCGCTGGCATTATCGATAACCAGAAAAAACAGCAATCCACTCTTAATGAAGTGAAATCATCACAAAGTGCTGTTTCACAGCAACTGCTGACCATCGACGACAAACTCGATCAGGAACCAGAACCGGTATTGATGATGGCCTCACCAAAAGCAACCGAGAGCTGTCCGACCGTCGCGCCACCTTCAATTGATAATAAAATTATTCTCGGCCGTACCGAATGGCTTTGGCTGGAATCCGTCAACCGGGTATTTCGCGCCCGCGTTGATTCCGGCGCAACCACTTCATCCTTATCGGCTCATCATATTGTCGAGTTTGAACGTGATGGCAAAAAGTGGGTGCGATTTAATATGGTCCCCGATGACGATGTTGATGACAGTTACGAAGTCGAAGCACCACTGGTACGTTTTGCCCGGATCCGCCAGGCCTCTAGTGAAGAAATTGATCGTCGTCCCGTTGTGGAGTTGACCATTAAAATCGGCGAATTTACCGACACCGCTGAGTTTACCCTGACCAACCGGACGTCAATGACTTATCCAATCTTGTTGGGTCGGGAGTTTTTGCGGGATATCGCGCTGATTGATGTCGCCAAAAGTTATTATCAACCTAAGCCAGAGCCGCTGAAAGACCGCCCAGAATCGGCACCTGATAGTGATGAAGACACTGATAATTAAGATTAGTTAAGGATATCTATGGCATCGCGTACGCCGTTTTACGTTTTGGTCGGCTTGTTACTTATCGCTGGCATTGGTCTGACCCTGCACCGCCATATAGCGCTGGATATTCCCTGGTTACCAGGTGAAACCCGGCAAACCTGGTCGATTGAAGCCAAAGTGGATTTTGAAGCTGATGGTAAAGAAGTTATCGCCTCATTGGCCATTCCGGGCACACAACCTGGTTTTACCCAGTTAAACCAACAAACCGCTAGTCCAGGTTATGGCCTAGCCTATGAAGAACGTGAAAATGGTAAACGGGTTGAGTGGTCGATCCGGCAGGCTGAAGGTAGTCAGTCGCTTTATTACAAAGTTGATATGTTGGTAGATCCATATGCGATACCCTCAGAATCGATTACACCACCAGAAATCAAGGCGGTGCTTGAAAAAGAGCCCTATGCCACTGCCGCAGGGCAATTATTGGAAGGTGCAACGGCCCGCTCCGCCTCACCTTATACCCTGGCGCGTGAGCTGATTTTCGAATTCAACAATCAAAAGCAGACTGCTGAATTACTGGCACAAGTTAAACCGCGTACCGCCTGGTTGGTACATTTATTACAACAATCCGGCATTCCAGCACGGCAAGTGCATGCATTGGAACTGGAAGATGGCCGTCGCCGGCAGGCACTGATCGATTATTTACAAGTATTTGACGGCAAAGACTATGCCCTGTTTCATCCGCAAACCGGCAAACAAGGCCAGCCAGAAAACCTCATGCTCTGGCAATATAATTCTGGCCCGGTGCTGGAAGTGATTGGCGGCAGCAATTCCAATGTCACCTTCTCGATGATTGAGCAGGAACAGCCCTTTGGCGTCGCGCTCAATCAAAAATTTGCTGACAGTCAATTGCTGAATTTCTCAATATACGATCTGCCCATTGAAGAGCAGGCCTTATTCAAAAATATTCTGCTGATCCCGGTAGGGGTGCTGATGGTCGTGCTGATGCGGATCCTGATTGGTATCAAAACCTCCGGTACTTTTATGCCGGTTCTGATTGCGCTGGCTTTTATCCAGACCAGTTTGATAACCGGTTTAGTTGGCTTTTTACTGATCGTTGGTGCCGGTTTGATTATCCGCTCTTATTTATCTCATCTGAATTTATTGTTGGTGGCGCGAATTTCGGCGGTCATTATTATGGTGATTGGCATGATCGCAATGTTCTCGATTATTGCGTATAAAATTGGTTTAACAGAAGGCATGAAAATCACCTTCTTCCCGATGATTATTCTGGCCTGGACTATTGAACGGATGTCGATTCTGTGGGAAGAAGAAGGTGCCAAACAAGTCATGATTCAGGGCGGTGGTTCGCTGGCCGTAGCGATCATTGCCTATCTGGTGATGAACGATCAACTGGTCAGACATTTGACCTTCAATTTCTTGGGTATTCAGCTGATTTTAATGGCGATCACCCTGATGGCTGGCAGCTATACCGGTTATCGTCTGCTCGAGTTGAAACGCTTTAAACCGCTGACTGAGATTGAAAAATCATGACCGGACCGCTGACCTGGTTTAAAGAAATTAGCGACAAATATGTGCATCCCAGTCTGCTGAAAAAAATCGGTGTATTGGGCATGAACCAGCGCAATATTTCCTATATCAGTCGTTACAATCCGCGACATTTATACCCACTGGTCGATGACAAACTGAAAACCAAGGAAATCGCTATGGAAGCCGGTGTTAAAGTGCCGGATTTACTGGGTACGGTTACTGAACAACACAGCGTTAAACACTTAATCAAAATTCTGCCAGCCGATAAAGGCTTTTGCATCAAACCAGCCAATGGTTCTGGCGGCAAAGGTATTTTAGTGGTTACCCGCCAGGATGAAACTGGCTACCGAAAATCTAATGGCCAATATGCCACTATCAGTGATTTAGAACGGCACGCATCGAATATTCTTGCGGGTTTATTTTCATTAGGCGGTAAAGCAGATGTGGTGATTATTGAAGACTTAATTCATTTTGATGATTGTTTCAGCGGTTTTAGTCATGAAGGCGTGCCTGATACGCGGGTCATTGTGTTTCGCGGTTTTCCGGTAATGGCGATGATGCGTTTATCAACCCGTGATTCTAACGGCAAAGCTAATCTGCATCAGGGCGCGGTCGGTGTCGGTCTCGATATCGGCGATGGCCATGCACTGCGCGCCGTACAATTTGATAAACCACTGCTGTTACATCCTGACACCGGCGTGAACCTGATGACGCTGAAAATCCCACACTGGGAAGAGTTGTTGCATCTTGCTGTGTCTTGTTACGAAATGTCAGGCCTCGGTTATCTTGGCACCGATATTGTGCTGGATCGTTTTCAAGGTCCGATGCTATTAGAGCTTAATGCCCGCCCCGGCCTGACCATTCAGATTGCCAATGGCCGTGGTTTATTGCCACGCTTACAACACATTGAACGCCTTGGTAAAAAACAACGGATGAAACCAGCTGATCGTGTTGCCTATGCTATCGAACATTTTTCAGCGCGTTAAATCCGTTTAAGGAGTCCGGTACTGAGGTATCCCCACAAATAAACGAACAAAATCATTAATATAACCTGAGATCTGCTTAAGCAATCACCATAGCATTACGTTC
>JAVVFF010000094.1:0-8903 GCA_032250995.1 Methylophaga sp. | reverse complement strand
GTTTATTGAATTACGCGCAGCAAACCCAGCAATCGGCGCTGCCTCAGCTGCGCAGTCTCAGCATTGAACAGCTCAGCGACTTTATCAAAATCGATCCCCAATCTCGCCGCAATCTGGAGCTGGAAACCAATCTGGCGGGCCACAAAGAACATACCTTATTGGCGGTGATTGATAACACGGTCACGCCAATGGGCGGGCGTTTATTAAGACGCTGGTTGTTGCAACCGAGCCGTCAACTGACTGTTTTAAAAAACCGGCAGCAGGCGATTGCCGCCTTGCTGGATCAGCAGCAGATGACCTCGCTGCAAACGCTATTAAAGCCGATTGGGGATATTGAACGAATTAACACCCGGCTGGCTTTACGAACCGCGCGCCCCAGAGACTTTATCCAATTAAGATTGATGCTACGCAGTTTGCCGGATTTACATCAGCAACTGGCAGTGTTTGATGGCGGTATGTTGAAACAAATTGACCGGCAGCTCGGCCATTTCACTGAAACCCTGGCTTTGCTGGAACGGGCGATTATTGAAGAGCCGCCGTTACTGATCCGCGATGGCGGCGTTATTGCAGAAGGTTTTGATGCCGAGCTGGATCGGCTGCGCATGCTGCATTTAAATGCTAACGATTATCTGAGTGAACTGGAACAGCGCGAACGCCAGCGCACCGGTGTCAATACGCTAAAAGTCGGTTATAACAAAGTGCATGGCTTTTATATTGAGTTGGGCCGGGTACATGATGTGGATTTGCCGCTGGATTATCAACGCCGACAAACTTTAAAAAACGCCGAGCGCTATATCACGCCGGAGTTGAAGCAATACGAAGAACAAGTGCTCAGCGCCCAGGATAAAGCGCTGGCACTGGAAAAAGCATTGTACGAGCAATTGTTTGATGCCATCAGTGTAGATTTGTCAGCGCTGAGTCAATCTGCGCAAGCACTGGCGCAGTTGGATGTATTTGCTAATCTGGCAGACAGGGCGCAGCAGCTTAACTATGTACAACCCCAATTAGTTGAAGAACCATTGATTCGCATTACTGCGGGCCGGCATCCGGTGGTAGAAGTTGCCCAGAACACACCATTTTGTGCCAATGATTTGCAATTCGATGCCGCCGCTCGATTACTGGTGATTACCGGCCCCAATATGGGCGGTAAATCGACTTATATGCGGCAAACAGCGCTGATTGTCATTTTGGCGTATATGGGCAGTTTTGTGCCGGTAGAAGCCGCTGAAATCGGCCCGGTAGATCAGATCTTTACCCGTATTGGTGCCAGTGATGACTTAGCGGCTGGCCGTTCGACCTTTATGGTGGAAATGAATGAAGCGGCCAATATTCTTAATAATGCGTCGGCAAATAGTCTGGTGTTAATGGATGAAGTTGGTCGTGGCACCAGCACCTTTGATGGCTTGGCTTTGGCTTGGAGCTGCGCCGAGAAGCTGGTGCGTGATATCGGTGCCTACAGCTTATTTGCCACGCATTATTTTGAAATGACGCAATTACCAGCGCTGTATCCCAAAGCCGTGAATGTACATCTCGATGCCATTGAGCATGGCGACAAAATTGTCTTTTTGCATCAATTGAAAGCCGGTGCTGCCAGTCAGAGTTATGGCTTGCAAGTGGCGCAGCTGGCGGGTGTGCCCAGTGATGTGATTAAGGCCGCCCGGCAAAAATTACAATCACTGGAGCAATCGCAAACAGCTACTTTGCCTGCGACGGCTATGCAGCCACAGGCTGATTTATTTCAGTCAGTTGATAACCGTCAGCCGTTACTGGATGCGGTTAACGCCCTGGATCCCGATGAACTGACGCCTAAACAGGCTTTAGAGCAGCTTTATAAGTTGAAAAAACTGATTTAATGCGGCTTGCCGGCATGTTCGCGCTGTAAGATTAAATCGACCGGTGGCGGCATTTGCAGATGAAAGCCTTGTTCCTGAAGATTGTGCATAACTTTACGGACATCTTCGCGGGCCAGTTTGCGCTGTTCGCTCAGTGTCAGTTGCATGACAAAAAGTGGCTCGTGACCGATGGATTTCAGCAGGTCTTCCGGTACGGTTGAAAAATCGTCTTTAACGGCCAGATAAAGATACAGCTCTTCTTTTTTACGGCTTTTATAGATAAATGTTTCCATCAGTGTTTCACTCAATCCAATTCAACAATAGCAAATTCATGGCTAATTTCTGCCGTCTTGCCGAGCATAATCGACGCTGAGCAATATTTTTCGGTGGATTGTTTAATCGCTCGTTCGACAAAGTTGGCTTTTACATTGCGGCCGGTGACGGTGTAATGAACATGGATTTTAGTAAATACTTTGGGCATTTCCTCAGCCCGCTCGGCCTCGACTCTGACATCGCAGTCAGTAATGTCTTGTTTGGAGTTTTTCAAGATACCGACCACATCATAAGCAGTGCAACCGGCCATTCCTAATAACAGCAATTCCATTGGTCGCATACCGGTGTCTTTGCCACCGGATTCGGCAGGGCCTTCCATAACAACCGTATGACCGGTACCGCTCTGACCCAGAAACAACACATCTTCAACCCATTTCACCCGTGCTTTCATTATTCAATCCCAACTACGTTGCCAAATGGTCACAATTTTGCCATATTCGTCACACTTGGGCAGAGTTTGTTCGTCTAAATGCGCCGACCCGGCCATGGGGAAAACAATGGATTATCATAAACATAAAGCAATCGAAGCCGGTTTGGCAGAGTTTTTTCAGCACTGTCATAGCCGGCATTATCCCGCAAAAACGATTATTGTTCGTCCTGGCGATCCCGCCGATAAACTTTATTATTTACGTGAGGGTTCAGTCAGTGTTTGCATGGAAAACGAAGATGGCGAGGAGTTGATTGTCGCCTATTTAAATCAGGGTGATTTTATCGGTGAAATCGGTCTTTTTTCCGATGTCGGTGATCGTATGGTCACCGTGCGGGCGCGCAGTGATTGCCGGACTGAAGAAATCAGTTACCAGCAAATTCGCACGATGGCGACCACACAACTGAAAAACAGCTATCCTGTGTTGCTGCAAACATTGGCCGAGCAGTTAGCGCGCCGTCTGCTCAGTACTACGCGTAAAGCCTCGGATATGGCATTTTTAGATGTCGCCGGCCGGGTCACCGCTGCCTTGGAAGAATTAACGGCGCAGCCCGATGCGATGCGTCACCAAGAGGGCATGCAAATCAAAATCACCCGTCAGGAAATCAGCCGTATTGTTGGTTGCTCTAGGGAAATGGTCGGTCGGGTGCTTAAAGAATTACAAGAGCAGGGCATGCTCTGGGCGCACGGTAAAACCGTGATTTTGTATGATGAAGTTCATCGCCGTTCACCTATACAGATGAACAAGCAGGTTGGCTGATCAGGGCTTGTTTATCTTTCATTTCCGCCTCTGTTGTATCAGAAAAAGCGTCAATCAAGGCGCGAGGAGAGCCGTTTGTGAGATACATCTCTGTATCTCACCCCTACGGGGCTTACGCTCAAAAACGCCCCCGGCGTTTTTGTAGTTGTTCTAAACAAACGACGAGCAATGCAGACCGGCGCGCCTACCTGGCGCGCCGGCATACCGTCCATCCATGGACATAAGTGGGGCTTTTTCAGTCACAACCCGCAGGGCTGGGACTATTTTTGCGCCCAGCTGCGTTGTCAATCGCTTATGTAGAATAACTACACAGCGCGCTTTCCGCCTTGCCGGACACAAAAATAGCCGCCAGCAGTGGTGGAGATGAAAAATAAACAAGCCCTAGCGAAACAATTCGCTCAGCGCCGTACCCGGCTCGTCAGCGCGCATAAAGGCTTCACCGACCAGAAACGCATTAACCTGATGTTCGCGCATTAAGGCGACATCAGCCGGGCTGTGAATGCCACTTTCGGTCACTACCATAGTTTCATCCGGGATTTGTTTCAGCAAATCTAGTGTGGTTTCCAAACGGGTATCAAATGTCCGTAAATCACGATTATTGATACCAATTAACGGCAGATTTAACAACAGGGCCCGTTGTAATTCATCGGCATCATGCACTTCTACCAGCACGTCCATATCCAGCTGTAATGCCAATTGGCTTAACTCTTCGAGCTGATGGTCATCAAGGGCGGCGACAATTAACAAAATACAATCGGCATTAATTGCCCGGGCTTCAAATACCTGATAGGGATCGATTATAAAATCTTTGCGGATCACCGGCAGAACGCAAGCCGCACGCGCTTGTTGCAAATATTCTTCATGACCCTGAAAAAAATCCTGATCGGTGAGTACGGATAAACAAGCCGCGCCACCTTTTTGATAAGACTTAGCAATATCGGCCGGCCGGAAATCAGCCCGCAGTAAACCTTTACTGGGCGAAGCCTTTTTGATTTCGGCAATTACTGCGCTTTGGCCGGCGGCGACCTTCGCTTGCATCGCCTCAACAAAACCACGCACGGGCAAGGCGTTTTCAGCAATTGCCTGCAATTTGATTTGCGGTACCCGGGCACTGCGGTCAGTAATTTCTTGTTGTTTGCGGTGCAGAATTTTTTTGAGAATATCGGGCGTTTCGGTCATATTAGCTGGCTTGTTGACTACATTGAATTAAGGCATCGAGTTTTTGTTGGGCGGCGCCATTATCGATAACTTGTTGGGCGATTGCGATGCCTTGCGCTAGGGTTTGGGCTAGATCGGCGGTGTAAATAGCAGCACCGGCATTAAGCACCACGATATCTCGTGCAGGGCCAATCTGGCCGGCAAAAATGCCTTTGATGATGCCCAGACTTTGTTCAGCATCAGTGACGGCCAACTGGCTGATATCGGCACGCTGCAGGGCAAAATCTTCGGGTTTAAGACGATATTCGCTGATTTCACCATTGCGCAGTTCGGCGACCAGCGTATCAGCGCCAATGCTGATTTCATCCATACCATCCTCGGCATGCACAATCAGCACATGTTTGCTGCCCAGCTTTTTCAGCACTTCGGCCATCGGCCGCAGCCATTTGGCATCATAAACGCCAAGTACCTGATGTGGTGCGTTGGCGGGATTAGTCAGCGGGCCCAGTAAATTAAAAATGGTCCGTACTGCCATCTGTTTGCGCGCGCCAATAGCGTGTTTCATGGCACCATGATGTTTTTGGGCAAATATAAAACCAATCCCAGCCGTTTCGATGCAATGGCCGACCTGCGCTGGCGTTAATTCTAAATTAACACCAACAGCTTCGAGTACATCAGCACTGCCCGAGGTGCTGGAGACCGAACGATTACCATGTTTGGCAACTTTGCCGCCGGCCGCAGCCACCACAAAAGCGCTGGCAGTTGAGACATTAAAACTGCTGGCCCCATCACCGCCGGTGCCGCAGGTATCAATCACCGGTGTGCCAGTGACTGAAACGGGTGTTGCTAATTGACGCATGACTTTGGCAGCTGCGGCAATTTCATCAACGGTTTCGCCTTTCATGGCAAGACCAATTAAAAAACCGCCAATTTGAGCATCAGTCGCCTGGCCAGTCATAATTTGCTGCATGACGGCAATCATTTCCTGCTCAGCTAAATTTTGCCGTTGCATAACCTGTTTGATGGCCTGCGGCAAGCTGATCACATATTCAGCCATGGTGTTCATCCAAAAAGTTTTTCAAAAGCTGATGACCTTGTTCAGTCAATATCGACTCGGGGTGAAACTGTACGCCTTCAATCGGCAGCGTTTTATGGCGGATACCCATAATTTCATCAATATTGTCGTCGGCATTTTGCGTCCAGGCAGTGACTTCAAAACAATCGGGCAGAGTGTCTTTTTTAATGACCAGCGAGTGATAGCGGGTGGCTTGCAATGGGTTATTCAAGTCTTTAAATACACCGATATTATGATGAAATACGGGTGAGGTCTTGCCATGCATGATTTCCCTAGCATGGACTATTTGACCACCAAAGGCCTGACCAATCGCCTGATGGCCAAGACAAACTCCGAGAATTGGTTTTTTGCCGGCAAAGTATTGAATGACTTCCAGTGATACACCGGCTTCATTTGGTGTACATGGACCTGGCGAAATAACAATTTGCGCCGGATTGAACTTTTCGATATCGGCAATATTCAGCTGATCATTGCGTTTAACTTCGACTTCAGTACCCAACTCGGCAAAATACTGCACCAGGTTGTAGGTAAATGAGTCGTAATTGTCGATCATTAATAACATGGTCAGTCCTGATTAATGCTGATCGGCGGTGGGTGGTTGTAAACCAGCTTCGGCCATAGCGACAGCGCGAAATATCGCGCGAGCTTTATTCATAGTTTCCTGCCATTCGGATTCGGGCACCGAATCATAAACAATGCCGGCACCCGCCTGAATATGCAGTTGCTGGTTTTTAATCACCGCGGTGCGAATGGCAATAGCAGTATCCATATTGCCTGACCACGATAAATAACCAACTGCACCGGCATAAACGCCGCGTTTGACCGGCTCCAGTTCGTCAATAATTTCCATCGCCCGCACTTTCGGCGCGCCGCTGACAGTGCCGGCAGGGAAGGTCGCACGCAGCGCATCCAGCGCCGTCATATCTGGCAACGCTTTACCAGTAACGTTGGAGACAATATGCATGACGTGCGAATAACGCTCAATGACCATTTTATCGGTGAGTTTGACGGTGCCGGTCTGGCTGACCCGGCCGATATCATTACGGCCTAAATCAATCAGCATCAAATGTTCGGCAAGTTCTTTGGGATCAGATAATAAATCGTCTTCCAGTGCCTTATCTTCCTCAGCGGTTTTGCCGCGCTGACGGGTGCCGGCAATTGGCCTGACAGTGACTTCGCTGTCTTCCATACGCACCAGAATCTCCGGTGACGAGCCAACAATATGGAAATCATCCAGATGCAGATAAAACATATACGGCGATGGATTTAAGGTGCGCAGTGCCCGGTACAAATCAATTGACGCTGCTTCAAATGGAATCGACAAACGCTGCGACAACACCACCTGCATAATGTCGCCATCCGTAATATATTGTTTGGCTTTTTCAACCGCTTCAATAAAGCCATCGTGGGTAAAGCCAGAAATAAAATCCTGTTCGCTGACCTTATGCGTTGCAATATGTGTAGGTGTTTTGGGTGTTGATTCGCGAAGTTGCTGCGTCAGACTATCCAAGCGATTTTGTGCTTGCTGATAGGCATTGTCTTGCGCGGGATCAGTATGGACAATCAAAAACAATCGATTACTGAGGTTATCAAATACCACCAGTTCATCAGAAACCATCAGCAGAATATCCGGACAACCCAGCGGATCATTAGGCGGTGCAGCACCTAAACGGGTTTCCACATAACGAACGGTATCGTAACCAAAATAGCCAACTAAGCCACCATTAAACTTAGGCAACCCACCCAGCGCCGGCACCTTAAAACTCGCCTGAAATTGGGCAATCCAGTTCAGCGGATCCGGTTTAATCAGGGTTTGGATCAATTCATTATTTTGAAAAACACGAATTTGTGAGCCATAAATTTTTATGACTTGCTGGCAGGGCAAACCAATAATTGAATATCGGCCCCATTTTTCACCGCCCTGCACCGACTCGAATAAATACGAGTACGGTGCATCGGCCAGTTTCAGGTAAGTGCTGAGTGGGGTATCTAAATCCGCCAGCACTTCCCGTGACAATGGAATGTGGTTATAGCCGGCCTCAGCCAGTTGGTCGAATCGTGCCTGTTTCATCAATGGCTTCTAAATTACGCCCAGCGCAGTGTCGGGCAGATCTTCAAATACCTGGCGCTAACTTAAATTTTGGCTTGTGCCAATTCAGCACGCAGTGCAGCAATTACGGTTTCGTAGTGATTAGGATCGCTGGCATTGGCGGCACCAAATACCGCGCTGCCGGCAACAAAAGTCCGGGCACCGGCTTCCGCAATTTCACGGATATTTTGCACGTTGACGCCGCCATCTATTTCTAAATCAATGTCATAACCGCTATCGTCGATCATTTTGCGTGCCTGACGCAGTTTATCCAGTGTATGCGGGATAAACTTCTGACCACCAAAGCCCGGGTTAACAGACATCAGTAGGATGCGATCAATTTTATCCATCACATGCTCCGCCATTGACAAAGGTGTGGCCGGGTTAAAGACCAGACCGGTTTTACAACCTTCGGCTTTAACCAGTTGCAGGCTGCGGTCGATATGCTCAGAGGCTTCGGGATGGAAGGTAATATAACTGGCGCCGGCTTTGGCAAAGTCAGGAATAATTCGATCTACTGGTTTGACCATCAAATGTACGTCAATTTCAGCGGTAATACCGTGTTTACGCAATGCTTCACAGACCAGTGGCCCAATGGTCAGATTGGGTACGTAATGATTATCCATTACATCAAAATGGACAATGTCGGCACCAGATGCCAGCACATTGACGACTTCCTCACCAATGCGGGCAAAGTCGGCAGACAGAATGGACGGAGCAATTTTAAATTCAGCCATGATGGTTTCTCTCTATTATATTTGGACTCAAAACTAATTATTTTACCTCAAAAGCGGCTAATTTTCAGCTTTTGAAACGTAACGACTGTGATTATACTGGAGCGGTTTATCAGTAGTCTGCTTACCGGAGAATATCTTGCTGCGATTGTGCGTTCCCGCGATGATTTTTATTGTGTTCAGTTATCAGGCCAATGCGGGTGGGGTATCGGATACTGAAAATATAGCGCCGGCAGCGACGATGACGCAAAAAGGCGGGGCGGTAAATGGTGAATTCACGCTTGAAGTCGCCGGGCAGTCCGTTGCGGCGGCCTATTTACCGCAAACATTAGGTGAACTGCGCGGTGCCATTATTCTTTTGCACGATAAATCGACACAATTTGATAGTCCGTTGCTGCATCAATTACGCGAAAATTTGCCGGCATTTGGTTGGGATACACTAACAGTATCACTTGATCACCAGGCGCTGCCGGTTGCTGAAAACCCAGCAGCAGC
>JAVVFF010000093.1:0-8912 GCA_032250995.1 Methylophaga sp. | reverse complement strand
CAGAACAATTGCGCCAACAGGTGCAAAAGCGCTGATTATTTCTGGTATTTGGCTTTCCACTCGGCATAAGACATGCCGTAAACATATTCACGGGCAGCATCATAATCCATATCAATGCCCTTGGCTTCTGCCGCTGCCAAATACCATTTTGACAGGCAATTACGGCAAAAGCCGGCCAAATCCATTAAATCAATATTTTGCACATCCGTGCGTTCCTGCAAATGTTCAAGCAATCGGCGAAATGTCGCTGCTTCGAGTTCAGTTTGTGTTTGTTTGTTCATGTTCTTCCCAGTTTTCGTATAAATAACAGTTCACCACATGGCCTGCGCCAAGATCAGTGGTTTGCGGATAATGCAGTTTACAGATCGGCATCGCCTGTGGACACCGCTGATGAAAATGACAACCGGCCGGCGGATTAACCGGTGATGGCAATTCGCCACTGACGCTGGCCAGTTTGTTATCACCCTCTAAATCCGGTACGGCAGCTAACAACGCTTGGGTATAGGGATGTTTAGGCGAATTTAAAACTTGCTCGCGGCTGCCTTGCTCAACAATGCGGCCCAAATACATCACCGCCACCCGATGCGCCAGATAATCGACCACGCCGATATTGTGGGTAATAAACAGATATGACAGACCAAACTCATGCTGAATATCACGCAATAAATTCAAAATTTGCGCCTGTACCGACACATCCAGCGCGCTGGTGGGTTCATCACAAATAATCACTTCCGGCTCGGCTGCCAGCACGCGAGCAATACATAAACGCTGACGCTGACCACCGGAAAAAGCATGTGGATAACGATCTTTAATATCGGTGCGCAGCCCCACCCGCTCCAACAAACTGTCAATGTGTTGCAAACGCTGCGCTTCAGATAAATCTTTAAAACGGCTATGCAGGCCTTCTTCAATAATATGCCGCACCGTCATACGCGGATTCATCGACGAATACGGATCCTGAAAAATAATCTGCAAAGCACTGCGCATCGGCTTCAATTGTCTTTGCGATAACTTATTCAATATTTTGCCCTGAAATCTGACAATACCTGCGGTGACTGGCAATAACTGCAAAATGCCTTTGCCAACGGTACTTTTGCCACAGCCCGACTCACCGACCAGCGCCAGTGTTTCCGCCGGATGCAATATAAAACTCAAATCATCAACCGCCTTCACCTGACCGACAATGCGCTGCAGGATGCCCTTACGGATTGGAAAATGGATTTTTAATTGTTTGACTTCCAGTGCTGTCTGGCTTGCTGGCACCACCTCCGATAATTTCGATGGCGCCGTTTTGGTTATTGCCTGATGACTTTGATCAGCGATGGCCGAATCAAATAAATGACAACGGACACCCTCGTTGATATCACCCTGCCACATTGGCAATTGTTGCTCGCAAACGTCCCAGGCCCGGTCACAGCGCTCGGTAAAACGGCAACCGGTAAATACCTGATTTAATGGTGGTACTGTGCCTTTGATCACTGACAGGCGTTGCTGGCGTTTTTGCACGCCCGGTAAGGCGGCAAATAATTTTTGAGTATACGGATGCCGCGGCTCAGCAAAAAATGCCTGCCGTTCAGCTGTTTCCACAATCTGTCCGGCATACATCACCGCCACCCGATCAGCCATTTGTGCGACGACACCTAAATCATGGCTTATCAATAAAATTGCCATACCGGTATCGCGCTGAATCTGTTTTATCAAATCAAGGATCTGCGCCTGAATGGTGACATCCAGCGCCGTAGTCGGCTCATCAGCAATCAACAATTCCGGCTCACCGGCCAGCGCCATGGCGATCATTACCCGTTGTTTCATGCCGCCGGAAAGCTGATGCGGATATTCCTTCAAACGTCGCTGCGGGTCAGGGATGCCGACAGCATTAAGTAGATCCAGACAACGTGTCGTGACTTGATTTGATGATAATTTAAAATGCCAGCGCAGACATTCACTAACTTGCTGGCCAATACTCAGCACTGGATTCAGTGAGCTTTGTGGCTCCTGAAAAATCATGGCAATGCGCCGGCCGCGAACATGCTCCATTTGCGCTTCAGAAAAACGCAGCAAATCAATATCATCAAGCAAAATTTCACCGGCGGCTATATGACTGGCAGGCTGTGGATGTAAACGCAGTAATGACAACGCGGTCATTGATTTACCACAGCCCGATTCACCCAGCAATGCAAAGGTTTCTCCTTTATTTATCCCAAAATCAATGCCATCGACCGCTTTATAAGCGCTATCGCCGGTGCCGAACCAGGTTTTTAATCCTTTTACCTGTAACATCGGCGCGCTCATTTGCTGGCCTGCATACGGGGATCAAACGCATCACGAACCACATCGGCAAATAAATTTGCCGCCAACACCAACACAAACATGGAAATAAACGCCGCGGTCAGCGACCACCAAACCACCGGATCCCGGGCCATTTCCAATCGGGCACTGTTAATCATATTGCCCCAGCTAATCATGGTTGGATCAACGCCCACCCCCACATAAGACAACACCGCTTCAGCCAGCACCAAACCGCTGAAATCCAGCACCACGGTAATCAAAACGATATGCATTAAGTTGGGCAAAATATGCCTGTGCAAGATGGTAAAACCATTAACACCAAGTGCTCTTGCAGCCATAACGTATTCCGACTCACGCAGCTTTAAGGTTTCACCACGTAAAATCCGGCACAACCCGGTCCAACTGGTAACACCCAGGATCAAACACAGAAACAGCAGCCGAATATCAGCGCGCTCGGCAGCGGTGGCGAAGTTTTCCGGATGATTATTGATATAAACCTGCAACATCAGTACCGCTGCAGCGATCAGCAACACACCGGGAATGGAATTTAAAGTGGTGTAAATATACTGAATAATATCGTCTAGCCAACCGCGAAAATAACCCGCGGCGATCCCTAACAAAATAGCTAATGGCAACATCACCAATGTGGTCAGCGTGCCAATAACCAGTCCGGTACGAATACTTTTCAGCGCTTGATACAACACATCCTGGCCGACTTTATCGGTACCTAATACATGGTAAAACTGGCCGAGATGAATCAGGTTAAAAGCCACCAGCAAAATAAACAGCAAGGTCAGATATAAAGTACGAATGGGATATTGGCTTTGCCCGCCTAACCAGCGCCGGCAGGTCTGCCCGAAAGTCTGTTTATCACGATAACTATAAAATACCGCCATCACTATAAAAATCAACAGCGTTACACCCAGCGCCCAGACACTGCTGGTCATCAGCCGCTGCCGGACATCCGGCCATTTTTGCGATTCACTGAGCAAATGTTGTCCAGCAAATTGCAAGGGTGGATTGCCGTAAACCAGCAGACCTTCCTGTAATTGCATTTCACGGCTGAATAAACGGGTAGCGAATGGTGCTGAATAGGTTTTTTCGACCTGCGTCTTTAACGGCTTCACCAACACATCAAACAGGCTTTGCACCTGGTTGGCGTAAAACACCTCTTTCTCAGCGTTTTGTTGCGGCAAGACACTGCGAAAATGCACCGAATCCAGTAAGCCAATACCGACATAAACCAGTAGAATCAGGGTAGCGATAACGCCGCGTTTACGACTGAACACCTGTTGCCAGGGCGCGCGAAGATGGGGCTGACGACGGATATAGATAACGCCAGCAGTAATCACTGCCAGCAAAATAAAAATCAGGATATCCGTCCACAAAAATACCGGCAAAAAGGCCATGCAGCTCCAGCTCTATTTTTTCAGACGACTGATATCAACCTTCAGTTCTCGGGGTAGTGAAAATGCGATATTTTCCAGTTCGCCCGTGTCTTCTGCAACATAGTCAATGCCCAGCGTTTTTAAACGCTTAACAACGTCTTGTACCAGTAATTCCGGCGCCGAAGCACCGGCGGTTAAACCGACCGTTGTAATTCCCTGTAGCCAGGCCGCATCAATCTCGGCAGCACTGTCGATTAAATAGGCTGGTGTCCCCAGTTTGCTCGCTAATTCTTTCAATCTGTTGGAATTAGAGCTATTGGTCGAGCCGACGACCAACACCAAATCACACTCTGCCGCTAATCGTTTGACTGCATCCTGACGGTTTTGTGTGGCATAACAAATATCATCTTTGCCGGGACCAATAATATTGGGAAAGCGTTTGCACAGTGCATCAATAACAATCGCCGTATCATCAACTGACAGTGTCGTTTGCGTTACAAATGCCAGGTTATCCGGATTTTTAACGGTTAAGCGCGCCACATCTTCCGGTGATTCCACCAAATACATACCGCCCTGCTCCGCAGTATATTGGCCCATAGTGCCTTCTACTTCCGGATGACCGGCATGACCTATCAAAATACATTCCCGGGCGGCTCTTTCATGCCGGGCGACTTCCATATGTACTTTAGTCACCAGCGGACAAGTGGCATCAAATACTTTCAGCCTGCGCTGTTTACCTTCATTTTGTACCGCTAAAGACACTCCATGGGCACTGAAAATCAGCGTCGCATCATCCGGCACATCAGCCAGTTCTTCGATAAACACCGCGCCCTTACTGCGCAGATCGTCAACAACAGAACGGTTATGCACTACTTCGTGACGGACATAAATGGGCGCACCGAATAATTCCAACGCCCGCTCGACTATATCAATTGCCCGATCCACGCCAGCACAAAAACCACGCGGATTAGCCATTAATAATTTAGTCATTTACAACACCGCCTTCGGATAAGAGCCCAGCACTCGGAATACTGATGACTCATCTTCCAGTTTTTTTAAAGCTGTAGCGACAGTTTTATCCTGACTGTGACCCTCAATATCAATAAAAAACACGTATTCCCAGATACCTTTGCGCGACGGCCGTGATTCAATCCGGCTCATACTGATGCCAGTCTCTGCCAACGGCTGCAGTAATTTTTGTAAGGCACCGGGTTTATTTTTGGTAGACACCAACAATGCGGTTTTATCGTCACCGCTGGAGCCCACCTGCTGGTTACCAATCACCAAAAATCGGGTGGTATTGCCGGCTTCGTCTTCAATATTGCTGGCCAGGACATGCAAGCCATAAATCTCCGCTGCCGTACTAGCAGCAATCGCCGCAGCTTGTTCATCCATTGCCGCTACCCGGCGTGCTGCTTCAGAATTGCTGTCTAACGGTACCAGTTCGACACGGGGTAATTGGTCACCTAACCACTGCCGGCATTGTGCCAGCGCCTGCGGATGGGCATAAATTGTTTTGATTTGACTCAAATCGGTGGCTTGACCGAGTAAATAATGATGAATACGCAGCGACACTTCACCATTGATTTTCAGCGGTGAGCTGATAAAGCGATCCAAAGTATGGCTGACCATGCCTTCGGTAGAATTTTCTACTGGCACAACACCATAGCAGGCATATTCGGTTTCGACGGCACTAAACACATTGGCAATGGTGCTAACCGGCTGAAATTCTGCAGATCCACCAAAGTGTTTCAGCGCCGCGGCCTGTGTAAAAGATCCTTCCGGGCCGAGATAAGCAATACGTAACGGTTTTTCGGCGGCTAAACAAGCTGACATGATCTCCCGAAATAAACGGGCCATTTCGGTATTCGATAATGGGCCGGTATTTCGCGCCATGACATTTCGCAAAATCATCGCTTCGCGCTCAGGGCGATAAAAATCACTCTGATCACCGACCGATTGTTTGATTTCTGCTACCTGATGCGCCAGCGCCGTTCGTTCATTGAGCAGCGCCTGAATTTTTTCATCCACCACATCAATTTGTTGACGCACAACTTGCAAGGCTTTTTGTTCTGACATGCTTAACCGAACCTGCGCTCGAATGCCGCCATAAAGGCAATCAGTTTGTCAACACCGGCTTCTGGCATCGCGTTATAAATACTGGCACGCATACCGCCTAAATCCCGGTGGCCTTTCAGTGTCAGTAAACCTTCTGCGGCCGCCATTTGCAAGAATTGCTTATCGAGGCTATTATCAGCCAGCGTAAACGGAATATTCATCCAAGAACGATGCTGAGGATCTACTGGGTTGGCATAAAAATCACTGCCATCAATCGCGGCGTAAAGTTTACCCGCTTTACGGGCATTAATCTCACCCATGGCCGCTAAACCGCCCTGTTGTTTCAGCCAATGAAAAACCAGTCCCGCCAGATACCAGCTATAGGTTGCCGGCGTGTTAAACATTGAGCCATTGGCATCATGAATTTTATAGTCAAACATGGTCGGCGTGCCCGGCAATGTCTGGCCCATCAGATCGCGGCGGACGATAACAATACATAAGCCCGCCGGCCCAATATTTTTTTGCGCGCCCGCGTATACCAGTCCAAACCGATTAATAGCCACCGGCCGCGATAACAATGTTGATGACATATCGGCAACCAGCGGCGCATCCGTCATCGCCGGAATATCATGAAACTCAACACCATGAATGGTCTCATTGGGCGTGTAGTGCAAATAAGCAGCATTATCCGAGACCTGCCAGTCAGCAAAATCCGGGATGGTGGTGTATTTCGACGTTTTGGCATCGGCGACCACATTAACGCTGCAATAACGACTGGCTTCAGCAATGGCTTTTTCTGACCAAGCGCCGGTATTGGCATAATCTGCTGTTTTATTATCACCCAGCAGATTCATCGGAATCATTGAAAACTGACTGGACGCACCACCTTGTAAAAACAACACCGCGTAGTCATCAGAAATACCCAGCAATTCGCGTAAAGCTGCTTCTGCCTGTTCAGCAATTTCGGTATATTCCGGGCCGCGATGACTCATTTCCATGACTGACATACCACTGCCACGCCAGTCGAGCATTTCGTCACGCGCTTGTTGCATTACCGCATCCGGCAGCATGGCCGGACCGGCACTGAAATTATAGGCTCTCAAGATTTATTCTTCTGTCAGATCATCAGTTTCTGGCAAATCTTCGGCGTCTTCTTCTTCAATTACACGCTCAAGACCTACCAGTTTTTCATCTTTGGTCAGATTTATCAGTTTCACACCCTGAGTATTCCGGCCCACCAGCGACACATGCTTGACCGGTGTTCTGACCAAGGTACCGCCATTGGTGATCAACATGATCTGATCTTCATCATCGACCTGCACGGCGCCAACTACCTGACCATTACGAGCCGAAGTTTGAATGGAAATAATACCCTGACCGCCCCGGCCCTGAACCCGATATTCTTCCAGGTTGGTGCGTTTACCAAAACCAAACTCGGTCGCTGTTAAAATCGGCCCTTCCGGACGGGCAATAATCAGTGAAATAATTTTCACACCATCGCCCAGACGCATACCGCGCACACCACGCGACACACGGCCCATTGACCGGACATCGGTTTCCGGGAAACGAATCACTTTGCCGTTACTGCTGAATAACATCACATCAGACAGACCATCAGTCAGCGCCACATCCACCAATACATCATCTTCTTTCAAATCAACAGCAATAATACCGTTGGCACGCGGCCGTGAGTAATCAACCAGCGGCGTTTTCTTAACCGTACCGCTGGCGGTGGCCATAAAGATAAATTTATCGGCTTCAAATTCACGGATCGGCAACACCGCATTAATCCGCTCACCTTCGTCTAACGGCAGCAAATTAATGATCGGTTTACCACGTGCAGTCCGGCCACCCTGTGGCAGTTCATAGACTTTTTTCCAGTAAACCTTACCGGCGCTGGAAAAGCACAATAAGGTGTCATGGGTATTGGCAATAAACAGATGTTCGACAAAATCTTCATTTTTCATCGACGTCGCAGCTTTACCCTTCCCGCCACGACGTTGCGCCTGATAAGTATCTAACTGCGTGGTTTTGGCGTAACCGGTGTGGGATAACGTGACCACCATTTCTTCTTCGCAGATTAGATCTTCAAGCGTTAAATCCAGATGAGTATCGAGGATTTCAGTGCGCCGCGCATCGCCATATTCTTCTTTAATGGCAACCAACTCTTCACGTATAACAGCCATCAGATTATCGGGATCACTCAAAATTGCCAGCAAATCACGGATTTGATCCAGTACTTCGCGATATTCCTGCAAGATCTTGTCTTGTTCTAAACCGGTCAGGCGATGCAAACGCATATCCAGAATGGCCTGCGCCTGAACTGGCGACAAATAATATTTATCATCAACCAGGCCAAACTGATCGGCTAAATCTTCGGGACGTGAGGCTTGTGCACCAGCAGCGCCCAACATTTCCAGAATCATTTCACTGCGCCAGCCTTGTGAAATCAGCGATTCTTTGGCTTCCGACGGATTGGGTGAAGCTTTGATAAGCTCAATCACTTCATCAATATTGGCTAACGCCGTCGCTAAGCCTTCTAATATATGAGCGCGTTCACGCGCTTTGCGCAGTTCAAAAATCGACCGGCGGGTGACCACTTCACGGCGATGACGAATAAAGGCTTGCAGGATCTGCTGTAAATTCAGGGTGCGTGGCTGACCATCAACGATCGCCACCATATTGATACCAAACACTGTTTGCAGTTGGGTTTGCTGGTACAAATTATTGAGAATCACTTCGGGTACTTCGCCCCGTTTCAGCACCACTACCATACGCATGCCGTCTTTATCAGACTCATCTCGTAATGCCGAAATACCTTCGATTTTTTTCTCTTTAACCAGCTCGGCGATTTTTTCCAGCAAGCGGGCTTTGTTTACCTGATACGGCAGTTCATTTACAACAATGCTTTGCTGGCCGGTAGCGTCATTGGTTTCAATTTCGGCACGGGCCCGCATATACACGCGGCCACGACCTGTTGCATAGGCTTCGGTAATACCGCGCGCACCGTTGATCATCGCTGCGGTCGGGAAATCAGGTCCCGGCACATATTGCATCAGGCCAGCAATATCAATAGCCGGATCATCAATCATCGCCACGCAGGCATTGAGAATTTCTGTCAGATTATGCGGCGGAATATTGGTCGCCATGCCCACCGCGATACCGCCTGCGCCATTG
>JAVVFF010000092.1:0-8980 GCA_032250995.1 Methylophaga sp. | reverse complement strand
AATCTGGCTTATGCCTTAACGGCGCAGGGTAAATCGGTGTTGCTGATTGATATGGATCCGCAAGCGGATTTAAGCCGTACTTTTCAAGTGCCGGCAACACAACCGGGCGTCAGTGAGTATTTACAAGGTACATTCACACTGCAGGACGTCCTGCTGCGGATAACGGATCGCCTGTCTTTAATTGCGACCGGCGCCGATCTGGCCGTTTTTGATCAGTCACCAACCAATAAATTGGCGCGCGGCCGGCAATTATTGACGCGTCTGTCAGCCGGCGAGTTTGCCGATTATGATTTGTTATTACTGGACTGCGCTGCCGTTTCTGGTTTATTGGGCAGCAATGCGGTGCTGATGGCGTCAGACATGTTGCTGCCGGTGACCGGTGACGCGCCGGCGATGCAAGGCATGTTGGATATGCTGCCGGTGATTCGCCGGGTTAGCCAGCGCCGTAGTGTCCCATTACGGGTGTGGTTATGCCTTAATCGGTTGCCACGGGGTAATGCTTATGCCGATAAACTGGCGGCGATGTTAAATCAGTACTTTCCCAAGCGACTGCTGCGCACCATGATTTATGAAGCCGATGAAGCGCAAACCACGGTTTATCAATCATTGGCACAGGATTTACTAGCCGGCAGAACCAGCAAATGACCACGCCTCATTTTCCTGATAAAGGTCAGATTGGCCTGATTGAAAGCAGTTTTGCGCCATTACTGGCCATCAAGCCATCGATTGCCGAGCAGTTTTATCAGCGGTTGGCGGCGGAACATCCAGAAATTTTTGCTTTATTTAAAGATGCAGAACCGGCCGGCCAACAACAAAAATTGCTGGCGGCAATGACTTTACTGGTTACCAACCTTAATCAACCGGCTTTGTTAGAGAGTTATTTCCAAGAACTTGGTGAACGCCATCGGCAGTATGCAGTCAGCAATATAATGTTTAAGCCGTTTACCGATACTTGGCTTACTGTTGTTGATGAATGTCTCAGTGAAGCCATGGTCAATACCGAATCAGTCAGCGCAGCTTGGCGGCAGTTAATGGCTTATGTCACCGCTCAGATGCAATATCTGCCAGCCGACAATGCTCCGACCATTGCTGAAATCAACGATGATGCGATAAATGCTCTATCGGTGCATATTGCTGATTTGCTGGCACAGCAACAGCGGCTTATCATCCAACTCAGTTTGACCGCCAGTCGGGATTCGGCAGCGCAACATTTGCTGAGCGATTTGGCCGAGCTGCGTTTACTGAGCAGCGCCTTGCAATCAGCTCTGAACAAGCCATTGTCATCGTAAGATCTCTATCTGGCATCTACCTTGCATAGTCAGGCAACAACGCCTTAAAGTCTATGAGGACACCAGATGAATGGACTACTGACTATCAAAACCGAGCTTGCTGCCAGCAAACCTGCCAGTGACACCCCGAAAGCCCCATCGGTTAACGATAACAATGGTTTTAGCCAGGCCCTGGAAAAACAGGTGCAGGACAACAGCAAAGCTGAAATCAGCCGGGATAACCGTGTCCAAAAATTAGCCGACCGTCAGGAAGACCGTGAGAAGGCGGCTGCCAAACCGGATCAAGCGGCAGTAACTGCCAGCGAAGACGGCAAAAACTTGCCGTCTGCCGATAATAAGGAAAATAAGGTCACTGACGATAGTCGCGAACAAACCAGCGAATCAATCGATCTGCCACTATTAGCCGGTCAGGCTGATACGCCTGCTGAACCGGAAACAGACGTAGATTCAGTGGTTGATAGTAGCGAAGCTATCACGGAAGATGCGCCAGCACAAAAAGCACCGCTAAGCGTTGCCGTGGCAGCACCCGCCATCCAAAATTCGGCAACCGATAAAGTCACCATGACTTTATCTGACAATGCCCGGGCGCAGCTAAAATCAGTCACCGCTGACAGTGAAACGACCCGCAAAACAGCGTTGCAAAATCTGACCCCCGTGTTAAATGCAGAAGGTGATATTGAAACTATTGATGGTAAAACCCGTTTTGCTGATATTCTGAAAAAAGACAATGCCGCGCAAACAGCTATCCGCGCTGATATTTTGCAGGCCATCAGTCAGAAAACCAGTAACGACGAGAGTGACGGACAAACCGTTAAAACCAGCCTGCAAAACCTATTGCTGGGCGGCGACAATAAAGCCCAGCCCAATGGGCAAGTTGCTGAACTGATTCGGCAGATTCAACCGGGGCCACAACGCAGCAATGATAATAAGGCATCAGCGGGATTAGTGACCGCATTAACACCTGCTGCCAGTGCCCCGGGGCAGGCGAGTGTTGCCAGTGCACCGCAAATTGCTATGGATGTGCAACCGCAATTGAATAGTGCCGCCTGGTCCCGGGTGGTTAGCAGCCGGGTGGTGTGGATGGCGCGTGAAGGTGTTCAGCAAGCTGAATTGCGTCTAAACCCAGCCAATTTAGGCTCAGTAGAAGTGCGTTTAACCATTAATAATGATCAGGCTAGTGTTACCTTTTTGGCGCAAAATGCTGCGACTCGTGAAGCCTTAGAACAGGCCATGCCAAGGCTCAGAGAGAGTTTGTCGGAAAACGGTTTATCGCTGACCCATAGCGAAATTGGTGAGCAGGCGCACTCTGACCAGCAACCATCCGATGATGAAACAGGTATGACAAGTATGCATTTGGCTCAAGTATCGGTGGCATTGGACGATATAGAAGATGAGCTGGACGCAGGTAGGCCCACAGAGGTTAATGAACACGCTACCGGCGTCAGCTTGTACGCATAAATAACAATATAATATGCAGCCCCATTTGGAGAAACGGCCGTGTTTAAATTAGAAAATTACTCCCTGCGAAAACGCATGTATATCGTTGCCGGACTGGGCATTATTGGTTTATTGCTTTTCGCGTTATTGTGCTGGAGTTTACAGACCTCGCAATTGGCGGCCGCCACGCAGTGGCAATTTATCGGCGGCTATATTGTGGTTGCCAGCGCTGTGGTTATGTATTTGGCCCATGTCATTGGCCGCTTTGGTGACTCGCGAGCTACGACATTGGTGACGGGTATTCAGAACATCAAAAAAGGTGATTTGACCCAAAAAATCGTTATTTCTGGCAAAAGTGATTTTAGCTGGATGGCGTTTGAACTCGACAGTGCCCGTAAAAATGTCTCGAATCTGGTGCAAACCCTGACCGGTGGTGTCGATCAGTTAAATACTGCAACACAAAATATGGCGGTGATCAGTAAAGAAACGGTCAGCGGCGTTTTAAAGCAGCAGGCAGAAACCGATCAGGTGGCCACGGCCATGAACGAAATGACAGCTTCTGTTCAAGAAGTTGCCCGCACTGCATCAAGTGCTGCGGATGCAGCGCGTAATGCCGATAACGAAGCCAAGGCTGGCAAAAAAGTCGTGCTGCAAACGATGCAATCGATTGATTCACTGGCCGGTGAAGTTGAAAAAGCAGCACAAACCATCAGTAGTCTTGAAGCCGATATCAATAATATCGGTGCGATCATTGATGTTATTCGCGGCATTACTGAACAAACTAATCTACTGGCCTTAAATGCCGCCATTGAAGCGGCCCGTGCCGGTGAGCATGGTCGTGGTTTTGCGGTGGTTGCCGATGAAGTGCGTACATTGGCTTCTCGTACCCAGGCATCAACCCATGAAATTGAAGAAATGATTGGTCGCCTGCAAGTTGGTGCCCGGGAAGCAGTTAAGGTGATGAACGACAGTCGTGAAAAAGCACGCAACAGTGTGGAAATGGCTGAGAGTGCCGGCGCGGCGCTGGATACCATTACCGCTATGATTACTACGATGGATGAAATGAGCGCGCAGATTTCCAGCGCTGCCAATGAGCAATCATCGGTCGCTGAAGATATCAATCGCGGTATTGTTGAAATTAGTCAGATTGCCGATCATACCGCCGAAGGTGCGCAGGAAACGTCAGCCGCTGTTGATACCCTGAGTGGTCTGTCAGCGCAGTTGCAGGAAGCGTCTGCTAAATTCAAGATTTAAATGATTTGCGCTGCCCCATAAAAAAGCCCGCTCGGCGGGCTTTTTTATGGGGGCTTTAAACTGACAAACTGTGATTAATGGTGGTTAAAGCGGCTAAAGGATCAGCTGCCTGCGTTATCGGCCGGCCAATCACTAAATAATGGCTGCCTGCTTGCAGCGCTGCTGATGGTGTCACGGTGCGATGTTGATCATCGGCGGCACTACCCACAGGGCGAATGCCAGGCGTCACCAATTTAAAATTATCACCAAGTGTGGCACGTAATGTTGGCGTTTCCTGCGCTGAGCAGACCACGCCATCCAAACCACTATCGGCAGCCATTTGCGCTAGATTTAATACAGTTGATTCAATGCTGCCACTGAGGCCAATTTCAGTAAACGTCTGTTGATTCATACTGGTTAACAAAGTCACGCCAATCAGCAATGGTGCCTGAGGATGATCCGTGAGGGCTTCACGGGCAGCAAGCATCATGGCACTGCCACCCAACGTGTGCACATTGATCATCCAGACGCCTAGATCAGCCGCCGCCGCGCAAGCTTTGGCGACCGTGTTAGGAATGTCGTGATATTTCAGATCCAGAAAAATCTGAAAACCACGTTGCTGTAACCCCTCAACCACTGTCGGTCCGCTGCGGGTAAATAACTCTTTACCGACTTTAAGCCGGCATTGCTGTGGATCCAGTTGCCCGGCAAGCTGCAACGCGGCAGCAGCATCGGGATAATCCAGGGCAACGATAATTTTTGGGTCGGACATAACGGGACTCACGATTAATATGCTGATAGATCCTACCGCAATGGGCAGCGAAACGCGGAATTTACCGTTAAAAATCTCGGAAATGCTATGCTGTGCGGCAATTTTTCAGAGTGATTTGCATGAAATTTGAACATCTGGCGCAAGATGGTTTAGCCCGGCGCGGTCGTTTACAATTTGCCCGTGGCAGTGTTGAAACGCCGGCATTTATGCCGGTTGGCACCTATGGTACGGTCAAATCGATGACGCCGGAAGAAGTGTCAGCGACCGGCGCCGAAATTCTGCTTGGTAATACCTTTCATCTGATGTTACGGCCAGGGACGGACATTATTAGCCTGCATGGTGATTTGCATGACTTTATGCGCTGGGACGGGCCTATTCTGACCGATTCCGGTGGTTTTCAGGTGTTCAGCCTTGGTGAGTTACGCAAAATCACTGAGCAAGGCGTGCATTTTCGTTCGCCGGTATCCGGTGACAAAGTCTTTATGGGGCCGGAACAGTCGATGGCGGTGCAGCGTGCACTGGGTAGCGATATCGTGATGATTTTTGATGAATGTACGCCGTATCCGGCCGATGTGCATACTGCCGCCGAATCAATGCGTTTATCGTTGCGCTGGGCCAAACGCAGTAAAGATGCCCATGGTGATAATCCGTCGGCATTATTTGGTATTGTCCAGGGCGGTATGCATGAACATTTGCGTGATGAATCGTTGGCGGGTTTAACAGACATCGGTTTTGACGGTTATGCCATTGGCGGTTTATCAGTGGGCGAACCCAAAGCAGATATGCGGCGCATTTTGACGCATCTGAGCGATAAAATGCCGACTGATAAACCGCGTTATCTGATGGGCGTTGGCCGGCCGGAAGACTTAATGGAAGCCGCCAGTCTGGGCGTCGATATGTTTGATTGTGTAATGCCCACGCGCAATGCCCGTAATGGCCATTTATTTGTCCATGAAGGTGTAATCAAGATCCGTAACAGCCGTTTTAAAACCGATACCGGGCCGCTGGATCCTTACTGCGACTGTTACACCTGCCAGCATTACAGTCGCGCGTATTTACATCATTTAGATCGGACCGGTGAAATGCTCGGTCCGCGACTCAATACGATTCATAACTTGTATTATTACCAAACATTGATGTGCGGTATCCGGGGTGCGATAGAAAAAGGCCAATTACAAGCTTTTCGGCGGGAATTTTATGCACTGCGCGGGCAAACGCCAGACTGAGTGGTTTGCTATCAACGTAACGACTGACTGTGGCATAATCGCAGTCTTTTGATGACTCGACTGAGGACAAACCATGGATTTTCTGATTTCACCTGCATTTGCTGAAACCGCTGCTGCGGCAAAAGGTCCGGGCCTGCTGGATTTCGCATTTCCAATTATTTTGCTGGTGCTGTTTTATGTAATGTTGATCCGGCCACAACAGAAGCGTGCCAAAGCGCATCGCAATATGCAATCTACCCTGGCTAAAGGTGATGAAGTGGTCACTGATGGTGGTTTGATGGGCAAAATTCTCGACATCACCGACAATGCCATTACCGTACAAATCGCCGACAACGTCGACGTAAAAGTACGCCGTGAAGCCATCAGCTCTGTATTGCCAAAGGGCACTATTAAAAAGTTGTAAACCATTGACTGACATCGCCTGTCTGACAAGCGATGAGACAATCTGGACAAACCAATGAACCGATATCCCTTGTGGAAAAACCTACTGTTGCTGGCAGTGATTTTAACGGCAATTTTGTACGCCATGCCCAATTTATATGGCGACGATTTAGCAGTGCAGATATCTGCCGGCCGGCTGGCCAGTGTTGACAGTACACTGGCTGAAAATGTCGAACAAAAACTCAAAGATGCCGGCGTCGAATACAAAGGGCTGAGCCTCGATGACGATCGTCTTTTGGTGCGTTTCAGTGATGCTGAGAATCAATTAAAAGCACGTGAGCTGATTGCTAGTGAATTAGCAGAGCAAGACTATATTGTTGCTTTGAATTTGGCGCCTACCACACCGCAATGGCTGTTGGGGCTGGGTGCGGAGCCAATGAATCTCGGTCTGGATTTACGCGGTGGCGTCCACTTTCTGATGGAAGTGGATATGAATGCGGTACAAAAGCAAGCGTTAACTGGTATTGCTGATGATGTTCGTTTATTGCTGCGTGAGGCGGTGATCCGTTATTCTCGGGTTGAAGTTGAAGGTAATACGCTTTATCTGGGGTTTCGCGATGCGGATGAGCGTGATAAAGCCTTGCAGCGAATCAGCAGTGAATATCCCGATATTAATGTCGTTGCTGATGAAAATGCTGATAAGCCGACACTGCTACTAACGATGACAGAAGCATCGCTCAGAGAAACACAAAGTCTGGCTCTGCAACAAAATATCACCACCTTAAGAAATCGTATTAACGAGTTAGGTGTGGCTGAACCGACCGTACAACAGCAGGGGCAGAGCCGGATTGTTGTCCAGTTGCCGGGAGTTCAGGATACTGCGCAAGCTAAGAAAATTCTGGGCGCGACAGCGACATTGGAATTTCGTTTAGTTGATTTCCAAAATGATGCCCGTGACGCGGTTAATGGTCGGGTGCCGGCAAATTCCGAATTGTTTTATCACCGGGATGGCACACCATATTTGCTCAATAAACGGGTGATGTTGACTGGCGAGCATGTTATTAATGCGGCTTCTACGCTTGATGGCCAAACGGGTTCACCGGCTGTTTCCGTCACATTAGACGGCAAAGGTGCACGGATTTTTACCAATATCACCGGTGACAATATCGGCAATCCGATGGCTGTGGTATTCATCGAATCCAAATCCGAAACGGAAATGGTCGATGGTGAAGAAGTTCGGGTGCGTAAGTTGTATCCGGAAATCATCAGTGTTGCCACCATTCGTGATCAGTTAGGTAAAAAATTCCAGATAACCGGTCTCGACAGCACTACCGAAGCCCGTGATTTGTCGCTGTTACTGCGTGCCGGTGCGTTAGCGGCGCCAATTGAAATCGTTGAAGAGCGCACCGTCGGCCCCAGCATGGGTCAGGAAAATATCGATCAGGGCTTCAAATCAGTCATGATCGGTCTGGCACTGGTGCTGGCCTTTATGGCAATTTGGTATCGTTTATTTGGTTTGGTCGCCAATCTGGCTCTGGCCGCGAACTTGGTATTGCTGGTGGCATTGTTGTCGATGTTGCAAGCAACGTTAACCATGCCGGGCATCGCCGGTATCGTGCTCACCGTCGGTATGGCGGTCGATGCCAATGTGCTGATTTTTGAGCGTATCCGTGAAGAATTACATCTTGGTAACAGTCCGCAATCAAGTATCAGTGCCGGTTACGATAAAGCGATTTCCACTATTGCTGATGCCAATGTCACTACGCTGATTGCTGCTGTGGTGTTGTTTGGTTTTGGTACCGGTACTATCAAAGGCTTTGCGGTGACTTTGTCGCTGGGGATCTTGACGTCAATGTTTATGGCGATTATGGGGACCCGGGCGATCATTAATTTAATTTACGGTCGTCAGCATCGGCCGAAGCTGTCTATTTAAGGGGCCTCGCCATGCATTTGTTAAGTAAAGAAACCAATATCAACTTTGTCGGGATGCGTAAATTTGCCATGGTCATTTCAGCAGTGCTGCTGATCGTTTCGGTATTTTCGCTTGCCACCAAAGGTCTGAATTTTGGCATCGATTTCACGGGTGGCACCATGATCGAAATCGCTTATCCCGAACAAGCCGATTTAAGTAGCATTCGCGATACGCTGGAAAATAACGGCTATGAAGATGCCGTGGTACAGAATTTTGGCTCAATTAGCGATGTGCTGATACGTTTGCCGGTTGTTGAAGGCCAAAATATGGCAACGCTGAGTAATGAGGTGGTGGCTTTATTAGAACAGACAACCACCTCGGTATTAGACGTTAAACGGGTTGAGTTTGTCGGCCCACAGGTCGGTGAAGAGTTAGCCGAAGATGGTGGCCTCGCCATGATTTACGCGCTGTTTGGGATTTTGATTTATGTAGCGCTGCGTTTTGAATACCGGTTTGCTATCAGCTCAGTTATTGCCCTTATCCATGATGTGGTGATTACGGTTGGCTTTTTTTCGTTGCTGCAAATTCAGTTTGACTTAACGATTCTGGCGGCGATTCTGGCGGTGATTGGTTATTCGCTAAACGATACCATTGTGGTATTTGATCGCATTCGTGAAAACTTCCTGAAACTGCGAAATTCGACACCGGCAGAAGTCGTCAACATTGCCGT
>JAVVFF010000091.1:0-8993 GCA_032250995.1 Methylophaga sp. | reverse complement strand
CTGGAGCAGGAAACGGTTGAATTGACCGGGCCGGCCCCGCTGGCCGTCAGAATTGGTAATGTTGCCGGCACCAGCTTGCGCTTTAACGATAAACCAGTCGATTTAGAAGCCTATCGACAAAATAATATAGCCAGACTAACACTGGGGGCCGAATCATAATGGAAACCAGTCACCTGATAAAACGCCGTAAATCCCGGCAGATCATGGTCGGCGATGTCGCTATTGGCGGCGATGCACCGGTTGCGGTGCAAAGTATGACCAATACCGAAACCACTGATGTTGCCGCGACGGTAGCGCAAATTCAGCGATTACAGCAAGTGGGCGCCGATCTGGTACGGGTATCCGTACCCTCAATGGATGCCGCCGAGGCCTTTGGCGAAATCAAAAAACAAACCAGCATTCCGCTGATTGCTGATATTCATTTTGATTACAAAATTGCCCTGCGTGTAGCAGAACTCGGCGTTGATTGTCTGCGTATTAACCCCGGCAATATTGGCCGTGAAGATCGGGTGCGGGCGGTAGTTGATAAAGCCCGCGATTTTAATATCCCGATCCGCATTGGTGTTAATGCCGGCTCTTTAGAAAAAGAATTGCAGAAAAAATATGGTGAGCCGACGCCAGATGCGCTGGTCGAATCTGCGATGCGGCATATTGATATTTTGGATCGGCTTAACTTTCCCGATTTTAAAGTCAGTCTGAAAGCGTCCGACGTCTTTATGACGGTGCATGCTTATCGCAAATTGGCTGACCAGATTGAGCAGCCGCTGCATTTGGGGATTACCGAAGCTGGTGGTTTGCGCAGTGGTTCAGTCAAATCCGCCATTGGTTTAGGCATGCTGCTGGCTGAAGGGATTGGCGATACCATTCGCGTCTCGTTGGCGGCGGATCCAATTGAAGAAATCCGTGTAGGGTTTGATATTTTGAAAAGCCTGCGTATTCGTAGCAAAGGCATCAATTTAATCGCTTGTCCATCTTGCTCACGCCAAGAATTTGATGTGATTTCTACCGTGAATGCATTGGAAGCCAGATTGGATGACATTATTGAGCCGATGGACGTGGCAGTGATTGGCTGTGTGGTAAACGGACCGGGTGAAGCCAAAGAGGCTGCAATTGGTCTGACCGGTGGTTCGCCGAATCTTTTGTATGTTGATGGCAAGCCACATCATAAAGTCGAAAACGAAGCGCTTGTTGATGAGCTGGAACGCGAAATCCGTCAACGTATTGCGCGGCGTAAACAAGGCGAACAAGCCGACAAAATTATTTCGATAAAGGATATCAATTAAAGGTGGCAGAATTGATTCGCTCGGTGCGGGGGATGAACGACATTCTCCCGGACATGACACCGTATTGGCAGCATATTGAGTTAACGCTGAGAAGCGTACTGGGCAGTTATGGTTATCGGGAGATCCGGCTGCCGGTCTTAGAAAAAACCGAACTGTTTAAACGCTCTATCGGCGAAGTCACTGACATTGTCGAAAAAGAGATGTATACCTTTGAGGATCGCAACGGCGACAGCCTGACTTTGCGGCCCGAAGGCACGGCGGGTTGTGTCAGAGCCGCAATGGAACACGGCATGCTCAATCAAAGCCAGCGGCTTTGGTATATGGGCCCGATGTTTCGCCATGAACGGCCGCAAAAAGGTCGTTACCGGCAATTTCATCAACTGGGCGTGGAAGCTTATGGCTTCAATGGACCGGATATTGATGCCGAACTGATTTTGCTGACCGCACGTTTATGGAAAGTACTGGGCTTGACCGGGGTGACCTTGCAAATAAATTCGCTGGGCAGTACTGAAGCGCGTGTTCATTATCGTGCTGAACTGGTGCGTTATTTTGAGCAATATCGAGACCAGCTTGACGAAGACAGTCAGCGTCGTTTACACAGCAATCCTTTGCGGATTCTGGATAGTAAAAATCCAGATATGCAGGCATTAAATGACGCTGCGCCCAAACTGCTGGATCATCTCGACGCTGAATCTGCTAAACATTTTAAAAGCCTTTGCCAAACACTGGATGAGACGGGTGTTACTTATGAAATTAACCCGCGATTGGTGCGCGGCCTTGATTATTATGGCAAAACGGTGTTTGAGTGGGTTACTGATCAGTTGGGCGCCCAAGGCACGGTTTGTGCCGGTGGTCGTTATGATAGTTTGGTGGAACAGCTAGGCGGCAAGACCGCGACAGCAATCGGTTTTGCTATTGGTTTGGAGCGTTTGATTGCTTTGCTTGAGGCGAATGCTACTTTGCCCGAAGTTGCCGGAGCAGATGCTTATTTAGTCGCTGTCGGTGAAGCCGCGCAGGCGGCTGCGACCCGCTTTTCAGAACAGCTTCGCGATCAACTGCCCGGTTTACGCTTGATTAGCCATTGTGGTGGTGGTAGTTTTAAAAGCCAATTTAAACGGGCAGATCGCAGTGGCGCGCGTTGGACACTGATTCTCGGTGAAACTGAAGTCTCGCAACAACGGATTGGTGTTAAAACCATGGCGACCGGTGAACAACAAACATTGACGTGGCAAGCGCTGGCTGATTTTCTCAAAAATTCCTTACATCCGTAATAACAATAAGTAGAAATATGACTCCATTAAATATCGCAGAGTGGCAATCCCTAGACCGGCACTATTCCGATGTAAAATATCTGTCTATGCGTGAGCAATTTGCTCTGGACTCAAGCCGTTTTGAACATTTTTCTGTTTACAGTGGTGAGCTACTGCTAGATTACTCAAAAAACCGGGTTACCCAGGAAACCATGGAAAAGCTGTTTGCGTTGGCTGATGCAGTCGAATTGCAGGATTGGATCGAGCGTATGTTCAGCGGTGAAGCGATTAATCGCACTGAAGGCCGTGCCGTTTTACATACCGCACTGCGTAACCGTTCCAATACGCCAGTGATGGTTGATGGCAAAGATATTATGGCTGATGTGAATGCCGTGCTGGAAAAAATGACCGGCTTTTGTGCCAAAGTGCACAACGGTGACTGGTTAGGTTATACCGGCAAACAAATGACCGATATCGTTAATATTGGTATCGGTGGCTCGGATTTAGGCCCGGCGATGATTTGCGATGCGCTAGAGCCCTATGCCATCGATGGTTTGTCGGTACATTTTGTTTCCAATGTTGATGGTACTGACTTAAGTACGACTTTGGAGCAACTAAATCCGGAAACGACACTTTTTGTTGTTGCGTCAAAAACCTTCACGACCCAAGAAACGCTTACCAATGCTCAGTCCGCACGTCAGTGGTTTTTAAAGTCTGCTAAACAGTCCGATGTAGCAAAGCATTTTGTTGCGGTGTCGACTAATGCTGGTGAAGTTGCTAAATTTGGTATTGATACCGCCAATATGTTTGAGATCTGGGACTGGGTCGGTGGCCGCTATTCGCTGTGGAGTGCCATTGGTTTGCCGATTGCACTGTATGTCGGTATGGATAATTTTATCCGGCTACTGGAGGGCGGCCATCAGATGGATCAGCATTTCCGTACCCAGCCATTTGCCAAAAATATTCCGGTGATAATGGGACTGTTAGGTGTTTGGTATATCAACTTCTTCAATGCTCAGACCCATGCCATCGTACCGTATGACCATTCATTGGCACGTTTTCCCAGCCATATGCAACAACTGGATATGGAAAGTAATGGTAAGTTTATTAACCGTCAGGGCGCGCGGATCAGTTATAAAACCGGTCCGGTCATCTGGGGTACGCCGGGTACCAATGGCCAGCATGCTTATTTTCAGTTGATTCATCAGGGCACACAGCTGATTCCGGTAGATTTTGTGTTGCCTGTCAACAGCCATTATCCGGAATGTGATCATCAGTCTATTTTGCTGGCCAATGGGTTGGCACAAGCTGAAGCACTGATGAAGGGTAAAACGGCTGAAGAAGTGCGTGCTGAGTTGGTTGCTGGCGGTCTTGAAGGCAAAGCATTAGAAGCGTTGCTGCCGCATAAAGTATTCCCGGGCAACCGACCCAGCAATGTGTTGTTATTTCCGAAACTGACGCCGGAAATGCTCGGTCAGCTGGTGGCGTTATACGAACATAAAGTGTTTGTGCAGGGCGTTATCTGGAATATCAATTCATTTGATCAGTGGGGCGTTGAACTGGGCAAACAGCTGGCTAAAGCGATTTTGCCGGATTTGCAGGATGATGCCGAGATTTCCAGTCACGATAGTTCGACTACTGAACTGATTAAGATGATCCGCACCTTACGGCAATAATCAGTCAGACCTGCGGCGTCTGGGTTGGCTGAATACCGGCTCAAAAACCAAACTGCTATCGATATTGCTAAATAAACTGGTGTTTTTTTCAGGATAATCCAACTGACTCAAAAAATGTCTTAAACAGCTGATGCGTGCCGTACGTTTATCGTCGGATTTAATGATAATCCACGGTGATTTAGGAGTATGCGTAGCGGCAAACATCGCTTGTTTAGCGTCAGTGTAATCATCCCATTTTTGTTGTGCGGCCAAGTCGATCGGACTGAGTTTCCAGTGTTTCATGGGATCGCTGCGCCGCGATTCAAAGCGTTTAGCTTGCTCCTCACGACTGACATCAAACCAGTATTTAAATAACAATATACCGTCATCAATCAACAGTTTTTCAAACAGCGGCGCTTGTCGTAAAAATAGCTCATGTTGTGCTTTTGTGGCAAACCCCATGACCCGCTCAATGCCCGCACGGTTATACCAACTGCGATCAAACAGGACGATTTCACCTGCTGATGGTAAATGCTGAACATAACGTTGAAAATACCATTGGCCTTGTTCAGTACTACTGGGTTTCGGTAAAGCTACGACACGTGTACCGCGGGGATTAAGGTGTTCGGTAAATCGCTTGATGGTGCCACCTTTGCCTGACGCATCCCGCCCTTCAAATAAAACCAGTAGCCGTTTATCGGTTTCTTGAGCCCAGCGCTGAACTTTCAGCAATTCCAATTGCAGCAAATGTTTCTGCTCACGATAAACTTTGACGGGCAGTTTGGCAGTCATTAACGGATCTTTTGCAAAATCAAACCGGCCAGCGGTGGTAAATTAATGATGATGGAATGTGATCGTTCTGCCCAGGGTTGTGGTTCACTTTGTACTTCAATTGCTGTGGCATAGTTACTGCCCCAGTAATATTCTGAATCTGAGTTAAAAATCACTTTATAGTTACCGGCTTCCGGCACGGCAACACGATAATTGACACGCGTCACTGGCGTAAAGTTAAATATCGCTAATACAAAATCTTGCTCGGTTTTACGGATGAAACTGAGCACTGATTGTTCGTGATCATGACAATCCAGCCACTCAAAACCGCGTGATTCAAAATCAAATTGATGTAGTGCCGGCGTATCTTTATACACTTGGTTTAAGTCGGTAACTAATTGTTGTAAGCCCTGATGCGGCAGGTAGTCCAACACATACCATTCCAGCTGACTATCAGAATTCCATTCACTGCCCTGACCAAATTCTAAGCCCATAAACAACAGTTTTTTGCCGGGGTAGCAGTACATAAAGGTATACAGCAAACGTAAATTGGCGAACTGCTGCCATTCATCGCCAGGCATTTTGTAGCGCATGGAGCCCTTACCATGTACTACTTCATCATGCGAAAACGGCAAGACAAAATTTTCGGTAAAGGCGTAGAGCAAGCCAAAAGTCAGCTGATTATGTTGGTAGCGACGGTGAATTGGGTCTTGTTTCATATACTCGAGAATGTCGTGCATCCAGCCCATATTCCACTTCATCGAAAAACCAAGGCCACCGATATTGGTTGGTCGTGACACCATCGGATAAGACGTCGATTCCTCAGCAGCAATAATACAGCCGGGATGGGTTTGATGCAGTACGGTATTGACCTGTTTAAGAAAATCAATAACTTCCAAATTTTCACGGCCGCCATGGCGGTTGGGTAGCCATTCACCTTCTTTACGGGAATAATCCAGATACAACATTGAAGCCACAGCATCGACTCGTAAGCCGTCTATATGGCACTCTTCCAGCCAGAAAAACGCACTGGATAACAAAAAGTTACGGACCTCATTACGACCGTAATTGAAGATCAGTGTACCCCAATCCTGATGTTCGCCAAGTCGCGGATCTTCATGTTCATATAAGGCCGTACCATCAAAACGCGCCAGACCATGGGCATCTTTGGGAAAATGGCCCGGTACCCAATCCAGTATCACACCGATGTCATTCTGATGACATAAGTCAACCAGATACCGGAATTCATCCGGCGTGCCGAACCGGCTAGTTGCCGCGTAATAGCCGGTTGTCTGATAACCCCAGGACATATCCAGCGGGTGTTCAGTGACCGGCAATAATTCAATATGAGTAAAGCCCATTTTTTTTACATAAGGGACTAAGGTTTCGGCAAGCTCACGATAGCTGTAAAAGCCGCCATCAGCATGCCGCCGCCAGGAACCCAAATGCACTTCATAAACACTGTGCGGACTATGTAACCAGTCACTGCGCTCGCGTTTGTCCATCCAGCTTTGATCTTGCCATTGGTATTCGCTGTTAAACACTTTAGAGGCCGTACTGGGACGCAGTTCACTGCCTTGACTATAGGGATCTTGCTTCAAATGCAGACTGCCGTCGTGATGATTGCGAATTTCAAATTTATATAAATCACCAACTTGTAAGTCTGGTATAAATAATTCCCAGACACCGCTGACGCCACGGACTCGCATTGGATGTCTGCGGCCATCCCACTGATTAAAATTACCGACCACACTAACCCGCTGTGCATTGGGCGCCCAGGTGGTAAACAAAACACCCGCCACGTCATCAATAACTTTAAGATGTGCACCCAGTATCCGGTAGGCATGCCAATGATGGCCTTCAGCAAATAAATGCAAATCGTATTCAGACAATTGTGGTGCAAAGCTGTAAGGATCAAATTGACGCAGTTGCGTTTTGTCTTTCAGTTGTTTAAGCAGCGCATAGGGTCGTTGTAGCACGCCCGGCTGGCCGCGCCATTCAAAAAGATCAGTGCCGGGCAGACGATTTAACCGTTCGCCATTTTCCAATGTGACTGCATCGCAATCCGGCAAAAAAGCCGTCAGTTTTGCCTCACCGTTTGTTTCATGCAAACCGAGTATTGAAAACGGGTCATGATGGCACGCTTCAATTATTTTTTGCTGGTCGGCTGTCAACTTATTTTCAAAAACTTTTGGCATACTATCCTTCACCATTTTTTTTATTGCTCAGCAGGGCGCCATTGTGGCAGGCTTGATCTCATTACAACATACTTTAACAGGCGAAAAGCCGGAGAGGGTGGATATGTCCAAAAATAATAGCACGCGTTTTGTCAGTCGTCTTACCCGAGATACACTGGCATTGATATTGGCTGGCGGCCGTGGTTCGCGGTTAAAACAGCTGACGGACTGGCGTGCAAAACCGGCGGTGCCTTTTGGCGGTAAATTTCGCATCATTGATTTTCCACTATCTAACTGTGTTAATTCCGGTATCCGCCGCGTTGGTATTTTGACGCAGTACAAAGCGCATTCGTTAATTCGTCATATCCAACAGGGCTGGGGCTTTATGCGGGGTGCCCTGGGCGAATTTGTCGAATTATTACCGGCTTCACAGCGTACCGCCCAAGGTTGGTATGTTGGTACTGCTGATGCGGTTTATCAGAATATTGATATTTTGCGTAATCACGGCGCTGAATATGTGCTGATCCTTGCTGGTGATCATATTTATAAAATGGATTATGGCGATATGTTGGCTGAACATGTCGCGCAAAATGCCGATATGACGATAGGCTGTATCGAAGTGTCGTTGGATGAAGCCAAAGCTTTTGGTGTGATGTCGGTTGATGTTAATCGCCGTATCATTGCTTTTAACGAAAAGCCGGCTGAGCCGCAGCCGATGCCGGGCCGCGATGATGTGGCGCTGGCGTCAATGGGTATTTATATTTTTAATTCTGCATTTTTATATGAGCAGTTAATCAAAGATGCGGATTCGCCAAAGTCGACCCATGATTTTGGCCACGATATTATTCCCAGCCTGATTAAAAATTACAAAGTCATCGCATTTCCTTATAAAGATGTGCAGGGCAACGATCCGGGTTATTGGCGTGATGTCGGGACCATTGATGCGTTTTGGTCTGCCAACCTCGAATTGATCGGTGTAACGCCAGAGTTGAATCTTTATGACGATGAATGGCCTATCTGGACGCATCAGGCACAGTTACCACCGGCGAAATTTGTTTTTGACGATGATGACCGGCGGGGTATGGCGGTCGATTCAATGGTGTCGGGTGGTTGTATTATTTCCGGCTCTACCGTCCGTCATTCAGTTTTGTTCTCCAACGTTGAAGTCCATAGTTTCAGTGTTATTGAAGACTGTGTGGTGTTGCCTGATGTTAGTATTGGTCGTAATTGTCGATTGAAAAAAGTCGTGCTGGATAAAGGCTGTACTGTGCCGGAAGGCACGGTAATCGGTGAAGATCCGGTGGCTGATGCCAAACGCTTTGAAGTCTCCCCCAATGGTGTCGTTTTGGTGACGCCGGAAATGTTAGGTCAAAATTATCGTTATGTCCGCTAAATTAAAAGTCGTCTTATGCTGGCACATGCACCAGCCACAATACAGTGAGCCAATGGGTGGCCTATATCAGTTGCCCTGGACCTATTTGCATGCCTTGAAAGATTACGCTGATATGGCCTGGCATCTGGAAAATGTTCCTGAGGCACGGGCGGTGATTAATTTTGCGCCAACCTTGCTTGAACAAATTGATGATTATGATCAGCAGCTTAAAGGCCGTTTTAAAGGTACTGGTCGTTTAAAAGATCCATTATTGATCGCGTTGGATTCGCCGGTGCAACCAGCCCATGCCGGCGAACGCCGTAAATTAATTAATGCCTGCTTGCGGGCTAACGAAGAAAAGCTGATAGCGCCATTTCCGCATTTTTCGCGAATAGTGGAGATCGCCCGCTGGGCATTGGAACAAACTGAGCGGCTGCGTTATTTAAATGAGCAGTTTCTGGTCGATTTGCTGGTGTGGTATCACT
>JAVVFF010000090.1:0-9032 GCA_032250995.1 Methylophaga sp. | reverse complement strand
CAATACTATTGGCAGCTTTAGTGCCAATTTCAGAAACGGCCGGTAGATAAATCGGGCACCGCGCATCAGCCAATTTTCTTTTTCCGACACCTTGCCGGTGACAAAAATGGCCACGGCTGCCGGTACAAAAGTCACGGCAAAAATCAGCGCACCAACCAATGCCGCCACCACCGTAAAGGCCATTGGTTGAAACATTTTGCCTTCGACGCCATCCAGTGCAAACAACGGTAAATAGACCAGCATAATAATCAGCACACCAAATACCGCCGGGTTAAAGACTTCCCGGGTACTGTCGGTGACTTCTTTAAGCCGCTCCGGCAAGGTCAATAAACGGCCCAGGCGTTGCTGTGTTTGGCCAAGTCTGCGCAGCGCATTTTCAACGACAATCACCGCGCCATCGACGATTAAGCCAAAATCAATGGCGCCCAGACTCATCAAATTGCCGGAGACTTTATTGCTGACCATGCCGATCACTGCAAACAACATGCTGAGTGGAATGACCAAGGCGGTGATTAAAGCGGCACGGAAATTACCGAGCAATAAAAACAGTACGATAATGACCAGCAAAGCGCCTTCCAGCAGATTTTTTTGCACAGTCTTGATGGTCTTTTCGACCAATGTGGTGCGATCATAAACCGCTTCGGCGATGATACCTTCCGGTAAACTCTGATTGACCTGCTGCAATCTGGCGGCCACTGCTTTGGCAACCACCCGGCTGTTTTCACCGAGCAGCATAAATGCGGTGCCGAGCACGGTTTCTTCACCATTTTGGGTCGCCGCACCGGTACGCAGTTGTTTGCCGAAATAAACATCAGCAACATCACGTACTCTGACTGGCGCATCATCGAGTTTGCGGATCACCACATTACGAATATCTTCAAGGTTTTGCAGTTGGCCCGGCGAGCGCACCAGCCATTGTTCACCATTACGCTCAATATACCCCGCGCCGATATTCTGATTATTACGTTGCAGTGCATCGGCCAATTCGGCCATGCTGATTTTATAAGCCAATAATTTGCCGGGTTTGGGTGCCACCTGATATTCGCGCTCAAAACCGCCGACACTGTTAATTTCGGTCACGCCGGGCACTTTGACCAGTTGCGGGCGAATGATCCAATCCTGAATCGTGCGCAGATCTTCGGCGCTGTAGGGTTTGCCATCTTCATTAAGCGCACCGTCTTGGGCACTAATCGTATAGGTGAAAATTTCGCCTAAACCACTGGCCACCGGCCCTAATTGCGGCTCAGCGCCGGGGGGTAATTCACCACGAATACTTTGCAGGCGTTCGCTGATTTGCTGACGACCCAGATAAATATCGACTTTGTCAGCAAATACCACCGTCACCTGCGATAAGCCATAGCGAGAAATCGAGCGGGTGTAATCCAGATCCGGCAAACCGGCCATGGCATTTTCAACAATATAAGTCACCCTTTGCTCGGATTCCAACGGCGAAAAACCAGGCACTTCGGTATTAATTTGCACCTGATTATTAGTAATGTCAGGAACCGCATCAACGGGTAACTGCAGGGTATTAAATACGCCAAGACCGGCAATCAGCAACGTTAACAGCAACACCAGCCAGCGCTGCTGCACGGCAAAACGAACTATTAAATCAATCATGTTCTGCTCCTAGTGTGAGTGCACAGCGCCGTCTTTCAAAACGTCAGCTTTGAGCAGATAACTATTCTCGGTGACATATTCGGTGCCGGGTTGCAGGCCGTATTTCACTTCAATATAGGTTTTATCCTGCCGGCCTAACTCGACCATACGTATTTCAAAAGTATTGTTATAACGGGCAAACACCACCGGCATTTCACGAAAAGATTGCAGTGCGCTGCGTTTTACTGCCAGTTCAGCTTCAATCGTATCGACGGCAACCACAGCATTAATATGCATACCGGGACGCCAATAACCCTCGGGGTTGTCAATCACTACTCGGGCACGGGCGATGTGGCCACCGGTCATTTTCGGTGAGATATAACTAATTTTGCCCGAGGCCTGCTGATGACCGTGTAAGTCATTAACGGTTACGGCCATGCCTTCTTTCAATTGTTCGATATCCTGCGGAAACATCGACATATCGACCCAGACTTTGCTGAAATCACTGATTTCAATCAGGTTACCGATATTGGAATGATCGCCGGCTTTGACCAAGCGCTGGGTGACTTCACCACTGGCCGGGCTGTTAACAGCGTAGCTTTTTAAAGTTTGCTGATTACGCACCGTCAGCAATTTCTGGCCTTTTTTGACCTTATCGCCGGTGTTGACATAGACCGCTTCAATAATCCCGGGATACGGCGCATAGACCCGAAATTGCCGATCTTCTGCAGCGGCAATCAGGCCATATAAACTGTTGGTGATTTTCAGCGTTTGCGGCCCGGCCTTTTCGGTTTTAATGGCGGATGTTTCGATCAGTCTTGGTGTGAGTTCAGCCCGGCCTTCAAAACTCTCGTAATGCCAGTGATAATCTTTGCCATTAAAGCTTGCAGCGATTTCCAGTTCATAGGAATGCGGCTCGGTGATTTCAATATCACCGAGCAGATAATCCTGCTCAGGGGAAAAATCAATCAGATCCTGCTGACCGCCGAGACGGTTTAAAGTCACGGTCAGCGTGACCTTTTCAGGATCCAGCGGCTGGTCATTGTAATAAGCATAAACGCGCATTTCAGGCGGAATGCCTTGTTCAAAAATGGTGATTTCCAGCGCAAATTCATCGCTTGTTAATAACCGGCCATGATGCGGCCCTTCGGCCACTTCGGTTTCAGCCGAGTCATGCTCATGACCTCCGGCAGCATACATCACCGGGCTCCATAACAGCGCCAGCACAAATAATAACGGGTAAAATTTCATTGTTTTATTCCTGTAAATCGTTAACGGCTGCTGATTGACTCAGTGCATTGCCGGTCAGGCGTTCCAGCTCGAGCATTTGCAGATGCACGGCGGTTTGTGCCTCAATCAGTTCGCGCTGCACGGTAAATAATTCACTCTGGGCATCGACCCATTGCAAGACGCTGTACTGACCAAGCTCATAACCGTCAGCAGTACTTTTCAGCAGTGCTTGCGCAACGGGTTGTAAATCGTTTTGCAGCGATTGACTGAGCAGCAAATTGTTTTGCATAGCCAGCCGAATTTCGTTCAACGCCAGTTCAATCTGGGTGACCGTTAATTGCATAGCCTGAAGTTCTTGCTGATACTCGGCATTGGCGCGGGCAATATTGCCCTGATTGCGATTATTAAGTTGCAACGGCATCGAAAAACTGAACACCAGCGCATTGTCATCAAGCCCCTCCAGCCGCCGGATCCCGCCTGCGACGGTAATATCTGCCACAGATTCAGATTCGGCCAGCGCTATTTGTGCTTCGCGTAAACGCGATAAGGCATGCACTTGTAAATAGGCCGGGGTTTGGGCAATCGCCTGATTCAGGGTTTCGGTTGCCGGTATGGCGGGCAATGTCGTTAAATCGCCGGTTAAACCATCAAAATCTACTGTGCCGATCCAATTAGCGGCCAGTTTTTGATACGCCAGCTGCCGCTCATTGGTCAATTGTTTTTGCTGATTTTCAGAACGGGCCAACCGTAACTGCATGCGCATTACATCAGCACTGCCAACCGCGCCGGCATCAGCACGTTGCTGTATTACCGCTAATGCCGTCCGTTCTTTATCAATACGCCGCTGATTCCAGTCAAGCATGGCGTCAATCCGCAGCGCCTGATAAAAATGCCGTAAAGTTTGCGCGACCACATCCAGACGTTGCACTTCGTATTGTTGTTGTAAGGCCGGCAGCCGGGCATTAGCAACGTTGATTCGTTGCTGGCGTTTATCGCCCATTTCAATTAACTGGCTGAGTGATAAGGTCAGTTCGGCGCCGCTTAAAAAGCGGCTATTTCCGGTACCAAAGACGTTTTCGACTTCAGCCTGTAATACCGGGTTCGGTTTTAAACCGGCCTGCAAAGCATCGGCTTCAATGGCCCGCTGCTGAAAGGGAAATGCTTGTAAGGCCGGACTGTAGCGCAGGGTTTTTTCGACCGCAGTTGCTGCTGCTAACGGCCCTGCATTGGCAATATTCAAACTACTGAGACAAATGATAAATACGCTCAGCAGCCGACCAGCAGCTGCAAAGCAAGAGGTTTGCATACGCATTAGATTTCTCCATAAAGCTGACGACCAAAAGTCTCAGCAAAAACTGAAAAACAGCTTAAATTTTATGGATTATGCGTTGGGCGGTGGGATGAGCGGTGCGTAAGCCAGCGAACAGATGCGCGGGCTGATTTCCTGGGCAGTGGCCTGCAAATTGGCGTCAGCAATTAATGCCGGATAATTGACCAAATCACCCAGCAGATGCACATGGAAATGCTGATCGTGCTCTTGATCCTGCTGACTATGTTGGTGGGCATCTGCTGCATGATGATGCGACAAACCCACTTCCTGACTATGCTGGTGTTCACCAATATGCATATAGGCGCTGGCGCTGCTGGTAAAAACCAGACACAGCACTAACCACACAGCACGCAACACAGAAAATTGATTCGTCATTGATTACCCTACATCATCTCCTGCCATATTAGCCTTAGCCACTGCTATATTGCAAAACTTTAAGATAAATAACGACCGCAAGGCCCACGATATAAACGAAATCGCTAGCCGTTATCAATTTTCGCCGCACCTGCATATTGATAATGATTGCCAGACAGGCAAAACCGATCATTGCCGGAAACAACATTGTCACCGCTAAATAATGTTCCAGTGACAGCAACACCAGCAGATTACGCACAGCGAATAACGCAAAGAATACTACTGACTCTGAATACGGATCACGGTTAACATTATGCAGGTTTGGCTAAAGCCGCTTAAATCCACTAGCGTCAGGATTATCACCACAAATAATGGCTCTGCCGTCAGTATCTAGATCTGTATGGCCAACAAAGTCACACTAAAGGTTAACTGATCTTTGCGATCAATCCGGGTATCAGCACGACACACAAAAGCCAGCAGGGCAACGATTAAAGTCAGCGCCGCCGAGACGCCAATCGGCCAAGCACCGACACCGCCGCCATCCAGCAACTGGGCAATAAAAATCAACAGCGTTGATATACCCCAGATCAACCAGGAAATAACATGCGGCCGGACTTTTCCTTTAAAAATCTGCAGGATATACGGCACAAAGGCCAATAGCGTGATGGCAATCGCCAGATTGCTAAGTAGTATCTTGGTCATGGTTATCTACGTTGCTGTGCTTTACAAATATTAAAGCTTTTAGCGATTTTAAATCGCACCGGGGATTTCATGCTAGGCTTTATCTTTGATTTTAAAAACACCTACATATTACGGATTCTATGCGCCTCTATTTCTTACCCGCTTTGCTGCTGTTTGCTAGCTTAAACGTCCATGCTAATACCATTTTTACCCACCCTGCTCTGGCTGCCAAACCCGTACCTGAAGGCGCAGATGTCGCTTTGTATGTAGTTAACGCACAATCTGGCGAAGCGATTTATTCAGAACGTGCCGAGTTGTTTCAGCAACCAGCCAGCCTGCAAAAACTGGTCACCGGTCTGGCGGCAAAACTCTATTTACCTGATGATTTTCGCTTTGCCACCATGCTGGAAACCAAACAAGATGATGTGATTTTACGGTTTAGTGGTGATCCCAGTTTTACCCGCAGTGATTTGCGACTATTGATCGGCAAACTCAAAGCACACACCCGCACCATCAACGGCAATCTGTATTTAAATGGCAGCATTTTCGACAGTTTTGAACGTGCCATCGGCGTGCCCTGGGATAATATGGGCGTTTGTTACAGTGCGCCATCAAGTAGTTTGACGATGAATGGCAACTGCGTTTATGGCAAATTGGAAGCTGCTTCTGAACCACCGATTAAAGCTGTTAAAGCCAGCGCCTCTGATTTAATCAGTTTAGAGGTCGGCAGCATTATTATTCGTGAAGGCCTAAACACACAAAATATCGACTGCGACCTGAAACTATCAGCCAATAACGATAATCAATTCACCGTCGGTGGTTGCGTGGGCACCCATGAGTTACCAGTCAACTTTCATCTGGCGGTACAAAATCCAACCGAGTTGATGATTAAAGTGTTGTACGAAGAGTTGAAGCATGCCGGCATCAAACTTAATGGCGCGATTATTCGTAACGATTTAGTCAAAGGCGTACAAATTGCCCTTCACCAGTCGGCACCACTAACGCTGCTTATTAATGAAATGGTTAAAAAATCTGACAACCTGATTGCCGATAATTTGATGAAAACCCTCGGCCATCAATACTTTAACCAACCCGGTAGTTTTGAAAATGGTGCCGCCGCCATTAAAGCTATCTTAAAAGAAAAAGCCGGTATTGATTTATCGAAAGCAGTTATCGTCGATGGCTCGGGTTTGTCACGTAATAACAAAATGTCGGCCAAACAACTGATGCAAGTTGTGCAATATATTTTTACGCATCCCGAAACCGGTGTTGCCGAGATACTACCCGTATCCGGTGTGTCGGGTACTTTGCAATGGCGGCCAAGTCTGGTTAATACGCCTTTAAAAGGCCAGATTGTCGCCAAAACCGGCTCTTTATATGGCGTCTATAATTTGGCAGGTCGTATTAAAACCCGCTCAGGAAAATCATTGCTGTTTGTACAAATTATCAGCAACTATCATCCGACCAGCAAAAATCGTAATGTTGCCCGTAAACCTATCCGCGTATTTGAGCGCAGCCTATACGAAAGCCTCTATAACGATCATTAATCAGTGTATAAACAAAAATCCCCGCAATCGCGGGGATTTTTCTATTACTGACTCAATAAGCAGTCATCTGCTGGTTTATCTGGATTATTATCTGAACCGGTCAAAGGATCGGTGCCTGCCAACTGCTCTGCATGCAAACGCTTCACTTCGAGGCGGCGAAAATTATCGACTAAGGCCAATGCTAACAGAATAGCTTCGACCACTATGCCGATATCAACTGCCCGATAAGTCCAGACCGAATAAGGCAGCATATCCCAGACTGTCAGCGCGCTAATATTGGCGCTGATGGCCGCCACCACCGAGGCCGGTAAGAAAAAATTAGCGGCAGGGTTTCCGGCCCGATACGCCAGGATGCCCAGTAAAGTCATCAACACGCCAAACAGCACAACAAACACAAAAGCCAGAATCAATGCGGTCTGAATTTGCGCCGCATAATAAGCTGCGCCAAGGCTAATCAACATCGCCAGACATAGTCCACAGACCGCCCAATACAATCGGGGCAGCACTTTACGGGTTTCAAGAAAGCTGGTAGCAAATAACAAACCACCGATAGCGGTGACGAGCATCAACACCGGATTTGCCCATTGTTGCCAGTGAATCGCCTGCGGCCACAACCAGCGAAAACCATGTCCGGTATAAGCCAAATTACAGGCAATAAAACTGGCTAAATACAGTGAATAAAACAAATACGGACCACTTTGCAGACTGATAAACAACATCAAGTTATATAAAAGTAACGCCGCTAACACGCCATACAGCAAACCGTAACTATAATCTTCAAACTCAAAGCGTTGATTAAAAGTCGTGCGATCATCCAGATAAATTGGCAACAGCATCGGATCGCTGCCAGCGACCCGCAGATACAGCGAAGTTTTTCCGGGTGGGAAATCATAATCAACCACATAAAAGCGGCTGTCGATGGGCCGGTCAGTCTGCACCTGGTTGTCGCCGAGGGCATAATGAACCTGTTGCTGATTATCGTTAAAAATATAAATCGCCAGATTATTCAGCCAGGCGGTTTCCACCGATAATACTTTGTTAATGGTTGTTTCAGTGGGATTATCAACGACAAATTTCAGCCAGTGCGGCGGCGCGCCAATACCAAAGTTCAAGATTTGTTTGTCACCGCTGACGCCGGCATTATCGGCAAACAAACTGCGTGCCTCTTCAATTGCCATGCGCTCGCCGGGTTCAAAGAAAAATTCTGCATAGTCGCCAATGGCACTGCTACTGACGCGACTGATTGCAATGGGGTCAGCATGCAATGCACCGGCAAACAGCATTAACAGCATCCAGCAGACGTTCATTAGCCGAACTTCAGTCACAACCGACAACAACTACATAAAATAAATTGACTGATGACAGCATTGTCCCCACCCCGCCGAATGACGGTCAAAAAAATTAAATCGCATCATAGCACAGGCTTTTACCGATTCTGACCGTTGGATCAGGGACATTTACATTGCTGTCGGCCGATCTAAAGATTGCCAAAAAATCCGCATTGACTATTGATGACGCTAGCCCCACAATTTGCATATCTATTCAGATATGCATGTATGCAATACAGCGCCTGCCAGTTTGTAGTCAATAAAATCGTCACTGGCTGGCGAGCCGGTCTGTCGGTTTTTTTATTGCTCAATCTGGCGCTGCTTCAGGCTGTCGCCACACCGATTGCAGCCAATAATGCAACGCCCTCCTTTAATAAAGAAATCAAATCTGCCGGTCACTCGCTGCAACGCGAACTGCCAAGGATCAATCTGCATAACGGCAGTGAAATTGCCAACGGCAATAATGATGATACGGCAGCAGATGCAGCAATATCTGCGTCATTGCTCCCGCATTTCAAGAAAGTCTTATTAAGTGCTTCCACCCGTCCTGATGCTAATCGTAGTAATGGACGTTATGCTTATTTCTTACCGGAACCGCGCGCCGCACCTCAAGCTTAATTTCGTCTGATATTTATTTACGAAATTAACTTCGAGGATGAAACATGCAAACCTGGTTAAAACGGGCTGTCGTATACAGCCTAATTATTATTGTTGGTCTGCTCAGCGCATTGCCCAGCATATTGCCACAGCAAACCCTTAACGCACTGCCTGACTGGTACGCCGAAAACACCCTGGCCTTAGGCCTGGATTTACGCGGTGGCTCGCATTTATTGTTATCGGTTGATACCGAAGATTTATTGCTCAATGAACATCAGCAACTGGCTGGTCAAATCACCGATACGCTGCGTGAAGCGAGGTTATTTATCCAAAAACCTGTCAGCAATAGTCACAGCATCACATTAA
>JAVVFF010000089.1:0-9144 GCA_032250995.1 Methylophaga sp. | reverse complement strand
ATAAGAGATCATAAATCGCCATGCTTGTCACTTTTTTGGGGAGCCCTCAGCGCCGGCGCGGGAAAGACACTAGAAAATAAATCCTATTGTCTTTGCGAGGCCGAAGACCGCGGCAATTTTAACGCTTTAGATAGATTGCTTCGCTTCCTTGCAAAACGCTTGTTAGCCTTGCTCCCACGGGCCCCAGTGGGAATACCAGCACTCGATTACCATTGCCACGGAGAACCGTGAAAAACAGATAAAAGGTGCGTTTCCAGGTTAAGTAAAATGAATTTTTTTGGCTGATTTTCAGGATTCTTCTGGCGGCGCTTCTACAACTTGTTTGGCAAACCCCTGGTAAGCAGCCCAGAATTCTTTGGCCATGGTATCGGGAAAAACATGAAAATCACCAGCATATAAAGCGGCAACAATTGCTTTGGCAACGACTGACGGTGGATCAGCAATATCCTCCAAACCCGCTTCCGTTGCCATATCGGTTTTAATAGGGCCCGGATGCACACTAACTACAGCCGTGCCCTGCTCCGCTAACTGGCTTTGTAGCGCTTGGGTTATTGAATAGGCCGCTGCTTTAGAAGCGGCGTAGGTGGCAAAATCCGGAAAAGCGCGTAACGAGGCCACTGAATTTAATTGCACAAAGGCGCCACCGCCATTTTGTTTTAATACCGGTGCAAAAGCCTGTGCCATCCGCATTAAACCAACAACATTGATCTGCATTTGATAATCCAGCGCATCAATGGCTGCCGGATCCAGTGCTGAAACGTTTTTCAGAACACCGGCATTATTCACGACGACTTGCACATCTTTAGCGATTTGTGCTGCCCGGCTAATGCTGCCAGCATCAGAAACATCAAGCTCAATGACCGCCACTTTATCGCCATGCTCAAGTAACAGCGGTTTGACCGACTCTGTATCACGCACTGCCAGATAGACCTTGGCGACGCCTTGCTGAATAAATTCTTCGACGATGGCTTTGCCAATACCGCGATTGGCACCCGTCACCAGCACTGTCTTACCGTGCACATCAATTTTGGGATTCATGGACTCTCCTTTGCAATTAGCGACTTCATTATTGATACGTGGGTACGCAATCTAACTTGATCAAGGGGGCTGGCTCTTTTACATTAGTCGGATTTAGCCAACAGGTCATACCCATGGATTTAGAACAACTCAAACAGCTGCTGAATCAATTTCTAAATACCACACTGACCTGGGCCAGCAGTCCCTCATTTTACTCACAACTGGGCTTGATTGTATTTGGCTGTGTGGTCGGCTATACGGTATCGATTTTTATCCGCAAGCAAATTCCGTTAGTACATCAACCACCAGTTGAGGGGCCAGCGAAAAATCTACGGCAATCGATCTACGACAGCCGGGATTTATTATTACCACTAATGTTAATTTTGTCTTTATCGGTGACAGCCGATATCAGCAACTCATTACTCGGTAAAGATGGTTTAGTCACTGTCGCTATGAGCTGGGCGGTAGTGTTCATGCTTTACAAAATAATTGACCGGCTGGTTAATAAAACGCTGTTTAAGAAGTTGGCTTATTGGATTTTGCTGCCAATAGCCATTTTGCATTTATTCGGCTGGTTACCACCGGTCATTAACTATCTGGAAGGGATATCTCTGCAGATTGGCAATATTGAAGTTTCTGCTTACGGTGTGGTGCGGGTTATTATTTTCGGCACGATTTTATTTTGGCTGGGCCGTCTGTCCAACCATGCCGGCCAGCAAATCATCCGCAGCCAGGAAGATTTGGATGTCGGTACCCGAGAGGTGTTTGCTAAGCTCTTCCAGATCGTTCTGTTTTTTGTGGTGTTTCTGCTGCTGCTGCAGATCATGAACATTAATCTCACCGCGCTGGCTGTATTTGGTGGTGCTCTGGGTGTCGGTTTAGGCTTTGGTTTACAGGCGATTGCCTCCAATTTTATTTCCGGCATTATTTTGCTTTTGGAACGGTCGCTGAGCGTCGGTGATTATGTGGAAATGGAAGATGGCCGCAAAGGCACTATCCGTGAATTAAATATGCGCTCGACCACGCTGGAAACCTATGATGGCAAAGATATCATGGTGCCAAATGAGCAATTTATCACTACTAGTTTTACAAACTGGACTCATAAAAACAATAAACAACGTTACGCACTGGAATTTCAGGTTGCTTACAAAACTGATCTGCACTTTTTATTTGATCTGATCCGTAAAACTGTTAACAGCCACCCCAGGGTTATCAGTGGTGATGATATTCCGATTGAAGAGCGTCCTGATGCTGAAATTGCCGGCTTTGGTAATTCTGGCGTAGATATTTTGGTGGAATTCTGGATGGAAGGTATCGATGATGGCCCCAACCGGATCGGTGCTGATTTACTGCTGATGATCTGGGATGCATTTCGTGAGCATGGCATTGAAATTCCCTTTCCGCAGCGTGAAGTTAAAATTGTCAATCCTAGCTAATTATTAAGGCCGGCAATATGCTAATCTTGTCCAATTGATGCTGTCATTTATAGTAAATGGTAGCGTGCCAGAGCGAGGGAAATCATGTCTAGTCACGACAATCTAATGCTGGATAATCAATTATGTTTTGCTTTGTATAGTGCCACTAATGCCATCACCCGGGTTTACCGGCAATTATTGGATGAACATGATTTAACTTATCCGCAGTATCTGGTGTTACTGGTTTTATGGGAAAAAGATGGAGTCGCCGTCCGTGATTTGATGCAGCGCCTGAAGCTCGATTCCGGCACCTTATCGCCGATCCTCAAACGCCTGGAACGTGCCGGCATGGTTAATAAACAACGTAATGATATTGATGAACGGATTGTGCGCATTTCATTAACGGATAAATCGAGACAACTCAAACCAATAGTCGCCGAAATTCAAAAACAAGTCGCTTGTCAGACCGGCCTTGATAACAAAGAATTTTTTGCATTACTGCAGCAATTAAATCAACTGGCTGATGCGCTGAGTAAACGTGAAACTGTTCAAGCCAAACTAGCCTGATGAATGATAATGCTGGTCCGCTTTGCGGGCCGCTTACCATTTGCCAATCTTCAACAGTATTCGCCAGCCCAAAAATAAAAATAATATCGGCAATAACACCATCACCAACACAAACTCAGCCAATAGATAAATAGCAGCTTCCACGGCCTTTTCTGCTTTATCTTTTATATTTTGCAATTTGTCGCGGATATTCAGACTATCGCGCATTCCCTGATACCATTTTTGATCTTTTTGCAGCTCTGTTTGCTGTAAGTCTTTGAGGCTTTGTTGTGTGCTGTCGAGCACAGTAATAGCTTGCTGGCGGTCATTATCCAACCAGTTCTGCATCTGGTTGGCAGTCAGCGCCGTGATGGGTACTGCCAATCGTAAAACACTCAGGATGATCACGCCTCTCAGCAGATTCTTTTGCAAAGACAGATTACTACCGCGAATCAACATGACCGTCAGGGTAATAATGATCAATAAAATCAATAAGCCACGAAAGATTTCGATATCACCAGCAGACAACAGAATTTTCTGAATGCCGATGGATGCTGAAGCGATTAACAGGATCAGTGACACCTGTTCGATCAAATCATTAAGTGGGTCAAGGATTTGTCCCGGTGTCAGTGTGACACCAACGCCCATCGGCTCAATGGCCAGTTCAGTGCCCTGTACCACTGAAATTAAGGCATTCAGGCCCCGCGCCAGCGCATAAACTGTTAACGTCACTTTCAGCATTTCATTTAGCTGTAGGTTGGCCAGCGAGGATAACGGCAAACAGGCCAGTAAAAACAACAGCAACAATATGCCATAAGACCATCGGCGCTGATGAGGCGTCATAAATATTCCTTAATATTTGGCTTTGCAATTTTGAACTGTTATTTGATAGTTCAATAATTGTAAGATGCAGCATATCAAACTGATGAGAAAGCATGTCCGTGAATGTCTCAGGAAAATCCTGAGTGTAATCAGGTAAAACACTGATGTTTGATTTTAATTACATCCGTATATTAAGAGTCCTGAGCTTGGAGAGACAAGCGCTTTTATAAAATTATTGGAGAATTTAATCATGTGGACTAAACCAGAATATTCAGATATGCGTTTCGGTTTCGAAGTAACAATGTACATCTGCAACCGTTAATTCGCAGAAAAAATATTAAAAGAGCCCCTCCAGTCGGGGCTTTTTTTTGCTTGCAAATTGTTAGTCATCCAACTCGTAATGTCTGTCTGGGCGGGTATCGGAATTGGCCTGATGACTGGCAGCCCGTAGTCCCAGATAGTAAAAAAATATCAGTAGTAAGTAAAACCAGACAAGCCCATCATTTTTTGCGACACTTAATATAGCCCATACCGGCACCACATAAAGCACCCCATTCAGAGCAATACTCCAGAAACGGTTAAATCGCTGGCGAGCCAAATCAAAAAGATACCCGGCAAACATTCCAGTCATATAGCCACCGGCGATCGCCAGAACCAACATCAAAAAAATGCCTGTGCCACTGAGTTTTATCATAGGTCTCGCCCTGCATTCGCTTATTCAAAGTCTGACAAATATTTTCACATTGTCATCACGGCATAAAGCTAGCATGATTAAGAAAGTACATCAGGTGAGAAAATTCATGCCCAGACTAAAATTATTATTACTCATGTTTTGCGTATCGCTAACAGCCTGTGCTGAAGAAGCACCAGAATCGCTGCAAGATAATAGCGATCTGGTACAGCAATTAACCGACTGGTGTTATGCCGATTGGCAGCAAAAAGACTGGAAAATGGGCGATTCGCAGGTACTTGCCAAAGATAATGCCGCCTTTAGCGAGGGGATCCATAAAGTCTGCCGTGCCCGCGCTGAATTGTATGCCGAAGGTTACGAAATTTATCCGTTTATTGATAATGATGCCCAGCGGGAAATTTATGTCCTGGTGTTTTCAGCCAGCGTTGAAGAAATCAAATCACATATTCGTCAGCACTTGCCAGCCTTACAAAAAATCTGACATAGCGTTCGTTCGTTTTAATACTGGTTGAATCCCTTTTTTGACTTTATGATGCACGGCATTTGTTTGCTGCTGCGAGAGTCCCTAAAGATGAAAATGTCATCACAACACGCTATTTCTGCGTTTCAGTATCACTTTGAACAACTACGCCATAACCGGCTGTTTGAGCTGCTGGTAGTGGCGGTTATTATCTTTTCGGCACTGCTGGCCGGCGCCAAAACCTACGATATTTCTTACAACATGTCGCAAACTTTGCTATGGCTGGATTACGCTATCACTGTGTTTTTCCTGATAGAAATCAGTATTCGTTTTCTCGGCGAAGCCCGCAAACGCGATTTCTTAAAAAGTGGCTGGAACATCTTTGATACATTAATTGTGGTGGCCAGCCTGATACCTATTGAAGATAGCGAGCTGGCGTTTATCGGCCGGCTGCTGCGGATATTTCGGGTTTTGCGGATGATTTCGATCATTCCGGAACTGCGTCATTTGCTGAATTCTTTGCTCAAAGCTCTGCCACAGCTCGGTTATGTGGCTTTGATGATGTTTATTATCGTTTATATTTTTGCCGCGATAGGCACCAGTTTGTTCGCAAACATCAATGAAACGTTGTGGGGTGATATTACTATTTCGATGCTCACGCTGTTCCGGGTCATGACCTTTGAGGACTGGACCGATGTCATGTATGAAACCATGGCTGTTTATCCACTGAGCTGGATTTATTATTTGCTGTTTATCTTTTTAAACACCTTTGCGTTTTTAAATATGCTGATTGGTATTGTTGTTAATGTAATGGAACAGGAACGCCGTGAAGCATACCAACAAGCCCATAAAAATGATTTAACCATTGATGATTTATCAATGCAGATCAATGAGCTGAAGCAATTAATTATTCACAAGGCGCCATAAAACGGCAACGCCCGGTTTTCACGCCAGATTCACAAGCAGCTCGACATTATCCGGTTTATTTAGTGGAGAAAACGGATGTTACGTTATGGCTTATTTAGTGTGTTGCTTATATTTACCTTAGGCGGCTGTGCCTCGTCTCAACCGCCAATTCGTACTGAATCATCGGTTGATCTGAGCAGATTTATGGGTGACTGGTATGTGATTGCCAATATCCCGACCTTTATCGAAAAAGGTGCACACAATGCGATAGAGTCTTACCAAATGAATGATGATGGCACAATTGCCACCACTTTCCGGTTTCGTAAAGACGGCTTTGATGGCGATGTCAAAACCTATAATCCAACTGGATTTGTAGAAGGTGATGGCTCGAATGCTATATGGGGCATGCAGTTTATCTGGCCGATTAAAGCCGATTACCGAATTGTTTATTTAAATAACGATTACACCCAGACCATTATTGGCCGTCAGCAACGGGATTACGTTTGGATCATGGCGCGGACGCCAAACATTCCTGACAAAGACTATGCTGATTTGCTGCAACTGCTGAAAACACAAGGCTATGACATCAGTAAAATTCAAAAAGTACCGCAGCAATGGCCCGAAAAATAGGCATTAAATGAAAGCCCACGTTAATGAGAACACTGTCAGCAACCTTATTCTTCGACCGATTAAGGTCGCAACTGCTGCCGATATTGATGCTTTAAACAGCTTGCTTAACCACTGTGCCAGCACGATGGCAGTGCAAGGCATGCAACACTGGTTAGGCGTTTACAATAAACAATCAATAGCGGCTAATGTGCAGCAAAAAGCCGTTTACACGTTGCGCGATAAACAGCAAATTGTCGCCTGTGTGACTTTAGCTTCGACGCCCGCCGATTACTATGCCGATTGCTGGCCTCATGCACCACAAGCTGATTTTTATCTGACTATGCTGGCAGTCGCACCGGATTGCCAGCAGCAAGGTTTGGGTAAATTAATGGTGCAATTCTGCCAGCAGCAAATTCCAGTTGGGCAAAACCTGCAACTTGACGCTGTGGCACATTATCCGGCTTTACTGGATTTTTATCGTCAATTGGGTTTTCAGCGAATTGCCGAAGGGATTGGCTTGGGTGATAAACGCTATTTATTCAGCTGGTTAGCCAGATAGCGTAATCGAAAGATGGCTTGGCATTGTTGACCACCTCATATTCAGTGGATTGTTGACTAATTGTTTTGCTGTATGTTGTTGTGCAGGATTATATTGCTGCATTTATACGATTGGTTTGTTTGGATAATTAGCTCGGGTTTTGCTATTTTCCGCAACTGGAACTTATTGCACTTTAAACATTTCCAAACGCATACTGACTATGCGAGGCAGAAAAGATGCAGGCATTACAAGAACATTGGATTAATTGTCCCTACTGCGGTGAGGCTATCAGTGTGTTGATAGATTGCAGCGTCGCCGAACAGGATTATATCGAAGACTGCCAAGTTTGTTGCCGACCTATTGAGTTTAAGGTGGATGCCGAAGTTGATGGCAATGTGACGGTCAACGTTTTTAATGAGAATGAATAGCCATTTTAAGGAAGATTATCCTGTTGTTAATGGGATATTTTGCTCATCCGCAGTTCAACAGATAAGTTTTAAATAAGTATCTAGATGCCAACGACGGACAAGATATTGATAATCAAACATTTCAACGCCACTGGTGCTCTGCTATGTTTAAGTCTTTTTCTGCCACAAGCCCAGGCTTCGCTGGACTTGCTGGCAGGCGTTGAGGCGGGTATTGAAACTGATACCTCAATGACTAATCCGGATCTGGAACGTACCCAGCAAATCCTCTCCAGCCAGCAAGCGGAAACCAGCCATGCCTGGCAAAATACTGACACCGGCATTGCATATCAAATCAATATAAAACGCAGTTACACCTATGGTAGCTATCCTTGTCTCGCCTATGATTTAACAATCATTAAGGGCGAACGTCAGGACATCAAATCACTGGATGCCTGCCAGCATCGCAGCGGCAAATGGATCTCCGTGGTACCCAACGTCATGGCATTTTAGTTATCTGGGTGCATCAGCAATAAACACGGCCCGCCGCGGCCCCGGATAACCCTCTATCGTTTTACTATGATCTTGTGGATCCAGAAAGTCCGTCAGCGATTCAAAAGTCATCCAGTCGGTCGCCCGTTGCTCTTCAACGGTAGTATTGGCGACATTCACACAACGCACATTTTTATAGCCACATTTGCGCAGCCATAATTCCATAGTCGGCAATGAGGGGATAAACCAGACATTATTCATTTTAGCGTAACGTTGTTCCGGCATCAACGTTTTACCTAATCCGCCATCAATCACCAGTGTTTCCAGCACCAATTCAGCACCAGGTTTCAGGCATTGTCGGCATTCCATTAAATGCGTCAGCGGCGAACGCCGATGATATAACACGCCCATTGAAAACACCGTATCAAACAACTGCAAATTGGCCGGCATCTGTTCGATTCCGATCGGCAAAACAAAATGCTGCGGGCTTTTAATAAATTTCTGTATAACCCGATATTGCATGGCGAAGACCCAGGTCGGGTCAATACCCATGACCATGCTGGCACCCTCGCCAACCATCCGCCAACCGTGATAACCATTACCGCCACCGACATCCAATACCACTCTGTCTTTTAAAGATGAGATATGCGGCAGCACCCGATCCCATTTCCAATCAGAGTGCCACTCGGTATCGATATGAATACCGAATAAGTCATAGGGTCCCTTGCGCCAGGGATGGAACTGTTTGAGCAATTCTGTAAATTTCGCTGGCGAAAAACCCTGCAAATCGGCCGCTGTACCAATCTGGACTTTATCACGCAGTTCTAAGACGGATGGCGTTATCGCCGGCAAATCGGCCAAAGCCTGCTGCCATATCGGCATTTTGCCATGCCGGTCAGGATGTAGTTTATCCGCCACCTGCTGTTGTAATTGCTGGCACCACTCGCTCTGACCAACGCTATCAAGCCAATCGTAAAATTGTTGATAAACCATTATTTGATTGCAATAAAAGAAGCGAAATTAAAACACTGAAACCATTGCTCTATCTGCAAAAAACCGGCTGCCTGAAACCGCTGGTGATGCGCCTTCGCCGTTTCCGGAAGCAGTACATTTTCCAGGGCGTTACGTTTTTGACTGATTTCCAGATCGCTGTAACCGTTGGCACGCTTAAAATCCAAGTGCAGCTCCTGCTGTAACTGTTGAGCGCTGTCATCAGCAAAGGCCAGTTTTTCGGAAATAATCAG
>JAVVFF010000088.1:0-9163 GCA_032250995.1 Methylophaga sp. | reverse complement strand
TCGCTTATTACGCTATCCCCTCTGGGGGAGGGAGTCCATACATCTCTGTGGTTAATCTTTAATAGTGAAGAATCTTTCACTGACTGGTCGCTCAAATAACCATTTCTGCTATCCTTGCAGCCAGTTTAATAAAGCCCAAGGAACCACCGGATGAAAGCCGCAGAACTGTTCGTTAAAGCGCTGGAAAACGAAGGCGTGGAGTTTATTTTTGGTATTCCCGGTGAAGAAAACCTTGATGTTATGGACGCGCTGCTGGACTCGCCGATCAAATTTATTACCACCCGCCATGAACAGGGCGCGGCATTTATGGCCGATGTTTATGGCCGTTTAACCGGTCGTGCCGGCGTTTGTCTGGCCACACTGGGGCCAGGGGCTACCAACCTGATTACCGGTGTTGCCGATGCCAATATGGATCATGCGCCGCTAATTGCCATTGCGGGTCAGGCATCAACCCACCGTCTTCATAAAGAATCACATCAGGTGCTGGATTTGGAGGCGATGTTTTTACCGATCACCAAATACGCAACCCGCATTCTCAGCCCCGAAGTGATTCCGGAGATTGTCCGCAAAGCCTTTAAAGTCGCGCAGACCGAAAAAACCGGCGCTTGTTTCATTGAATTCCCGGAAAACATCGCCGAAATGGAAATCAACGAACGGCCATTACGGGTCAAACATGCCACACCACCGGAGCCGGCTGCCGAGCATATTGAGCGCGCTGCAGAAATCATTTCCAATGCGCAAAATCCGATTATTCTGGCCGGTAATGGTGTGGTCCGCTCCCAGGCTGCCAAAACACTGGCCGATTTTGCCGAAAAGCTGAATATCCCGGTGGCCAATACTTTTATGGCTAAAGGTGTGGTGCCTTTTCGCCATCCGATGTCGCTGGGCAGTGTCGGTCTGCAATCCAACGATTACGTTAATACCGGTTTTGCCAATGCCGATGTCATTATTTGCATTGGCTACGATATGGTCGAATATCATCCGTATTTGTGGCATCCGACCCGGGATCGGACGCTGATCCATATCGACACCACCCATGCCGAGGTGGATGCTTACTACAGTGTTGTGGTCGGCGTGGTTGGCAATATTAATCACAGTTTAAATCGCCTGGCAGCACTGATCTCGCGACATCAGGGTAAAGCCATGCGGACGTTACGTGACAGCCTGATCACTGAGATGAAATTGCATCAGCATGACACGGCGTTTCCGGTCAAACCGCAGAAAATCATCTGGGATCTGCGCACTGTTATGGATCTGGAAGACATCGTTATATGTGACGTTGGTGCCCACAAAATGTGGATGTCACGGATGTTTCGCTGCGAGTTTCCCAACACCTGCATTATTTCCAATGGCTTTGCCAGTATGGGCATTGCTGTACCGGGTGCGATTGCCGCCAAACTCGCCAATCCGCAGCGCAAAGTGGTGGCCGTCACCGGTGATGCCGGGTTTTTGATGAATTCCCAGGAAATCGAAACCGCCATGCGTTTGCATATTCCGGTGGTGATTTTGGTCTGGAACGATGCCAGCTACGGCCTGATTGAATGGAAACAGCAAAATCAGTTTGGCCGTACCAGCAATGTCAAATTCACCAATCCGGATTTTGTCCAATATGCGCAATCATTTGGCGCGGTCGGAGTCAAAATCGAGCGAACCGAAGACTTAATGCCAGAACTGACCGCGGCATTAGCACGCGATACCGTGACCGTGATTGATTGTCCGGTCGACTATCGTGAAAATCTGAAACTGACCGAACAACTCGGTCAATTAACGAGTCCCAGTTAACATGAAAACAGCTTTAAAATTTATTCTGCCAGCTCTGGTGATTATTGCCGGTGCCGCTTTTTGGCTGATAGCCCAACCGTCGGCAAAAATGCCCGAGCACAGCTTTAAAACCATTGACGGTGAAGCCAAACAACTCAGCGACTATGTGGGCAAACCGCTACTGGTCATTTTTTGGGCCACTGATTGCCCCGGCTGTATTGCCGAAATGCCAGAACTGGTTGAACTGCACGAAAAATATGCGGATTTGGGGATGCTGGGAATTGCGTTGGCGCATGATACACCCGAGCAAATTAAAGCCATGCGCGAAGCCAAAGCCTTGCCCTATACCCTGACCTGGGATGCTGATAATGCGTTGTCACAGGCTTTTGGTAATGTGCGGGTGACACCGACGCATTATTTAATCAATGCTAAGGGCGAAATTGTCATGCGCAAAATCGGCGATCTTGATTTCCAGTCACTTGCAGCCAAGCTAAATAGAATGGGACTCAGCCCGGCATAAGTGATTTTCAACTATCCATATTGAATTTCATATGGTATAAAGTCGGGCTTTATTGTTTCAGGCAGACGGCGTTTGCGGCGTTGTCTGGATAAAAGTTTTTCAGGAGCAGGTTTCATCATGTCCAGAGTATGTCAGGTAACGGGCAAAGGCCCAATGAGCGGCAATAACGTATCGCACGCTCACAACAAAACCAAACGCCGTTTTCTTCCCAACCTTCATTCGCATCGGATTTGGGTTGAATCTGAGAACCGCTGGGTAAAACTGCGTGTCAGCAACCACGGTCTGCGCATTATCGACAAACGCGGTATTGATAGCGTGCTGTCGGATCTGCGTGCTCGCGGCGAAAAATTCTAAGGAGACTTAAAGTCATGCGCGATAAAATTAAATTAGTCTCATCAGCGGGTACCGGTCATTACTACACCACTGATAAAAACAAACGCACTATGCCGGAAAAAATGGAAATCAAAAAATTTGATCCCGTTGTTCGTCAGCATGTGATGTACAAAGAAGCCAAAATCAAATAAATCTGATTTTGTTGCTCAAAAAAACCCGCCACGGCGGGTTTTTTTTATGCTGCTGTATCCGTTATCATCAGCAGCTCTTCTGGCCTTTGCCTGATATGAAGTTACAACGGAAATACAATGTCCAGCCAAACCTTGTTGTCTGCTGAACAATTAACGCGCCGCTTCGGCCTGCAAACTGCTGTGCAATCGGTGAGTTTTTCCGTTCAGCAAGGTGAAGTGCTGGGCTTCCTCGGCCCCAATGGTGCCGGTAAATCGACCACCATGAAAATGCTGACCGGTAATTTAGCTCCGGATAGCGGCAAAGTATTCATTAATGGCATTGATTTATTGGCCCACCCCAAAGCCGCCAAACGCCATATTGGGTATTTACCGGAAAACCCGCCGCTGTACCGCGAACTGACCGTCCGTGAATTTCTGATTTTTTGTGCACGTTTACATGGCTTATCCAAAAAGCAGATCCCGACAGCCGTTGATGCTGTTGTTGATCGCTGCGGTTTAGAGACCATGCAACAACGTTTGATTGGCCAGTTATCCAAGGGTTTTCAGCAGCGTTGTGGTATTGCCCAGGCGATTATTCACCAGCCGGAAGTTGTCATTCTTGATGAACCGACAGCCGGTTTAGATCCGATCCAAATTCAACAGATCCGCCAGTTAATCCGAGATATCGCCCATCAGCACAGCGTGATTCTCTCAACCCATATCCTGCCGGAAGTCGAAATGCTCTGTGATCGGGTGCAGATCATGCATCAGGGCCAGCTAGTTTTCAGCGATACACTGCAAGCGCTGCAATCACAACGCCAACATGCCGCGTTGAAAGTTGCATTCCGTTTGCCACCATCGGTGACCACATTGGCACAGTTACCCGGTGTCACTCATGTCGAATCGCTGGGCACTGAGCAGTTTCGTCTGCATTTTTTACCTGAGCAGGATCCGACCGATGCGCTCATCAATGTTGCGGTTGCCGAAAACTGGCAGTTGACTCAGTTGACACCTGAGCAGGACTCACTGGAACAATTGTTTACACAACTGGTTAGTCAGGAAAAACAAGAGGCCGCCGCCTGATGTGGTTAATTGCCAGACTTGAATGTTATCGCTTGTTTATGTCACCGCTTGCCTGGGTGCTTATGGCCCTGGTGCAATTGCTGCTGGCCTATTTATTTTTAACGCATATCGATTATTTTTCGCAGATGCAGGGGCAAATCGCTGCCATTCCCGGCGCACCCGGTGTGACTGAGCTTATCGTCACGCCGCTACTCAGTAATATGGCCATTATTTTGCTGCTGGTGACACCCTTTATCACCATGCGCAGCTTTGCTGAAGAGCGTCGTAATGAAAGCCTGCCGTTATTGATGACGGCGCCGCTGTCGGTGACCCAGATTGTGATTGGTAAATATCTGGGCTTGCTGGGCTTTTTTATGCTGTTGTTATTTATGTTGATGTTAATGCCATTGACGATGTTACTGGGCAGCCCTATTGATATTTATCAATTGGCCGCCGGTTTTATCGGCTTATTGTTGTTGGTCAGCAGCATGGTGGCGATTGGTGTCTTTATGTCATCTTTAACCGCCCAGCCGGTGATTGCTGCCGTCAGCAGCTTTTGTTTGCTGTTTTTATTGTGGATTATTGACTGGGCCGGCCAGGCTGATTCGGTCGGCAGCAATGTATTCAGCTGGCTATCGTTAATCAGTCATTTTGAACCACTGCTGCGTGGTGAAGTTTTCAGCGCTGATATTATTTATTATCTGCTGGTCACTGCCGCATTTTTGCTGATGACCATTCGCCGTCTGGACAGCTTGCGGGTGGCATCATGAAGATTTCGCAAAAATGGCAACAACGGCTACAGCAGCTGATTTTTTACGGTTTATTAATTGCCGTGCTTATTATTGCAGCGCGCCTGTCATTGGCCAACAACATCGTTTTTGACTGGACCAGCAATCAACGCCATAGCCTGTCCGAACAAACGATTACTTTGTTGGAAAGCATTGATAAGCCAATTCAGATAAAAGCTTTTGTCAGCCCCGACAATGACTATGCAAATGCGTTAAGCCATTTACTGGATCGCTACCAGCGTTACAGCAAACAATTACAGGTGGACATTATTGATCCGGCGCGGGCACCGCAGCAGGTCAAACAATTTAATATCCAGCGACAAGGCGAAATGCTGGTGCAGCGCGACCAACAAACTGAACGGGTACAGGATTTATCCGAGCAGTCTTTAAGTAATGCCTTGTTGCGCGTCAGTCGCAGCGTCACACCCAATATCGTGTTTTTAACTGGTCATGGTGAGCGCAGCCCGGACAGCGAAGCCAATTTTGGTATCAGTTTGTGGGCCCAGGCTTTACGCGACCAAGGCTTTGAAATAACAACGACCAATATCGCCAGCAGCGGCCAGATCCCTGACGACACCGATTTGCTGGTGATTGCCAGCCCCGAACAAAGCTGGTTGCCCGGTGAAATTAGTCAATTACAAAACTATATTAAGACTGGCGGTAATTTGCTCTGGCTCAGTGAACCCGATAGTCATGAATATTTGACTGAGCTGGCCAGCAGTCTGGATCTGCAGTGGCTGCCCGGCACCGTGATTGATCCGAATGCCAGCTTGCTGGGTATTGATGATCCCAGTTTTGCGCTGCTTAGTGATTTTGCCAATCATCCACTGACCAAAGACTTGCCCAGCGTGGTACTGATGCCGGCTGTCGCCGCATTACAAACAACTGATGCGGAATCGCTCAATTGGCAAACGACGGAATTGCTGCGCACACAACCCGACACCTGGGCCGAATTGTCAGAATTACAAACCAACGATATTAACTTTAACGACGAACTCGATATCGGTGGTCCATTGACCGTGGCATTGGCATTGCAGCGAGCGCAGCCAGAAACTGACGCCAGCCAGCGCATTATTGTGATTGGCGATGGTGATTTTCTGAGTAATCAATATTTGGGTAATGGCGCTAATCAGGCATTTGCCACCGGCATGATCAATTGGCTTACTGCCCAGGATGACCGGCTGAATATCGCTATTAAAGCCACGGCTGATAATCAACTGGAACTGAGTTTCAGCGAAACCTTAAGCATTGCTATCGGCTTTTTGTTTGTATTGCCCGCGATGTTGCTGGGCAGTGGTTTAATGCTGTGGTGGTTACGACGCCGCCGATGAAACGCAGCTATTTAACCAACTTGTTGTTGCTGTCGCTGATAATGGTTTTATTGTGGCAACTGGATCGCACCAAAACACCGGCAACGGTCACAACGATTGGCGGCGATCTCACCACCGCAATGGTGCAAAAAATTACCATCCATCGTGACCCGCAAATCCCTGTTGAAATTACACGTAATCATGATGGTTGGCAGCTTGAGCAACCTTTTGCCGCAGATGCCAGTAATAGCCGCATAAATATGTTGCTGAGCATTCTGGACAGTGTGCCCAGTCAGCAATTTGCCATCGACAAAAATCTGGATCTCAGTGAATTTGGCCTGGCAGAACCCAATGTAACAATACGCTTTAACGACAACGAATTTGCTTTTGGCGATACTGAAAAACTCAGCGGCCAGCGTTATCTGCGCGCTGATAAGACCGTTTATTTATTCAACGACAGTATCAGCCCATTACTACAGGCCAGTGCCAGTGGCTTTATCGAAAACCGGCTATTTGCCAATAATGGCAATTTTCAATCGTTGTCGCTGCCCTACCGCAACCAACAAATGCTCGAAAATAAAATCATGGCCATGCAATTACAAGATGGCCACTGGCAAGGGGCTGATAAACGTTTTAGCGCTGATGAATTAACGGCAATAGCCAACGCCTGGCAACAAGCGTATGCCATGCAGGTCAGTCCCAATATTGATGCTGCGGATGATGATTTTTTACCACTGCAATTTGAGTTTAAAAATGGCTATACGCTGCAAGCTTATGCCCGATTATCCTCGCAAAGGCTGAGCGTACATATTCCTGAGCGGCAATTGCAATATCAATTTCCAGCCGGCACCGCGATGAATTTATTCCCTGCACGCCCCGTTGATAGTGAAACCGATTAGTGCCTGAATTACCTGAAGTTGAAACCACCCGCAGTGGTATTGCACCCTTTATCGAAGGTCAGATGGTCTCTCGGGTGATTATTCGTGATGGCCGGCTGCGCTGGCCGGTGACGGCCGATTTAAATAATATTCTGGTCGGTCAGACTATCAATACTGTGAAGCGTCGTGCTAAATATCTATTGCTGGAAACAGACCACGGTACGCTGCTAATGCATTTGGGCATGTCCGGTCGTTTGCGGGTCTTAAGTGAGACCGTACCGCCAGCCAAACACGATCATGTCGATATTACTTTTGCCAATGGCATAACGTTGCGCTTTAGTGATCCACGGCGGTTTGGCGCTGTTTTATGGACCGATAACGATCCGGCACACCATCCGCTGATTAAACATCTTGGGCCGGAACCACTCTCTGATGATTTTGATGGTGCTTATTTATTTCAGCGCAGCCGTAAACGTCAGGTCAGTATCAAAACGTTTATTATGAATGCTGAAGTGGTGGTCGGTGTCGGGAATATTTACGCCAGTGAATCCTGTTTTATGGCCGGGATTCATCCGCAAATCACCGCAGGAAAGCTCACCCGCAAACAGGCTGATAAACTGGCTGAGTGTATTAAAACCGTGCTCGGCAAAGCCATTGCCGCCGGTGGCACGACACTGCGTGATTTTCGCGATAGTGCAGGAAACCCGGGCTATTTCGCCCAGGAATTATTGGTTTATGCCCGAGCGGATCTGGGTTGCCGGCACTGCGGCCATCCCATTGAATTAATCCGCCAGGCCAATCGGGCAACCTATTTTTGCCCGATTTGCCAGAAACGTTGATTATTGTTTTGCGAAGAAATCAGCTAATTGGCGTATTTCGGCTTCGCTATAACCCGTAGCATGGTGATGCATCACCGTGCTGTCGGCTTCACCGGCTTTAAAGGCCAGCATCCTGTCGATAAAATAATCGGTTTCCATGCCAGCCAGACTGGCCATCAAGTCACTCTGACTGTGACCGTTGGTGCCATGACAGGCCGCACAACTGGCGGCCATCAAACGCATATCGGGTTCGGCTGCGGCCAACATCGGTATCAATAACAACACTGCAATAAAATATTTCATCATAACTCCCTCGCGCTTTTTCGCGGTGCGCTTACCGGCTGCGCTATAATGGCCGCCTTTTTCCGGTAAAGCGTATTCATGGCTGAGATTATCAAATTAGACGGCAACATTCCCGAAGAATCTGACGGATTGCGTCTGGATCAGGCGCTGGCGCAACTATTTCCGGATTTTTCGCGCGGCCAGCTGAGCAAATGGATCAAAGCTGGTGATGTCTTGCTAAATGATACGCAGCCTAAACCACGCGATAAAGTCCGCGTTGGTGACAGCATTATTATTAATGCCGAATTACAGATTCAGGATGAGCAATGGCAGGCCGAGAAGATAGCGCTGGATATTGTTTACGAAGACGATCATGTGCTGATCCTCAACAAACCGGCCGGCATGGTGGTGCATCCCGGCGCAGGTAATCATCAGGGCACACTGGTTAATGCTTTGCTGTCGCATGCCCACGGTTTGGTGCATATTCCCCGCGCCGGCATTGTCCATCGACTCGATAAAAACACCACCGGCCTGCTGATGGTTGCCAAAACCCTGCAAGCCCATAATTCGCTGATAAGCCAGTTACAGGAACGCAGCGTTTTGCGGGAATATCAGGCTATTGTCACCGGCGTTTTAACCGCCGGCGGCACTGTTGACCAGCCGATTGGCCGGCATCATATTGATCGCAAACGCATGACAGTTAACGACAGTGGCAAACCCTCGGTGACCCATTATCGCGTTGAAAAACGCTTTCGGGCACATACCCATATTCGCTGCAAACTGGAAACCGGCCGTACCCATCAAATCCGTGTGCATATGGCCTTTATCCGCCATCCGTTAATTGGTGATCCGGTTTATGGTGGTCGTTTTAAAATGCCTAAGGGCATGACCGAGACCGCCCGCGAGCAATTGCAGGGTTTTCGTCGTCAGGCATTGCATGCCGGTCTGCTTGGCTTTGAACATCCTGATTCCGGCGAAATGGTCAGCTGGCAAGTGCCGATCCCCGATGATATGCAACATTTACTGACTATCCTGCAACAGGATGCGGAAATTAACGACGAATAGCGTCTAGGTTTAGGAAGCCATATGTCAGAAAGCCAGAAACAATCCCCGATCACGATTTTTCTCGCCTTTCTGAAACTTGGCCTGACCGCCTTTGGCGGGCCAATTGCCCATATCGGTTTTTATCGCGAAGCGTTTGTTAAACAACGCCAATGGCTGGATGAAACCACCTTGCCCAG
>JAVVFF010000213.1:0-1626 GCA_032250995.1 Methylophaga sp. | reverse complement strand
GTGTTGATTTTAGATATCCCGACGCTGATTGAAGTGCATCGTCAACAACATGCCGGCAGTGCTGATCTGCCGGAAGAACTGGCCTTACAACAACACGCGGATGAACGGCCACCCGTCGCTATGGTAGTTGATGATTCGATTACCATGCGTAAAGCATCCGGTAGTTTACTGGGCCGCCTTGGTTTCACGGTAATGACCGCCAAGGATGGCGTTGAAGCGCTGGCACAACTCTACGAACAGCAGCCGGATATTATTTTGCTTGATGTCGAAATGCCGCGGATGGATGGTTTTGAATTTGCCTCTATTGTTCGCAATGACCCGCAGTTTCAACATTTGCCGATCATCATGATTACCTCGCGTACCGGCGAAAAACACCGGCAGCGGGCACTGGACATTGGCGTTAACGATTATCTCGGCAAGCCTTATCAGGAAAATGAATTGGTCGCCGCCATGAAACAACTATTGGCTGGCAACTACCCGCACCGGCAACATTAATCAGGATCATTATATGACTGCCAAGCTTGATTATATTCATTGCATGCTGGTGCCACTGCGACAGCACTATTTATTACTGCCTAACACCACCATTGCTGAAGTGCTGCCACTGCCGAAGCAAATTATTTCAACATCATCCGAGCAACAAAACTTTATTGTGGGCCAATATCACTGGCGGGATAATATTTTACCGGTGATCGATCTGGAAAACCTGATCGATGAACCTGCCGATGCCGATAGCCGCGCCGCCAATAAACTGTGTATTGTTAATGGCATCAACGTGAATGCGGCCATTGATCATTACGCCTTGCCCTGTTGCGGTGCGCCGCAGCTTATCACCCTGAATGAAGCCGCATTACAAACCAGCGCCGATGATGTCGCACATAACTGGCTTTACTGTCAGATTAAAATTGGTAATAAAACAGCGCTGATCCCCAATCTGGACGAGATCGAAAGCCATCTGCAAAAACAGCTCGCTACGCCCTGATATTCGGGCCAAATTTACTTTATGATAGGCGCCATGAAATTGCGCAAATTGTTTATCTCCTCACTGCTGCTGGCTGCTGTTGTACCAGCGATTGCCACTGCTGCTCTACCACTCAGCGAACAGCGAAAAACCTATCAGCAGGCCACAAAAGCCCTGCAAACCCATCAATTAACGCGTTTTCAAACGCTACGCAACCAGTTGGATGGTTATCCGCTGCAAAGTTATCTGGATTATCTGTTTCTACGCCATCGTTTGAATCAAACCAGTAATGACCGTGTGGCGGCTTTTCTTGATAAACATGACAACAGTTTTTTTGCTGAGCGTTTACGCGCCGCCAAACTTGATAAGCTCGCTGCCAACCAACAATGGCAGGCGTATCTTGATTTTTACCGGCCGCCACAATCTGCTGGTCGCGACTGTTATCGTGCGCAAGCTTTAATGCATACCGGTCAGTCTGAGCTGGCAGAAAAAGCGGCACTCGAATTGTGGTTAGTGCCATTTTCACAAGATAAAGCCTGTGATCCGGTGTTCAGCTTTATTGAAAAACGCGGCTTGCTGACCGATGACCGTCGCTGGCAGCGGTTGATGCTGAGTTTACGCGCACAACAATTTTCACTGGCCAGCTATTTGGCTAAAACGGTTGA
>JAVVFF010000087.1:0-9363 GCA_032250995.1 Methylophaga sp. | reverse complement strand
ATGAGAAGGCCAGCATTGAAGCCGCTATAGAAGCGCTGCAGACGGCAATTCAAGGTGAAGATAAAGACGATATCGACGCCAAAACCAATGCCTTGTCTGAAGCGGCGGCCAAACTGGCTGAGCGCGCTTACGCTGAAAATGCGGAAGCAGGCGAAGCGACAGCCGACAGCAATGAAAAAGCGCAAGGTGATGATGTGGTTGATGCTGAGTTTGAAGAAGTCGATGACAACAAAAAACAGTAAGCAAAAACGTCGTTAAAAAACAGGCGCAGACATTGAACCTGCGCCTGTTTTGTATTTGGAATAACAATAAAGCGAACCATGGCAAAACAAGATTATTACGAATTGCTGGGTGTTTCCCGAAATGCCACCGAGGCAGAAATCAAAAAAGCCTATCGGCGTATGGCCATGAAATACCATCCGGATCGTAATCCGGACGATGCCTCTGCTGAAGCTAAATTTAAAGAAATTAAAGAAGCCTACGAGGTGTTGGCTGATAACCAGAAGCGCACGGCCTATGATCAGTTTGGTCATGCCGGTGTTGATGGCAGCACCGGTGGCGGTGGTTTCCGTGGCGGTGCAGGCGGTTTCAGCGATATTTTTGGTGATGTTTTCAACGATATATTTGGTGGCAGCGGTGGCGCGCAGAGTTTTCGTGGTGCCGATTTACGCTACCGGCTGGATTTAACGCTGGAAGAAGCAGTGGCGGGTACCACGGCCAAGATCCGTATTCCGGTCAATGTCGAATGTACCACCTGTGATGGCAGCGGTGCCAAAAAAGGCACCCGGCCAGTGACTTGTACAACTTGTGGTGGTCATGGTCAGGTTCGAATTCAGCAGGGATTTTTCACCGTTCAGCAAGCTTGTCCGCATTGTCGCGGCACCGGTCAGATGATTCAGGAACCTTGTGGTGACTGTCATGGTGAAGGGGTGGTGCAAGAGCATAAAACGCTGTCGGTAAAAGTCCCTGCCGGTGTTGATACCAGTGACCGGATCCGTTTGAGTGGTGAGGGTGAAGCCGGTTTACGCGGCGCACCGGCGGGTGATCTATACGTTGAAGTATCGGTAAAACGCCATGATGTATTTACCCGCGACGGCAATAATTTATTTTGTGATGTACCGATAAATTTTGTCGTAGCCACCCTGGGTGGTGATTTAGAAGTGCCCACCCTGGCTGGCAAAGCGGTCTTGAAAATTCCGGAAGGCACGCAGACCGGCCAGCAATTTCGCCTGAAAAACAAAGGCGTTAAATCAGTGCGCAGCGGTGTGACCGGTGATTTATTATGCCGGGTTATTGTCGAGACGCCGGTTAAATTATCCAAACGTCAGAAAGAATTGATGGAAGAGTTTGCCGTGACGCTGGAAGGTACCGGCGGCACCCATAATCCCAAACATGAATCCTGGCTCGATGCGGTTAAGCGATTTTTTGAGTGAATAAGTTCCCGCTTGCGGTTAAGCGATAGGATCAGGATACTTTCAGATTAGGTTGGGTTGAACGTGTGAAACCCAACTCAGCGGTTTGAATGGTGTTGGGTTTTGTACTTCAACCCAACCTACATATTTATATTCGAGCAGTTTGACGAAATTTATGGCCGGTTGCGGCCAGATGAGGAAAATGTATGGCTATCCAAGTTGCCATTAACGGTGCCGCCGGTCGTATGGGCCGTTGTCTGATCCAGGCCGTTAAAGAAACCGACGGTTTACAATTGACCGCGGCAATTGATCGCGCCGACTCCAGCCTGATTGGTGTTGATGCCGGTGAATTGGCCGCTGTTGGTAAACTCGGTGTTGCCATCAGTCACGATGTGGCAGCAGCAACTAAAGTCGCCGACATTATTATCGATTTCACCCTGCCGGAAGTGACCATGGCATTGCTGCCACATTGTGCTGAAAACCAATGCCGACTGGTGATTGGCACCACTGGTTTCGATGCGGCGCAAAAACAAACTATCGAAGATACCGCCGGTAAAATCGCTACCATTTTGGCGCCGAATATGAGTGTCGGTGTGAACTTATCGCTAAAACTATTAGATCTGGCAGCGCGGGTACTGGGTGACAGTGTTGATATTGAAATTATTGAAGCCCATCACCGCCATAAAGTTGATGCACCGTCCGGCACGGCGTTGCGCATGGGTGAAGTGGTTGCTGATGCCTTGGGTCGCGATTTAAAAGACTGTGCCGTTTATGGCCGGGAAGGCCGCACCGGCGAACGGGATCGGCAGACGATTGGTTTTGCTACGGTGCGTGCCGGTGATGTGGTTGGCGATCACACCGTGTTATTTGCCGCCGAAGGTGAACGCTTGGAGATAACCCATAAAGCGTCCAGCCGGATGACATTTGCCTACGGTGCGATGCGCGCAGCAAGCTGGCTGGCTCAGCGGCAAACCGGCTTATTTGATATGCAGGACGTGCTGGATTTACGTAACTAGTACTGATCTGCTTGCTGCTCGGCTTGTTGACCACCATCACTATTACCATTGGCATAGCGGATTTCACTGATCAGAAGCCAGAATTTCCGTAATAAATCCCGATCCTGCCCGGCCACTGAAACACCTTTCAGCGCCACTTGCTCGGCCAGCGGATACTGCTGCAACTTGTAATGGGTATCAGCCAGTTCGAAATAGATATTTGGATCTTTTGGTGCAATACGCTGCGCTCGCTGTAAATCGGTCTGCGCTTTTTGTAAATCACCATCACGCTCTGCGGCGCGGGCACTGCTCATTAAGGCAATAACCGCTGGTTTAGAGCGAAATGGTGTGGCCGGCGCCGGCGCGCTTTCTTCAACCGCTTCAGGGGTATCTTCAATACCACTGGTTTGCGCGGCGGGTTCGGGTTGTTCTGCTTCTGCGGCGTCAGCAGTCGGTTTCTCGGCAGGTGGTTCGGTGCGGCTTTCTACCGGCGGTGCGTAAACCGGCGACATGCTACAAGCTGATAAACCTGCCAACATCAGCAGTACAGCGAGCAGTCGGATTTTTCCAGTCAGTATTGCCATCAGTTAAATAAGCCTTTTATCCAATCAATTGATTTTTGTACCGGATCATTATCCCGCGGTTGACGCCGGTTCGTCACGCAGTCAGCTTGTTGAAGCGGCTGCGTGCCGTCAATAAACGGTAACTGCCGGCTGTTTTCACAGCGTTGATCACTTAATTTGCCGGATTGTTTGTCCACCCAGGCATAGTCGATATTAGCGGGGGGCGCGTTATCCAGCGATAACAGTGATTCACTGGCCATATAACGGGTCCATGCCGGCAATGCACCGCCAGCACCGGTAAACGGCAAGCTTTGATTATTATCCAGCCCCAGCCAGACCACGGCCAGACGATTGGCACTGTAACCGGCAAACCAGCTGTCACGTTGATCATCAGAGGTACCGGTTTTGCCGGCAACCCGGGTGCCGGCAGGTAATTGTGATACCGCATAACGGCCGGTACCGGCGCGCATCACTTCCTGCATGGCCGTTTGCACTAAAAATATATATTTGGCATCAATGGTTTGCTGTAATTTGAAGGGATAACGGGACAAAGCATTGCCCTTGGCATCAGTGACAGTGCGAATCGCTCTCGGTGGGATCTGAAAGCCGCCGGCAGCAATGGTTTGATACATAGCGGCTATTTCCAGCGTTGACAGACTTTGTGCGCCTAATAATAAAGATGGATAGGTTTGCAGGTTTTTTTCGGCGCCCAGCCGTTTTAAAGTGCCTATGACTTTGTCGAGGCCCAGCGTCATCCCCAGTCGTGCGGTGGCAATATTATAGGAGTGGGTCAGTGCATCAATTAGCAACGTATTAGGATGCGACTGCCGGTCATAATTTTCCGGTTCCCAGACGTCGCCATTCGGTAATTCCAGACTATAAGGTGAATCATCAAGGGGACTGGCCAGCGTGTAGCCGTTTTCCAGTGCCGTTAGATAAACCGCCGGTTTAACCAGAGAACCCATCGGCCGTTTGGCATCCAAAGCCCGGTTAAAACCCTGATAACGGGTGCGCCGGTCGCCAATAATGGCCAGCACTTCACCGGTTTGTGGATCAGTGACCACCATGCTGCCCTGCAAATCGGCCAGTTTTTCGCCATGTTGTTGCAGATTATCAATGGTGGTGGTTAATGCGGCTTCCGCTTTGCGCTGGCTAATCGGATCCAGACTGGTGAAAATTTGCAGGCCTTCAGAGTTTAAATCTTCATCGGCATATTCCTGACGCAACTGCCGTTTAACCAGATCCAGATAAGCCGGATAGGCTTCTTTGGTTAATGTGCCTTTGGCGACAACGCCCAGCGGTGCGTTAACTGCCAATAAATAATCGTCATCAGCAATTTTGCCTTCATCAAGTAATACTTTCAGTACCAGATCCCGGCGCTGTTTGGCGCGCTCGGGATGCCGGCGTGGATCAAAATACGACGGGCCTTTGACTATGCCGGCTAACAAGGCATGATGTTGTAGTTGTAGTTCCTGCAAGGGCTGGGCAAAATAATAATTAGCACCCAGACCAAAACCGTGAATAGCCCGATTACCGTCCTGGCCTAAATAAACTTCATTTAAATAGGCTTCGAGAATTTCATCTTTGCTGTAGTGGTATTCCAACAGTAATGCCATCGGCACTTCCATCAGTTTGCGCAACAAAGTGCGATCAGCCGTCAGATAAAAGTTTTTAATCAGCTGCTGGGTCAGGGTGCTGCCGCCCTGGACAAATGCACCGGCCCGCATATTCGCCCACATCGCCCGGGCAATGCCTTTGGGCGACAGGCCAAAGTGACGGTAAAAATCCTGATCTTCAATAGCAATCAACGCATCAATCAGCGCATCAGGTGCATCGTTAAGCCGAATCAGATCCCGATCTTCATTATTGAGCGGATAAATGCCGCCAATCAGCGCCGGCTCCAGGCGCGCCAGCGTCAGTTGTTCGCCGGCAGTATTTCGTAACTGACTGAGCTCATTACCCGAAAAGTCGAGCAGCAGTTGTTGCGCTGGCTCTTGTTCGTCAGACAACTCAAAACCGCGACTGGCAACCACGGCACGGGATCCGGATACGTTGGCCTGACCAGGCTTTGCCACTGCGTCGGTAAACTGATAACCGAGCGCTTGTAATTCTATTTTTAAATCATTAATTGATAACCGTGCACCGGCATACAGTTCCAGCGGACGGGCAAATACTTTAGCCGGCAGTGCCCAGCGTTTACCTTCAAATTCAGCGCGGATATGGTTGTCCATTAGCCACAAACCAATGACACTGACAGCCACTAATAAAATTAATAACCAACGCAGCCATGTACTGCGCAAGTTGCGGCCAAAAAGACTGCGTTTGGCTGTTCGACGTAATGTGGATTTTCGGGGCACGCGTTTTCCAAATGTTAAAAAAAGCAATCAGCACATAGTAGCGATTAGCGCCGTGCGGATAAAGCAAAGCGTTCACAAAAGCCCGGCGGGCCGAATGCTGTCTACAATAATCTGTTGACGACTATCTGCAAGCTGCTGAATTTGCGCAGCATTTTGTGTCGCTTGCGACTGCGGGGCAGATAAATAATGTTGTGCGCAGCATTTCGCCATAAAACGTTTTTCTGGTACTATCCCGCGTTGCAAGTGGATTCAGGCAAGCACTTATCAGCCGTATTTTTTGCCAGCTGGCAAGTGTGTTAAATAACACGAGCGGATACTTAATGGTTAGTACACAGACGCCAATTTGCGAATTTGGCAAACCGGCAATTGATTTTGCCCTGCCGGGCACGGATGGCAACATTTGGACGCTGGATAAATGCCGCGGTGACAAAGGTTTGTTGGTAATGTTTATCTGTAATCACTGCCCTTATGTAAAAGCGGTTTTGGACAGGCTGGTGCGCGATAGCCGCGATTTAAAATCCCTGGGCATCAATGCCGTGGCGATTTCTGCCAATGATGTGACCGATTATCCGGAAGACTCCTTCGATAATATGCAACGCATCGCAGTAGACAATCAGTTTCCGTTTCCGTATCTATATGATGAATCGCAAGACGTTGCCAAAGCCTATGGTGCGGTTTGCACACCGGATTTTTTCGGTTATAACCAAGATTTACAGTTGCAATATAGGGGCCGTCTGGACGCCAGCCGCAAAGAAGCTGCGCCAGCGGATACGCGGCGTGATTTGTTTGAAGCCATGCAACAAGTGGCTTTAACCGGGCAGGGACCAGCCGCGCAAATCCCCAGTATGGGCTGCTCGATCAAATGGCGGGCAGCATAATTTTTTTAACAGGAGAACTTAGATAATGGCTACACGCAGACATTTAGCAAATGCTATCCGTGCGCTCAGTATGGATGCAGTGCAAAAAGCGAATTCGGGTCACCCGGGCGCACCGATGGGTATGGCGGATTTCGCCGAAGTATTGTGGAACGACCACCTGAAACATAACCCGAACAACCCGAACTGGGCTGATCGGGATCGTTTCATTCTGTCGAATGGCCACGGTTCCATGTTGGTTTATTCATTGCTGCATCTGACCGGCTACGATCTGCCGATGGATGAAATCAAATCTTTCCGTCAGTTGCATTCAAAATGTGCCGGTCACCCTGAATATGGTTACGCGCCAGGCGTTGAAACGACGACTGGCCCGTTAGGTCAGGGTATTACCAACGGTGTTGGTTTTGCCATGGCTGAAAAATTGCTGGCCGACCAATTCAATAGACCCGGTCATGACATTGTTAACCATCACACCTATGTATTTATGGGCGATGGCTGTTTAATGGAAGGTGTTTCTCACGAATCATGCGCGCTGGCCGGTACCTGGGGTCTGGGCAATCTGATCGCTTTCTGGGATGACAACAATATTTCAATCGATGGTCATATCGATGGCTGGTATACCGATGATACCGTTAAGCGTTTTGAAGCCTACGGCTGGCACGTGCAATCTATTGATGGGCATGATTCAGATGCCGTCAATAAAGCCATTGAAGCTGCCAAAGCAGTGACCGATAAACCGTCACTGATTTGCTGCAAAACTATCATCGGTTTTGGTTCACCCAATAAATCTGCCAGCCATGATTGTCATGGTGCGGCGCTGGGTGAAGATGAAGTGGCATTAACCCGTAAAGAACTGGGCTGGGAATACGAGCCATTTGTAATCCCAGACGATGTTTATGCCGGCTGGGATGCCAAAGAGAAAGGCGCCAAAGCCGAAGCTGCCTGGAACGAAAAATTTGCCGCGTATCAAAAAGCGCATCCGGAATTGGCTGCAGAATTTAAACGCCGTATGGCCGGTGAGTTACCTGCTGACTGGAAACAAGTCACAGATAAACTGATTGCCGATACCAACGAAAAAGCCGAAAGCGTTGCGTCACGTAAAGCCTCACAAAACGTCATTGCGGCACTGGCACCAACCTTACCTGAATTTTTGGGTGGTTCTGCCGATTTGACCGGTTCCAACCTGACCAGCTGCAGTGCATTCAAACATGTTTCTGGTAAAGAGCCTGGCAACTACATTTCTTACGGTGTTCGTGAGTTTGGTATGTTTGCCATTATGAATGGTATGGCGCTGCATGGTGGTTTACTGCCATACGGTGGTACTTTTCATATGTTTACCGACTATGGCAGAAACGCGCTGCGCATGGCCGCATTGATGAAACAACGTACCATTGCTGTTTTGACGCATGACTCAATCGGTCAGGGCGAAGATGGTCCGACACATCAACCTATCGAAACCACAGCAGGTCTGCGTTACATCCCGAATATGGATGTCTGGCGTCCTTCAGATGCAACGGAAGTTGCGGTTTCCTGGATTGCTGCTATTGAACGGATGGATGGGCCAACAAGCTTGGTGTTCAGTCGCCAGGGCCTAAAAGGCTTTAAACATGATGCGTCTCAATTTGCGGCCATTCGTAAAGGTGCTTATGTTTATTCTGAAGCCGATGGTGGTAAAGCAGATGTGATTCTGATTGCCACTGGTTCGGAAGTCGATTTGGCAGTTCAGTCACAACAAGCGCTGAAAGCTGACGGCATCAATGCCCGTGTCGTTTCTATGCCGTCAACCAATGTCTTTGATCGTCAGGATCAAGCTTATAAAGACAGTGTTTTGACTCCCGGTGTGAAACGGGTTTCGGTTGAAGCCGGTGTCACTGATTTCTGGGCTAAGTATGTTGGTCTGGAAGGCGGCAGTGTTGGTATCAATACCTTTGGTGAATCTGCACCGGGTGGCGATTTGTTCAAACACTTCGGTTTCACGGTCGAAAATGTTGTAAAAACCGTCAAATCAGTGCTGTAATTCAGTTCACTGAGATGAAGGGCTAAATCAAAAAGACCAGCTGGTGCAAACCGGCTGGTCTTTTTTTTATCTTTAAAACTGGCTGTCTGACCGTTGCCATCGTTGTATCGCTGGCAACGGTGAGGTAGTCAAAATCAAATAAGGAACAAACATGACGATTAAAGTCGGTATCAACGGTTTTGGCCGTATTGGCCGTATGGCTTTTCGGGCGGCAATAAAAGATTTTCATAATATTGAGGTGGTCGCAATTAACGATTTGCTGGATCCCGATTATCTGGCGTATATGCTGCAATATGATTCGGTACACGGCCGCTTTGAAGGTGATGTCAGCGTTCAGGATGGCAACCTTATCGTCAACGGTAAAACTATCCGGGTCACCGCTGAACGTAATCCGGCGGATTTAAAATGGACTGAGGTTGGCGCCGAATTGATTATCGAATGTACGGGCTTTTTCCTGACTGAAGAGAGCTGCCAGGCGCATATTACTGCTGGTGCCAAAAAAGTCGTGCAATCGGCGCCATCTAAAGATCACACGCCGATGTATGTTTATGGTGTTAACCACCAGGCTTATAGCGGTGAAGCGATTATTTCCGCAGCTTCATGTACTACCAATGCTTTAGCGCCAGTTGCCAAAGTGTTGCACGATAAATTTGGCATCAAACGCGGTTTGATGACCACCGTGCATGCGGCAACGGCAACCCAGAAAACCGTTGATGGCCCGTCAAGTAAAGATTGGCGTGGTGGTCGCGGTATTCTGGAAAATATCATTCCATCTTCAACCGGTGCGGCCAAAGCAGTGGGCAAAGTATTGCCTGAATTGAATGGCAAGCTGACGGGTATGGCTTTCCGCGTACCAACCTCCGATGTTTCAGTGGTCGATTTGACCGTTGAGCTGGAAAAAGATACCAGCTACGTGGATATTTGTGCGGCGATGAAAACGGCAGCTGAAGGCGAGCTGAAAGGTGTGTTGGGCTATACCGAAGATAGTGTGGTATCAACCGATTTTCGCGGTCACACGGCACCGTCTAATTTTGATGCCGGCGCCGGTATTGCACTGGACAGTACTTTTGTCAAAGTGGTGGCCTGGTATGACAACGAATATGGCTATACCTGCAATATGATGCGGCTGGTTGCACATGTTGCG
>JAVVFF010000086.1:8189-9400 GCA_032250995.1 Methylophaga sp. | reverse complement strand
CTTCAATTCCCGAGCTGCATTGCGTTTTTGTGATGCCGATCTGTTTTATTGAGGATTGTTTTATGACTTCGTCAACACACTTTTTTTATAGGCGCACTGGCGCTGTTGTCAGTCATGCCGGCGTTTGCTGCGACCACTGAGCACACGCTGCTCATCAACCGTGAGCCGGTCAATAAAACCGGTAAAACCGTTGATAAAATCACGATAAATGGCGGTATTGCGGGACCAGTTCTGGCGTTCACCGAAGGCGACACGGCCGTTATTCATGTAGAAAATAAGCTGGATAAGCCAATTTCGGTACATTGGCATGGCTTGTTATTACCACCTGAGATGGATGGCGTGCCGGGGCTGGGTAGCTATGCCGCCATAACCCAGGCGAGCGGTTTACTTACTAGTTCAATTTACGCCAACGGTACGCAGGCGCAGGAAGGTCTCTACGGCGCACTGATTGTGCATCCCAAAGTGGCGGGTCCGGTACAGGCTGATCTTGATTATGTGGCGTTATCAGATTTCAGCGAAGAAACCGGCCAGCAAATCATCAGTATTATCAAAAAAAGTCCGCACTACTACAATTATTCTCAGCACACCGTCGGTGACTTTTTGCTGACGTTGAGGAGAAAGGCTTTAAATCAGCGTGGCAAACTGTCAGTCGCTGGGAACAAATGCGCATGTCACCGACTAATCTGGCCGATGTTCGTTACGATGCATTTCTGCTCATCTGAAATATGAACGAAAATTTGGCCGTACCGCATCGATTGCCCGCAATGCCGGTGAGCGAGAAGAAGACTGGGTGGCCTCACTGGGTATCAAGTTTTTATTCTAAGTGCAGCAGCGCACAGATCAATATCATTGCCAACCGGCATGCTACGCCAGATTAATTGACCATTTTCCTGCTGTCACATGTTGCCATTTGTCGCTGCCTCTGCTGTATCAACCAGGCGGCGGCAGTGGCGATGTCAACGCTGGTCGGCAAGGCTTTTAAAGTTAATTAAAAGGCAGCGGCACTTGTCGGTGGCGGTGTTTGAGACGCAAGTAACCGGGCCGGCTTATTCAAATGATGAGCACGCCAGCGAAATTGCGCCCACAATGATCTTCTGTCCGGCGCTCATTACACAATATCACTCCCTTTTTGGTGATTGAACCAGTGGCAGTTGGCCAATGCTGTTGCCACATCCAATCAAGGAGTTCGACATCGCTATCAAAGAGTTCGG
>JAVVFF010000086.1:0-8089 GCA_032250995.1 Methylophaga sp. | reverse complement strand
CCGCAACAAAGTGGGCTGATCGCATGCTGGCGATGGCAGAGCATGAACCGAAAAAGCTTATTCACTTATTGGCCGAATTTGCTCACGCTGATGTGCCGTTAACGGCTTCTTTTGTTGAAGAGTTTTATGCCCGGCTGCAGGCACAAGGTCCGGCAATGGCATTTGTGCAAACCTGGGTTGAGCATAAACTTTTTGAACAAGGCGTCACGGCCAGACAATTATCAGAATCCGCGGGCCGCATGGCAGCCGCTAACCAAATCTCTATTGCCAACAGCTTTAGCAGTCTGCGATTTATCGGCATTAACGACTGGAAACAGTATGTCGAATCCCTGAGTGTTATCGAACAAGCATTAAATCAGGCGGATTCTGCCATTTATTGGAATCAGGATTTTGCCACACGGGATCGTTACCGGCATGTTATCGAAGATATTGCCCGTCACAGTAGTTGCAGTGAATTAGACGTCACCCGAGCCTGTATCCAACTCGCTGAAGATGCCGCTTTAACAGATGGCGCAGCCCATCGTAGCGCGCATATTGGCTTTTATTTAATCGATAACGGCCGACCGCTGCTGGAGCGCTCAGTGAACTGCCGGCTCTCCTTAAAGCTAAAAGCCAGACGCATCATTAAACGGTGCCGGTTAGCGCTGTATCTCGCGCCGATAGTGTTACTACCGCTAATTTCAACGCTGTTGATATTAAGTTATCTAAACCAGCTTAATGTCCCTGAATGGCAGCTTGGCCTGTTAATGATTCCCATGTTAATCAGTTTATCAGCATTGGTTATGCCATTGATTAATCAACTGGTGACTTTAATACTGCCGCCTCGGATATTGCCCCGGCTGGATTTTTCCAAAGGCATTCCTGAACAACATCGCACCATGGTTATCGTGCCAACTTTAATTGCAGACACACAGGATGTGGATGCATTAATTGAGGCGATGCAAATTCGCTATCTGGGCAACCGGGATGCCAATCTGTTTTTTGCCTTGCTGACTGATTTTCACGATGCCCCAACACAAACCTTGCCCGAAGATACCGATTTAATTAGTTATGCTGCCAACACCGTTAACTCGCTTAATGAGCTCTATCGTAACGAAGATCGGCCGTGTATTTTCTACTTATTTCACCGGCCCAGAGTCTGGAATTCCCATGAAAATATCTGGATGGGCTATGAACGCAAACGCGGCAAATTAGAACAATTTAATGCCCGGCTACGCGGTGAAGCATTAACGGCTTTCTCGGATATCGTTGGCGATACCGGCATTTTAAAGACTATCCAATATGTCATAACGCTGGATACCGATACCCAATTACCCCGCGATACAGCACGGGCGCTGGTCGGCAATCTGGCCCACTCACTTAACCGGCCGGTGATTGATGGCAATATTGGCCGTGTTGTTGAAGGTTATGGCATTTTACAACCGCGGGCATCCATCAGCCTTGCCAGTGCCAATCAATCACGGTTCAGTAAATTATTTTCGGGTGCTGCGGGGATTGATCCTTACACCCGTGAAGTGTCTGATGTGTATCAGGATATTTTTGGCGAAGGTTCATTTATCGGTAAAGGTATTTACGATGTTGATACCTTTCGGCAAGTGACTGAAGGTCGTTTTCCCGAAAACCTGGTTCTCAGTCATGACTTGCTTGAAAGTGGTTATGCGCGCTCAGCGCTTATTACCGATATCGATTTAATTGAATCACATCCGGCCAGTTATACCCTTGAAGCCAGTCGCCGTCATCGCTGGATCCGGGGCGACTGGCAATTAATTGGCTGGTTATTACCGACCGTTTTATGCTCTAAGCGAACTGACACCACTACAAAAACATGGCAAAAAAACCCACTCTCGGTGTTATCTCGCTGGAAACTGCTGGATAACTTGCGGCGTAGTCTGGTCGCGCCGTCTTTATTAACTTTGTTATTGATGGGCTGGTTATTTGGTGCCGGACCACTCTGGTTTTGGACACTGTTGCTGCTCACCATCATACTGTTGCCAACCGTGATTTTCTCTGTGATCGGTTTCATTAAAAAGCCCGAACAAAGTGACTGGCTGCTACATTTAAAACTGATGGCTGAATCCACAGATCGACCAATTGCCCTAGCGTTAATGTCGCTGATGTTCCTGCCTTATGATGCACTTATTAATCTCAGTGCCATCGTGCAATCCGGGCTACGGATGTTATTTACCAAACGGGGGTTGTTAATCTGGCAATTACCGAGTTACGCCCGTCGTAATCAATGTCAGACGTTATGTGCTTATTGCCGGGAGATGTGGATTGCACCGTTGTCGGCAATCATCATTCTGGCAGTCTTATCGATAACCGTTATTAATCCGTTAATTATTTTATTTTTCTGTGCTCCGGTACTGTTTTTATGGCTGGTGTCGCCAGCCATTGCCTGGTGGAACAGTCAAGCGGCTCTGCCGCCAACAACAGACTTAACGGCCGCTCAGCAAATGTTTTTGCGGATCTCGGCCCGCAAAACCTGGCGTTATTTTGCTGATTTTGTCACCGCCAAAGAGCATTGGTTACCGCCCGATAACTTTCAGGAATATCCAAGTGCTTTAATTGCGTCGCGTACTTCACCTACCAATATGGGCATGTCGCTGTTGGCCGATCTGGCTGCCTGTGATTTTGGCTATATCACGATTCGGGAAAGTATCCAGCGCATTAACAACACCGTCACCACCATGGAAAAGCTGGAACGTTATCGCGGCCATTTTTATAACTGGTACGACACCCGCACATTACAAATCTTACCGCCGCATTATATTTCCTCAGTGGATAGTGGCAATCTGGCTGGCAGCTTATTGACCTTAACCGCCGGCCTGGCAGAATTTAAAAATCAGCCAGTGTTTGCTGCCAATGCTTTGCAAGGTTTGCAGGATACGTTGCAGGTGTTGAATCATTCACTAACGACCCCAGCCAAAAAAACACTGGCCCGCGCAATCACGGATCTGGATGCGTTTTTACAATCATTGCTCAACCAGGAAATCACCTGGACTAAGGCCAATATCACCAGCGCTTTAGATGACATTAGCCGCCGCAGTGAAGTCATTAGCGAATTATTACCACTGGATAGTGATGCCACCAGCCACGCCTGGCTACAAGCCTTAACCGGGCAAGTAAATGCCATCCAAGATTCCAATCATCAGCTGCTGGCTGAATCAGCATTATCCGCCAACATCCCGACGCTGCTTGAGCTTGCAGAAAGTCAAAATACTAAAGCGCTGGAGGAGCTGCAGTTGATCGACGATTTAATCTATCGCTGCCAGCGCATTGCCGTGATGGATTTTGGCTTTCTTTACGATGCCAAAGCAGAATTATTAACCATCGGCTTTGATGTCACCGAACGACGCCGGGATCCGGCATGTTATGACTTGTTGGCTTCTGAAGCACGATTGGCCAGCTTTTTGTTAATTGCTCAGGGCCAGGTGCCGCAAAAACATTGGTTTGCCCTGGGCCGGTTACTGACCAGCCATGGTGGTGATATCAGCTTGATATCTTGGAGCGGCTCAATGTTTGAATACCTGATGCCGCAATTAATCATGCCCAGTTATCCGGATACGTTGTTAGATCACACATGTAAGGCAGCCGTATCAAGGCAAATCCAATATGGCCGGCAACGATCTGTGCCATGGGGGATTTCCGAATCTTGTTACAACACCATTGATTTAAATCAGATTTATCAATATCGCGCTTTTGGCGTGCCGGGGCTGGGCTTTAAACGTGGCTTGGGTGAGGATTTGGTGATAGCACCTTACGCCACTGCTTTGGCGTTAATGGTGATGCCGCGGGAAGCCTGTTTAAATTTACAATCTTTGGCTGAACAGGGGTTCTCCGGCGATTTCGGCTTTTATGAAGCGATTGATTACACGCCGCTGCGGGTGCCCAGAAATCAACCCTATGCCACGGTCAGATCATTTATGGCCCATCATCAGGGTATGAGTTTATTAGCCTTTGCCCATGTTTTATTAAAGCAACCAATGCAACGCCGCTTTCTGTCAGATCCGCAGGTACGGGCAACCGATTTATTACTCCAGGAACGGGTGCCCAAACAAAGTGCTACGCTGCATCCACATGCGGCTGAAGTCAGCGCGACGGGCAAGCCACCGATTGCTGACAACCGATCTATGATGCGGGTATTCAGCGATCTGAATACCCCAGTGCCAGAAGTGCATTTGCTGTCGAATGGTCGTTATCATGTGATGGCAACCCATGCCGGTGGCAGCTACAGTCGCTGGCAGGATCTGGCCATCAGCCGTTGGCGAGAAGATGTGACCGCCGATAATTGGGGCACTTTTATCTATTTGCGCGATAGGGAAAATGGCGATTATTGGTCGGCAACTTATCAACCCACTCTGCGCAAAGCTGATCATTATGAAGCGATTTTTGTGCAGGCTCGTGCCGAGTACCGGCGGTTGGATTCAGGCATTGAAGCGCATACTGAAATCAGTGTTTCGCCAGAAGATGATGTCGAAATTCGCCGGGTGACCTTGACCAATCAATCGGCGCAGCAACGACATATCGAAGTCACTAGCTACGCGGAAGTAGTGCTGGCCCAGTTATCCGCCGATCTGGCCCATCGCGCGTTCAGCAATCTGTTTGTGCAGACCGAAATTTTAGCCGGCAGACAAGCAATTCTTTGCACACGCCGGCCCCGGACAGCCGGCGAAAAAGTCCCGTGGATGTTTCATTTAATGGCAGCACCCGGTGCTATCAGTGATGAACCGTCATTTGAAACAGATCGTGCGAAATTTATCGGTCGTGGTCGGACACCGGTTAACCCGCTGGCACTGACAACCAGCGACTTGTCTAAATCAATCCCAGACGCTTTAGCCAATACCGATGGCTCCGTGCTGGATCCGATTGTTGCCATTCGCCGAACATTTACGCTGTTACCGGATGCCTCCGCGGTGGTGCAAATTATTTCTGGGGTGGCAGCAAGCCGTGAAGAAGCTTTGGTGCTGGTTGATAAATATTGTGATCGGCATTTTGTTGAGCGGGCTTTTGAAATGGCCTGGTTTCATAGTCAGGAAGTGTTGCGTCATCTCAATATCAGCGAAGCCGATGCGCAAGTTTATGGACGTTTAGCCAATTCGGTGATTTTCGGTAATGGGCTTCGCCGCGCAGCGCCGGCCATCATTGCCCGCAACCAGTTGGGTCAATCGCGATTATGGCGCTTTGCTATCTCCGGTGATTTGCCTATCGTGTTGTTACAGATTGGTGATATCAATCGTATCGATCTGGTTAAACAGGCTTTGCAGGCCCATGCTTATTGGCGAATGAAAGGTTTAGTTGCCGATCTGGTGATTATCAATGAAGATTTTTCCAGCTATCGCGCTACGCTACAGGATCGCATTATGGCACTGATTAATGCCGGGCCAGAAGCACAAGTGCTGGATAAATCCGGGGGGGTATTTTTACGCCGCGCTGATGAACTGACTGAAGATGAACGGGTACTTTTGCAAACGGTCGCCCGGCTGGTATTCAGTGATAGCCACGACACGCTGATTGAGCAGGCGGACCGGCGGGTTTTAAAATCACGTTTATCGGATCAACTGGCGATCACCGATAAAGTCAAAACACTGTCTGCTCAGCCACTGTTATCACGGGACAGTATTTTTAATAATGGCCTGGGCGGTTTTACGCCGGATGGTCATGAATACGTTATCAAACTGGAGCCGGGCCAAACCACGCCGGCACCCTGGGTGAATGTGATCGCCAGTCCGTATATTGGCACCGTGGTCAGTGACAGTGGCAGTGCTTACAGCTGGGTAAAAAATGCTCACGAATTCCGGCTTACCCCATGGTTAAATGATCCAGTCAGTGACAGCAGTGGTGAAGCAATGTATATCCGTGACGAGGCTACCGGCGAATTCTGGTCACCAACGCCATTGCCAGCCCGGGGACATTCCGGTTATGTCTGCCGGCATGGTTTTGGCTATAGCATTTTTGAACATAACCAAGCAGACATAACCGCCGAGCTGACTACCTATGTGGCGATGGACGCGGCGATAAAATTTGTGGTGGTGAAACTGACTAATAACGCTAAACGCACGCGTAAACTGTCATTAACCGGCTACTGGGAATTAGTGCTGGGTGAATCGCGGCATAGCAATTTAATGCATATTGTCACCGAAACCGAACCGCTTAATGGCGCCATATTTGGCCGCAATGCGTACAGCCGGGAGTATTCGGATCAAGTCATGTTTGTGCATAGCAGTGCACAAAAACAGACCATGACCGGCAACCGAAGAGAATTTATTGGCCGTAATGGCTCACTGGCCAACCCTGCTGCCATGCGCCGTCAACAGTTATCGGGTAATACCGGCGCTGGCTTAGATCCTTGTGCGGCTATTCAAAGCAAATTTGAACTGCCCGCCGGTCAAACGCGTGAAATTGTTTTTATTATTGGCGCGGCCAGCAGTGTTGGTGATGCCAATCAAATGATTGAACAATATGGCGGGCCGCTGGCTGCCAAACAAGCACTGGAATCGGTCTGGCAATTTTGGAATCACACCTTGGGCACCGTCAATGTCGAAACCCCAAATGCAGCGTTAAATGTCATGGCCAATGGCTGGCTGATTTATCAAACGCTATCCTGTCGTTTATGGGGACGCAGTGGTTACTATCAGTCAGGAGGCGCGTTTGGTTTCCGGGATCAATTACAGGACACTATGGCATTGATTCATGCCACACCCTGGCTGGCTCGTGAACAAATCTTAATGTGTGCCGGCCGGCAGTTTATTAAAGGGGATGTCCAGCATTGGTGGCATCCGCCTAATGGTCAGGGGGTACGCACGCATTTTTCCGATGATTATTTGTGGTTGCCTTATGCCACCTGTCGTTATGTCACCAGCACCGGTGATACCGGCATTCTTGATGAACAGGTGCACTTTCTGGAAGGCCGGGAATTAAATGCCGATGAGGAAGCTTATTATGATCAGCCACAACGTTCGGTGGAAATAGCCACTCTGTATGAACATTGCGTTCGTGCCCTCAAGCATGGTTTGCGGTTTGGCGCCCATCAGTTGCCATTAATGGGCTGTGGCGACTGGAATGACGGTATGAACCGGGTCGGTCAGGATGGTAAAGGCGAAAGCGTCTGGCTGGCATGGTTTTTATATGACAATTTGCAGCAATTTTCGCAGCTGGCAACCACCTTCAATGATGCTGATTTTGCTAAAAAATGCCGGCAACAAGCAGACATTTTACGGCAACATATTGAAGCCCATGCTTGGGATGGTGCATGGTATCAGCGTGCCTGGTTTGACGATGGCACGCCGCTGGGCTCTGTTATAAATGATGAATGTCAGATTGATTCTATTAGTCAGAGCTGGTCGGTATTATCCCAGGGTGGAGAGTTCAATCGAACCCGGCAAGCCATGAATGCTGTTGATAAACATCTGGTGCGCCGTGATGATCAACTCATTCAATTATTGGATCCGCCTTTTGATAAATCCGATTTGGAGCCGGGCTATATTAAGGGTTATGTGCCCGGTGTGCGTGAAAACGGAGGTCAATACACCCATGCCGCTATCTGGACGACAATGGCCTTTGCAGCGATGGGTGATAAAAAACGTGCCTGGGAATTTTACGAAATGTTAAACCCGGTTAATCATGGCGATACCGAAGAAGCCATTGCCCGTTACAAAGTTGAGCCATATGTCATGAGCGCCGATATTTACGGTGCCCCGCCGCATACCGGCCGTGGCGGCTGGACCTGGTATACCGGCGCCGCCGGTTGGATGTATCGTCTGACAGTGGAAACCTTATTAGGCATTAACCTTGAAGACGGTCATCTGAGAATTGCCCCGTGCGTGCCGGCTGACTGGCAATTATTTAAGATCCATTATCGTTACCATGAAACGCTGTATCACATCACCATAAACTGCCAGGCCGGTCAGCCACAACAAGTGACCAGGCTGTCAGTTGATGATGTTGTCTTGCCGGCTGCCGGCGAAGCCGGCGCTAGCAATGGCAAATTCCCGCTGATCAATGATCAGCAGGTGCATCATGTCAGCGTTACGCTTAATAGTTAACCTGAATCTCGTTTAAGAAAAATGAACTAAATGCCTGTTCCAAGATC
>JAVVFF010000085.1:0-9408 GCA_032250995.1 Methylophaga sp. | reverse complement strand
ACCGTGATTGTCGTTGAACATGATGAAGACGCTATTCGCAGCGCTGATTATGTATTGGATATTGGCCCCGGTGCTGGCGTTCATGGCGGTGAAATTGTCGCCCAGGGTACACCTGCCGATATTATGGCCAGCGAAAACTCATTGACGGGCAAATATTTATCGGGCCGTCTTAAGATTGCCGTGCCGGAGAAACGCCAGAAAGCCCATGCCGGCAAGGTGATTGGCCTGCGTGGTGCCTGTGGTAATAACCTGCAACATGTCGATGTGGATATTCCGATTGGCCTGATGACCTGTGTCACCGGTGTATCGGGTAGCGGGAAATCGACATTGATTAACGAAACGCTGTTGAAGTTAACTTCAAAAACGTTGAACGGGGCTTCCGATGAACCGGCACCGCATACCGAAATTTTGGGCTTGGATCAGCTTGATAAAGTCGTAGCGATTAATCAAAGCCCGATTGGCCGTACACCGCGCTCTAATCCGGCAACCTATACCGGTTTATTTACACCAATCCGTGAATTATTTGCCGGCACACCGGAAGCCCGATCGCGTGGTTATGGCCCGGGACGCTTTAGCTTTAACGTTAAAGGCGGTCGCTGTGAAGCCTGTCAGGGTGACGGCCTGATTAAAGTTGAAATGCACTTTTTGCCCGATATTTATGTGCCCTGTGATGTTTGCAAAGGCCAGCGTTATAATCGGGAAACTCTGGATATTCGCTACAAAGGCAAAACCATCACCGAAGTGCTGGATATGACCATTGAAGATGCCAATGTTTTTTTTGAAAACATTCCGGTGGTCGCCAAAAAGCTGCAAACATTGATTGATGTCGGCCTGACCTATATCAAGCTGGGCCAGAATGCGACCACCTTGTCGGGTGGTGAAGCGCAGCGGGTCAAATTAGCCAAAGAACTGTCGAAACGCGATACCGGCAAGACCTTATATATTCTCGATGAACCGACTACCGGTCTGCACTTTTTTGATATCGAACAATTGCTGAAAGTGCTGCATCACCTGCGCGATCGCGGCAATACTATCGTCGTTATCGAACACAATCTGGATGTGGTGAAAACGGCTGACTGGATCATTGATATGGGCCCGGAAGGCGGTTCTGGCGGTGGTAAAATCATTACGGTTGGCACACCAGAACAAGTGGCGCAAGATAAACACTCACATACCGGTCATTATCTGAAGCAATTACTGAAATGAGTCTGGAACAGGAAATAAAATTATCGGTCAGCGGCGCACCGCTGGATTTATATGCTGTCGACTGGTTGCAAGATAAAGTCACCCGCCGCAAAACCCAGTCGCTGCGCACCGATTATTTTGATACGCCTAATTTCACCTTGCGCGATATGCGTATCGCGCTGCGGCTGCGCAAAGTTGAAGGCCAATGGCTACAAACCGTTAAAAATGCCGGCCAGGTCAAAGACGGCCTGCATCAGCGTGAAGAGTGGGATCAGCCTTTATTAAGCGGCGAGTTTGATAAAGCGCTGCTTCGGCAAACACCGCTGGCACCCATCGTTGATGATTCCGGTCAATGGCATCAATTGCGCTGTATTTTTAGCACTGAATTTACCCGTGTCACCTGGGATCTGGATATTGATGGAACCCATATTGAACTGGCTTACGATCAGGGTCGGGTGAAAACCGCCGATGCTGAAACACCGATCCATGAAATTGAGCTGGAATTACGTCACGGTGATTTGGAAGTTCTTAAACAATTTGCCCAACAACTAAAGCAGCATCTGCCTTTGAAAGATAATCCGGTTAATAAAGCACAGCTGGGTTATCAATTATTGGCCAGCGAATGATGCAACTGTAAACAATCGGGCGCATAATCAAATTGTAATAATCTAGGGCTTGTTTATCATTCAACGCATTGCCAGCAAGGGTGAATATGAAAGATGAAAAGCGCTCTATTTCATTAAGTTAAGCCTTTTTAAGGAGTGGCAAGATGAAGCAAAAATGGATAGTGGTCGCAGAAAGCAGCCGGGCAAGGATCTTTGCCGTCGATAATAAAAATCAGCCTTTAATCGAAATTGATGACATGGTGAATCCGGCCAGCCGGGTACAAAATCATGACTTGGTTGCTGACCGGCCCGGTCGAAATTCACGGGGTTCTAGCCAACATGCGTTGGAACCACACAGCGATCCACAAAAATTAGAGGCGCAACGTTTTGCCCAGTCCCTCAGTGACAGGTTAGAGGCCGGCCGGATCGGTGGCGACTTTAACGATTTGGTGATTGTGGCCCCATCAGGATTTATGGGTTTATTACGCCAACACATAAGCTATACCACACAAAAACTCATCAGCCATACGCTGACTAAAAACCTGATCCAGAAATCGGAAGCGCAGATCCGCGACTATCTTTACGCATGATAAAGGTTATCGGGCTGAGAGACCGCGCTGGCTTTCAAATTTCCAGGTGCGGATGATAGTCAGCATATCGTTGTCTTTAAGAACATCGTCGGGAATGTTTGCATAGGGCGCGCCCAGCCGGACAATTTTGACGGCGGCATCGTCCAGTACCTTGTGGCCGGAAGATCGGGAAACCACGATGCCATCGGCCGGCACGCTGCCATCCGGACGAATATCCACCGATAACATCAGGCTGCCATTAATGCCTTTATCACGGGCTTCCTGTGGATAATTCATATTGCCGATACGCTCGACTTTCATTTCCCAGGCCCGCATATAAGCGGCAGCGGCAAATTCTTTGGTGGCTGCGGAAATACGGCGTTTTTTTGGCCGTTCACTAAGTGCTTTGCTGGTTCTGGCCAACTGATCCTGCAAACTGCTGATTTCGGTGCGCGCCTGTGCCATCATTTGCTGGGCACTGGGACGTTGGGCGGCTGGTTCAGCGATATCCTCGGCGGATTGCAGTGTTTCAGTCTCGGCCTCAGCGCTTTCTACCTGCCGCTCGGCGGTTTTGCTGGTGATTTTCTGATCAGCAATTGCCGGCTCAGGTTCTGGCTGGGTTTCTGGTTTAGACGTTGGTTCCGGTTCCGGTTCGGGCTCAGGTGTTGGTTCAGCAACCGGTTCAGGGTCGGGAACAACGGCTGGTGGTGTAATGAGCGGTACGGTTTCCAACGGTTCGACTTGGGTCATTTCGACCGGCGGTGGTGAGCTGGGACTGTCTTCTGCTAATGGTACGGGTAAATCATGTGTCGGATTCGGCGTGGGCGTATCCAATTCGCCGCCACCTTCATTATCGGCCTGAGCCAGAAAATCAGCTTGTTCAGGCGCTTTCATGGTTTGTTCTTTAACCAGCGTGATATCCAGATTATTGACCGGCGCATTGGTTGGTGATGAGAACACATCAAAACTAACGCCAAGGATCACAGCAACGTGAATGATCACCGAAAATAGCAGGGTGAAAATCAAACGATCGTTGCTGTAGTTATCCATAAAATCAGTTCAAATCAAGGGATTTCACGCAACACCGGCTCATCCTGATAACTGATGAGTTTGACCCTTTCGGCCATCGCCGGGCTCATTTCCAGAATACCTTCATCGGTCATCAACATCACGTGTTTCAAGCCCATTTGGGCGGCCAGCTGCGGCCAGTTATCACCGGCAACAAATAATGCCGTCGCCGCTGCATCGGCGCGTGCAGCATTATTATCAATGACAGTCACTGACATCGCCTGATCAGCCGGATAGCCGGTGCGTGGATCCATAATATGCGGATAACGTTTGCCCTGGTATTCAAAATAACGCTCATAATCGCCGGAGCTAAACACGCTTTCATCATTATTGACAGTGACTGAGGCCAGCACACCCTCCTGACGGGGATGACGAATGCCGATATTCCAGGGGCGTTTGCCATGTTGGCCAATCGCCCGTAAATCGCCGCCGATATTAATAATGGCATTATCAATTTGTTCGGCTTTCAGCACTTTAATCGCCGCATCAACTGCATAGCCTTTGGCAAAGCCACCAAACCCCAATTTGGCCATCGGGTTATTACTGTGTAATTGGCCATTATCGATAATAATATTATCCATAGTAGGATTGGCTGCCAGCCATTTATCAATCTTTGTCTGGGCAGGCGGTGGCCGTGATTCAAACCAGTCATCTTGCTCATAACCCCATAAGGTAAATAACTGCCCGGCAGCGGGGTTAAATAAATGATTACTATCACGCGCCAGTTGTTGTGCCTGGCCAATAACGATGGCAACATTGTCATCAACGGCAATTTTTGCACCGGTGTTAATCGCATCATTAATACGAGTCAAGACGCTGGGCTGCCAGGCATGCCATAGGTTATTAACATCAGAAAAAGTGTCTTCCAGCTGACCCACTGCCCGTTCAAATGTGGCTTCGTCTTCACCATAAATACTGATATCGATTTCAGTACCAAAAGCATAAATTTTAGCGGTTTGCACTGGCTGTTCACCGCAAGCAGTCAGCAGGCTAAGACTTAGCAAAATAAAAAAAATCAAGCGCATAATTGTGTCTCAATGGCCGTCATCAAATCACCGGCAATATCTAAGTTAAACAGCCGGTCCAGTTCGCGAATACAGGTCGGGCTAGTGACATTAATTTCGGTCAGGTAATCACCGATAACATCCAGGCCAACAAATAACAAACCTTTTTCACGCAGTGTGGGGCCAACCTGACTGCAAATCCAGCGATCCCGCTCGGTCAGTTCGCGACCTTCAGCACGGCCGCCGGCCGCTAAATTGCCACGGGTTTCACCCTCTGCCGGGATCCTTGCTAAAGCATACGGTACCGGTTCGCCGTTAATCAGCAAAATACGTTTGTCGCCGTCTTTAATGGCCGGCAAATAGCGCTGCACCATCACTGATTTGCTGCCGTTTTCAGTCAGGGTTTCAACAATCACCGAAAAATTCGGATCGCCTTGCATTACCCGGAATATAGAAGCGCCGCCCATACCATCCAGTGGTTTGATAATGATGTCGCCGTGCTGTGCCTGAAATTCGCGCATCAGTGATTTTTGCCGGGTGACCAGTGTCGGTGGGCAGCACTGCGGGAACCAGGCAGTAAATAATTTTTCGTTGGCATCGCGCAGGCTTTGCGGGTCATTGATAATCAATGTGCCTTTAGACTGGGCCTGCTCCAGTAAATAGGTGCTGTAAATATATTCCATATCAAACGGCGGATCTTTGCGCATCAATATCGCATCCAGTGAATGCAACGGTGCAATTTGCAGATCACCGAGCTGATACCAATCGTAGGGATCATCCTGCACCGTTAATGCAGCCATCGATGCCAGCACCTGACCGTCGCGCAAAAATACATCTGACTGCTGCATATAAAAAATTTGCCAACCACGCACTTGGGCGGCCAATAACATGGCAAGGCTACTGTCTTTTTTGGTGTTAATGGTCGAAATCGGATCCATCACGATGCCAATACGTCGGGTCATGGGGCCTGTTTCCTGTGAAATTATTGGGCTTGCTCATCTTTATTGTACCGTATCGTTCACGGCAAATTGTTGTTACCACAATGCCTGCCAGTGATCGGCAACTCTACAAGCAGGGCGCATATTCGCTATAATCACAGCATTTTATAATTCAACCAAATGAGAGTTCTGATGACTGAGCCTGCGGTGCTGGCAGCTACGCCAAAAACCTTTCAGGAACTGATTCTGCGCCTGCAACAATATTGGGCGCAGCAGGGCTGTGTATTATTACAGCCTTATGATATGGAAGTCGGTGCCGGGACCTTTCATCCCGCGACGTTTTTACGCGCCATTGGCCCCGAGCCCTGGAGCGCCGCTTATGTGCAGCCGTCACGGCGGCCGACTGATGGCCGTTATGGTGATAACCCCAACCGCTTGCAACATTATTATCAGTTTCAGGTGGTGATTAAACCCTCACCGCTGGATATTCAGGATCTGTATTTAGGCTCATTGGGGATGCTGGGACTCGATACTTCGATTCACGATATTCGTTTTGTTGAAGATAACTGGGAATCACCGACACTTGGCGCCTGGGGACTGGGTTGGGAAGTCTGGTTGAATGGCATGGAAGTCACCCAGTTCACCTATTTTCAGCAGGTCGGCGGTCTGGAATGCAGGCCTGTCACTGGCGAAATCACCTATGGTTTAGAGCGTATTGCCATGTATTTGCAGGGTGTTGAAAGTGTTTATGACCTAGTCTGGGCCGACGGCCCACTCGGTAAAGTCACATATGGTGATGTGTTCCTGCAAAATGAAGTGGAAATGTCGGCCTATAACTTCGAACACGCCAATACCGAGCATTTATTTAACTTGTTTGATATCTGTGAAACCGAGAGTGAACGCATGATTGCTGCCGGCCTGCCATTGCCTGCCTATGAAATGGTGCTCAAAGCATCACACACCTTTAATTTATTGGATGCCCGCAAAGCGATTTCAGTTACCGAGCGGCAACGATTTATTTTACGGGTGCGAACCCTGGCGCGGGCTGTGGCGCAGGCATATTTTGATCGCCGGGAATCATTGGGCTTTCCGATGCTGGCCAAGCAGGAGGCCAGCGCATGAGCCAGCAGGACTTTTTATTTGAACTGGGTACTGAAGAATTGCCGCCAACCGCATTGGGCTCCTTGAGCTGTGCTTTATTAGGCGGTATTGAACAAGGGCTGAAAGCGGCTAAATTGAGCTTTTCCAGTACAGCGGCGTATGCGGCGGCAAGACGTTTGGCCGTGACGGTTTATGATTTACAAACCCGGCAAGCGGATCGGCAAATTGAAAAACGCGGTCCGGCGGTAGCAGCGGCGTTTGATGACGATGGTAATCCCAGCAAAGCGTTGCAGGGTTTTGCCAGATCCTGTGGCGTAGCAGTGGATGCCCTGGAAACGCTGGAAACCGATAAAGGTAAATGGCTGGTGTATCGCCAGCAACAAGCCGGTCAATCTGCAGCGGCATTATTGCCACAGATCATTCAGCAGGCTTTAGACGCGCTACCGATTGCCAAACGCATGCGTTGGGGGAATTCCAATGCGGAATTTGTCCGGCCGGTACACTGGTTGGTGATGTTGCTCGGTGATGAGGTGGTACCGGCAACCATTCTCGACACAAACGCAGATCGTATTTCTTATGGTCACCGTTTTCATCATCCCCAGCCGATTCGCATTAACAGTGCCCGCAGTTATGCACCGCAATTGGAAACCGAAGGCCATGTGATGGCTGATTTTATGTCGAGGCGTGAGGCCATTCTGGGCCAGGTAACAGAATTAGCCAGCACGCTCGGTGGTGAAGCGATTATTGATAAAGACTTGCTGGATGAAGTGACTGGTTTGGTGGAATGGCCGGTAGCGATTGCTGGCAGTTTTGATAAACGCTTTTTGGCACTGCCACCGCAGGCATTGATTTCGTCGATGCAAGGCCATCAGAAATATTTTCCGGTACAAGCCAAACCTGGTCAGCTTTTAGCAAATTTTATTACGGTTTGTAATATTGAAAGCCGCGATATGGCACAGGTGATTGCTGGTAATGAGCGGGTGATTCGGCCACGGCTCAGTGATGCGGCGTTTTTCTGGGATACTGATCGTAAGCAACCTTTATCGGCAAGACAACAACAGTTAAAAACCATCGTTTTCCAAAATAAATTGGGCACGGTTTACGATAAGTCGCAGCGGGTGGCCAAGCTGGCAGCCGGGATTGCCGGAAAAATCGGCGCCGATGCGGCGCAAGCCCAGCGCGCCGGTGAACTAGCTAAGTGCGATTTGCTCACCGAAATGGTTGGTGAATTTCCGGAATTACAGGGCATTATGGGTCGTAATTATGCGACGCTTGATGGTGAATCCACCGAAGTTGCCAATGCGCTGGATGAGCAATATATGCCACGGTTTGCCGGTGATGATTTACCGGCAAGTGGTATTGGTCAGGCGCTGAGTCTGGCCGAAAAGCTGGATACGTTGGTGGGCTTATTTGGTATTGGCCAGCCACCGACCGGCGCCAAAGATCCGTTTGCTTTGCGGCGTGCCGCACTGGGCGCGTTACGGATTATTATCGAAAAGCAGTTGGATCTGGATCTCACTGAATTGTTACAAATTGCAGCCGATAATTTTGCTGATAGGCTCACCGAAAGAGCCGCTGCCGAGCAAGTACAAAATTATATGTTTGAACGGTTGCGCGGTTATGTTTTGGATAATGGCTACACCGTTGATACGTTTGAGGCGGTGCTGGTGGTGGCGCCCCGCCGGCCGCTGGATTTTATGCAGCGACTTGAAGCGGTGAGTGACTTCCGGACCATGCCAGAGGCAGAAGCGTTAGCGGCGGCCAATAAGCGGATAGATAATATTCTCCGCAAAAATGGCGCTTACGATCAGCAGTTAGGGCTTAAAGCCGACTTGCTCAGCGACCAGGCTGAACAGGATTTGGCGGCGCTGGTGATGCAGGTGCAACAAACGGCGGCGCCATTAATGCAGCAAGCTGATTATTCAGCGGTATTAAAACATCTGGCGACCATGCGCGACAGCATTGATAAATTCTTTGATGAGGTCATGGTGATGGCTGACGATCCGGCAGTACGCGGTAATCGTCTGGCATTGCTTAATCAAACCCGAGCATTATTTATCGGTGTTGCCGATATTTCCTGTCTGCAACAATAAACGGAGGCTGCCATGTCGTTGATTATTCTAGACCGCGATGGCGTGATTAATCACGATTCCGATGACTTTATTAAGTCACCGGCCGAATGGGAGCCGATTGACGGCAGTCTGGAAGCGATTGCCCGGCTTAATTATTCGGGTTTTCGGGTGGTGGTTATTACCAATCAATCGGGGATTGCCCGCGGTCTGCTGGATGTAGAAATGCTTAACCGCATTCACAGCAAAATGCGCCGGATGTTGTCACAGGTGGGCGGCCGGATTGAGGCGATTATGTTTTGCCCGCATGGGCCGGATGATGATTGTAGCTGCCGCAAACCCAAGTCCGGTTCATTTAACGATTTGGCGCACCGCTTGCGGGTCAGTCTGGAAAATGTGCCTGCAGTTGGTGATTCGATCCGCGATATTGAAGCAGCACAAACAGCGGGGGCCCGGCCGATTTTAGTGCGTACCGGTAAAGGTGCGGCAACAGAAAAAGCTGGTGTGCCTGACGGTGTGCTGATTTATGATGATTTGGCGGCAGCTGCCGATGCCTTGGTGGAGCCGACCGTTTGATGATCTGGCTGCGCTCGACGCTGTTTTTTATCGTTTACAGTGTTAGTGCCGTGCTGTTTTCCTGTCTCGGCGTGTTGCTGTGGCCGTTGCCTTTTAAATTCCGCTACCAGATCATCAGTCGCTGGGCGATCTGGAATATCTTGCTGCTGAAGTTAATTTGCGGAATCAAACTGGAAGTCGAAGGCCGTGAGTTAATTGCTGATGAGCCTTGTGTGATCCTCTGTAAACATCAATCTGCCTGGGAAACGTTGGCACTGCAGGTGGTATTTCCCCCGCAGGTCTGGGTGTTAAAG
>JAVVFF010000212.1:0-1672 GCA_032250995.1 Methylophaga sp. | reverse complement strand
AGTTCTTTGACATTGTATATTGGCAACGGTAACTTCCGGCTTTGTAATAACTCTTGTAATCGGGTTTTGGGATCTTTAACCGCTTCACTGGCATCAATGCTGTCCAGCCGCTCGTCGTAAAGATGCATGATTAGCTGCCTGACCGGCTGGTAGCCACTATCTAAATACACGGCAGCAAATATCGCTTCAACGGCGTCAGCCAGAATCGATTCACGGCGAAAACCACCGTTTTTTAACTCACCGGGGCCCAATACCAGAACTTCACCCAGATTCAGCTCACGACCCAGTTCAGCCAGCGTTTCACCGCGTACCAAAGAGGCACGCAGGCGGCTTAGTTTGCCTTCTTTAACTTGGGGGAAACGCATATACAGCGCCTCAGCAATCACCAGACTGAGTATGGCATCACCTAAAAATTCCAGACGTTCATTGTTTTTCGGATCGGCACTGCGATGCGTTAAGGCCTGCTGTAAAAGGGTCGGATCCTGAAAATTAACCTGCAGTTTTTCACACAGCTGCTGTTGCTTGCTGCTGATCATTGTATCTCTCGTGACTCGGGCTCTACATCAATCTCTTTGACGAAATGACCTATCAAATCAATTTGCGCGATAAACGGCTTGCGTACTTCATAGTCAATTTTTATCCGGGTAACGTAGGCACCGCTTTTGCCGCGGCCCAGTTCAATGTTTTCCGGTTTGACACTAAAAATATAACCAGTATCAAAACGCCGGCTTAACAAGGTCATGACCTGTTGTTTGGTCAGTTGATTGTTTTTGATTTCGGTTTCCATAGAATCCATAATCTGTAAAACACCATAATATTCCTGATACATCGGTAGCAGCCGCATGGTCAAGGTGGCAAAAAAACCAATGATGGCCAGCACAATCACCCAGCCGATTAAGGTCATACCCTGCTGTTTTTTCATTTGTTTTTCCTCAGTCAATAGCCTGTCCAAGACGCGACCAGACGATACCGCCGGCCTGCCAATCCCAACTCATCCATATCATAAACGCTTTACCGACTAAATGACTTTCCGGTACCGGTCCCCAAAAACGGCTGTCATTACTGTTATCACGGTTGTCACCCATAACAAAATAATGACCTTCTGGTACCCGCATTTCACCTTCAGCGCCGGGCTGGTTATTTTCAATGGCTATGGTGTGTTGTTCGCCATTGAATGATTCATAAAACACTTCACTACTAGCGCTGAGCTGATTACTAAGTTGAACATCGTTTTCCAGCGCTTGTTGTTCGATAGCTTCACCATTGATATACACGGTTTTATCAAAGTAGCCAATCTTGTCACCGGGCAAGCCTACTACCCGCTTAATATAATCAATTTCCGGTTGTTGCGGATAACGAAACACAATGACATCACCGCGCTCAGGCGCACCGGTATCGACAATTTTACTGTTGATAACCGGCAGGCGAATGCCGTAGGCAAATTTATTCACCAGAATAAAATCACCGATATGCAGGGTTGGTAACATTGACGCCGAAGGGATGCGAAATGGCTCAGCAATAAATGAACGAATCACCAGTACCAGCAAAATGATCGGAAAAAACGACCGGGCATACTCAACCACCGCCGGTTCTTTATTATCAGCGCTGCGATGTTTTGCCCAAAACAAGCGATCTACCAGCCAAATCAGGCCGGTTATCACCACCAGTAACA
>JAVVFF010000084.1:0-9560 GCA_032250995.1 Methylophaga sp. | reverse complement strand
CCTGCGCGCTGCCTATGGAACCGGTTTTAAAGCGCCATCTCTATTTGAATTATTTGGTTTTACGCCCAATAATTTTGGCAGCGCTTACCGTGGCAATCCCGACTTAAAAGCTGAAACCAGCCGCAGCTGGGAAATCGGTTTGGATCAGCGTTTCTGGAATCAACATCTGAAAACGGCCATCACTTATTTTCAGAGTGATATTGATGACTTAATCACAACGGTATTTTTACCAAGTACTGACAGCACCAGTGTCAATGAAAATGCAGCCAAAATTGAAGGTCTGGAAACCGAATTCCAGCTATCTGCCACTGAACAGCTCGAGTTGCGGGCACACTATACCTACACTCGCAGTCTCGATGGCGAAGATCGGCAATTATTACGTCGCCCCAGACATAAAGCTGGCTTTTTGGCTGAATACCGACCTGCTGAAAAATTAACACTGGCCGGCAATATTGAATATATCGGCCAGCGAATTGATATCGATGCTGTTGGTAGTCACATACAACGCGGTGGCTACAGTGTCGTCAATGTCACCGGTCAGTACTATTTTTCTCGAGATTTGCGGTTATTTGGTCGGCTGGAAAACGCCACTGACCGCAATTATGAGCCAGCATTCGGTTTTCAGGCCAACGGTGTTTCTGCTGTAATGGGTATTGAAATTGTTCTATAAAATACATGTGTCGATGCACCGGCATCGGCGTCTATCAGGGAGAAGCCATGACTGAATCATCAGCAGACAAAAACCAACGCCATCAACAACGTATGCAAAAACAAAAGCAGGTTGTTGATACGCAGATCCAGCAAGCTAATAAAGATAAAGGTCTGTTACTGTGCATTACCGGCAATGGCAAAGGCAAAAGTTCCTCCGGCTTTGGCATGATTGCCCGGGCCCTGGGTCATGATATGCAGGTTGGCATTGTGCAGTTTATTAAAGGTGCGATGAGTACCGGTGAAGAAGCCTTTTACCGGCGGTTTTCGGAGCAGGTCAGCTACCATGTGGTGGGGGATGGTTTTACCTGGGATACGCAAAATCTTGAGCAGGATAAACGCTCGGCAGAAAAAGGCTGGGACATTGTTAAGGAGATGTTAGCGGATCCCAATATCAGCGTTATTTTGCTGGACGAACTAAATATCGTCCTGAAAATGCATTATCTTGATACCGAAACCGTGTTGGCTGATCTGGCCAAACGTCCTGCTATGCAGCATGTCATCATTACCGGTCGCGGCGCACCGCAGGCAGTGATTGATGCAGCGGATACGGTAAGTCGTATTGATGACGTTAAGCACGCTTTTCGGGATGGTATCCGTGCTCAAAAAGGTATTGAATTGTAGGTCTTAAGCACCTTATTCTGTGACTGTAACCATTTTGTAAAGTTACTCACATTTTCTGTGGATAAGTCTGTGTTTAACGTTGGAGTTAATCGCTAAGTTGTTCAAATTGCAGGGTTGGTCACAAAATGGTCAAAATTTGAGCAATAAAATAATATTATTATTTTCAATAACTTACAATGGTTCATTGTAGATCAAGCAGTTAGCGTTAGATGTTGCACGGCCTTGTGAAGAACTTGTAAAACAGGTGCATAACTTGCTATGAAGATGACCCATGCATCAGCATATTCTGATGAATGAAACAAGGCGGCTGCTCCCCTGAGTAGTAGTCACTACCCAGGGGGCTTTTACTATCAACTCAAACCGATTCGGTTTCGTTAATAATTTCCAAATGCAGCTCATTATCTCTGAGCAACACCCGAACATGACCACCTTCACTAAGCTTACCAAACAGTAATTCATCCGCCAGCGGCCGCTTGATTTTCTCCTGTACCAGACGCGCCATCGGCCGGGCGCCCATTTGCACATCGTAACCATGTTCGGCCAGCCATTCGCGGGCATCATTATCAATTTCGATAGTGACGTTTTTATCCTGCAACAGCATTTCCAGCTCCAGCACCGATTTATCAGCAACCCGTAAAATGGCATCAGGGGTCAGTGGTTTGAACTGAATAATGCCATCCAGACGGTTACGGAATTCCGGCGTAAAGGTACGTTTCAGCGCTTCTGTACTGTCGCTCTGATGCATTTCTTGTTTGGTAAAGCCAATGCTGGCCCGGTTCATTTCCTGGGCACCAGCATTACTGGTCATCACCAGCACCACATGACGGAAGTCAGCTTTACGGCCATTATTATCAGTCAATGTGCCGTGATCCATCACTTGCAACAGCAGATTAAAGACATCCGGATGGGCTTTTTCAATTTCATCAAGCAATAACACGGCATGCGGTTGTTTGATAATCGCATCCGTTAATAAACCACCCTGATCAAAGCCGACATAACCCGGCGGCGCGCCGATTAAACGTGACACGGTATGGGATTCCATGTATTCGGACATATCAAAGCGGATCAGCTCTACACCGAGAATATGCGCTAACTGGCGGGTAACTTCGGTTTTACCGACACCGGTGGGACCAGCGAATAAAAAGGCGCCGGTGGGTTTTTCCGGATGACCCAAGCCGGAACGCGCCATCTTGATAGCCGAACTCAATGCTGAAATGGCTTCGTCTTGACCAAAAATAACGTGTTTCAGATTTGGTTCTAAATTGCGCAGATTATCTTTATCGGCATTGCTGACTGTTTTAGCAGGGATCCGGGCGATCTTGGCAACAATTTGCTGCACATCGCCAACACCGATCATTTTTTTACGGCGTGATTTTGGCAAAATTCGTTGCGCAGCGCCAACCTCATCGAGCACATCAATAGCTTTATCGGGTAAATAACGGTCATTGATGTGCCGGGCCGCTAATTCAGCTGCCTGGACAATCGCTGCAGCTGAATAACGCACATTGTGATGCGCTTCCAGTCCTGGTTTCAGGCCTTTAAGAATTTCTATGGTTTCAGCCACTGATGGCTCAGGCACCTCAATCTTTTGGAAACGCCGGGCCAGTGCCCGATCATGTTCAAAAATGCTGCGGTATTCCTGATAAGTGGTTGAACCAATACATTTTAATTCACCATTAGCGAGCAATGGTTTTAATAAATTGGCGGCGTCCATAGCACTGTTACCGGCACTACCGGCACCAATCACGGTATGGATTTCGTCAATAAACAAAATTGCATGTTCTTTCTGGTTGATTTCGCGTAGCAGCGCTTTCAAGCGTTTTTCAAAATCACCACGGTATTTGGTACCGGCCACTAATGCGCCCATATCCAGTGCATAAATCACTGCATCTTCCAGCACTTCTGGCACATCACCATCTTCAATACGCTTGGCCAGACCTTCAGCTAAAGCAGTTTTACCAACGCCTGCTTCCCCGACAAACAAGGGATTATTTTTCCGACGACGGCACAGCACCTGCAAAGTGCGCTCAATTTCATGGGCACGACCGATTAATGGATCAATGCGACCCAGTTTGGCTTCAGCATTCAAATTAGAAGCATACAAGGCCAGTGCGCTTTTATTCTCGCCGCTGCCCTCACCGTCTTCACCCAAAGGCTTTTCGACTTTGGTCTCCTGACTGACTTCACCGATACTGCTATGGCTGATGGCATTGACCACATCCAGACGCGTGACATCTTGTTTTTGCAGTAAATATACGGCTTGCGACTGCTGCTCAGAAAAAATCGATACCAATACGTTGGCACCGGTCACTTCTTCGCCACCAGATGATTGCACGTGCATCACCGCACGTTGCAAAATCCGCTGAAAAGCCAGGGTCGGCTGGGTTTCGCGCTCGGTATCCTCCGGTAAGGTTGGCAAGTTATCGGCAAGAAAATCGGTCAAGTCCTGACGCAAAGCGGCAATATCCACCTCACAGGCTTTCAAGACTGCCAATGCCTGGCCGTTTTCCAGCAGGGCCAGAAGCAAATGCTCGACGGTCAGAAACTCATGCGAACGTTGCCGGGCATAGTTAAATGCCTGGCTCAGCGTGTGCTCTAATTCTTTACTTAACATACGTCATTTCGCCTGTTGTCTGGCTGCCACGGTTATTCTTGCTCCATGGTGCACTGTAAAGGATGCCCGTTGTGCTGGGCATAACTATTGACCTGTTCTACTTTGGCCTCAGCGATTTCAAAAGTAAATACCCCGCACAAAGCCTGGCCTTCCGTGTGCACCTGCAGCATGGTGCGCGTTGCCCGCTCACGCCCCATATCAAACAGTTTTTCCAATACCTCGACGACAAAATCCATCGGCGTATAGTCGTCGTTCAGCATAATCACCCGGTACTTGGGTGGCTGTTTCAGTTCGGGCTTGGACGGGGCAACCGCAAAGCCATGTCCAGTGGTCCAATCTGGTGCCGATTTTTCAGTCATCGTCTAAATTAGCTCGCTGCATCTACCAGTTTTTTGAGTTCACCTGATTCGTACAGTTCCATAATAATGTCACAACCACCCACCAATTCACCATTGATGTACAACTGTGGGAAAGTCGGCCAGTCAGCATAACGGTGCAAATTGGTTCGTACATCCGGATCTGCCAGTACATTGACATAGGCAAATTCTGAACCACATGCTGCCAGCGCCTGAGATGTGCGGCTGGAAAAACCGCATTGCGGGAATTCCGGGGTGCCTTTCATAAACAGGATCACAGAATTGCCTTCAATTGCCTGTTTGATCCGTTCCATAATATCAATTTCCATACTTTTACCTCTTTGATTGATTCGTTGTGCAGATGGGGTTATCTGCTGATAATTCAAGATTACGCCTGTATTGCCGGGTGCTGCAAGAGGCCTAAAACGCCATCCAGCCCAGAATAATTTAATGCCGTATCGGCCTGCTGTTGCACGGTTGGTTTAGCCTGATAAGCAATGCTTAAACCGGCCTCTGCCATCATCAATAAATCATTGGCGCCATCACCCATCGCTATTGCTTGCGATGGCTTGATATGTAGATCCTGACAACGGGCCAAAAGAAAATCTGCTTTCGCCTGCGCACCACAGACTGCGCCGACCACTTCACCAGTCAACTTGCCATCTTTTTCAGCTAAAACATTAGCTTGCGTAAAGTCTAAATTCAGCCGTTTTTGTAATCGTTCGGTAAAAAATGTAAAACCGCCCGACACCAAAGCGGTTTTAATACCCAGCTGTTTTAATCCAGCCAGCATTGTTTTTGCGCCTGGATTGAGTTGCAGCCGTTGATTATAGACGGTTTCCAGCATCGTAACCGGCAGTCCAGCCAGCAATTTCACCCGCTGCCGCAATGACGCCTCAAAATCCAGTTCTCCACGCATTGCCGCTTCGGTAATGGCTGCGACCTGGGGTTTGATGCCCAGACAATCAGCAATTTCATCAATACATTCAATGCTGATCAGCGTCGAATCCATATCCATCACCAACAGCTTGCACTGTTTTGAGTCAAAATCTCCGGGCAGCAGGTTAATGTCGAATTGATAAAGTTCACGCAGCAGGCTGATTTCGGCTGGCAATACCTCGGCAATAATCCGTGCATAGCTGTCTTGCCACAACAACTCACCATGCACTTTTTGGGCAATCGCCACTGCATCAGTCTGATTTAACGACGGGCCGTGCAGGATCAATGTCGACATATATTTCTGCCTGAAAAAACACAAACGGCGAGCCTGATCTGCATCAGCTCGCCGCCTGTAAGGTTTGGGATCGTTTAAAATTTAGGCTTAACCGGTGCCGCTTTAAAACGGGCAACGCTGTCATTGATTTCTTGCATGGCGTCAGCTTTGCCTTTCCAGCCATCAATTTTGACCCATTTATTTTTTTCCAGATCTTTGTAATGCTCAAAGAAATGCGCCAGTTGCTCCAGCAACAGCTTGGACACATCACCAATATCTTTTATATCGTCATACATTTTATCGTGAGGCACAGCCAATACCTTGGCATCTTCGCCTGACTCATCGCTCATTTTCAGCATGCCCACCGGCCGGCTTTGCACCACCGAACCACTGATCAATGCATACGGGCTAATGACCAATACATCTACTGGATCACCGTCATCAGACAAGGTATGCGGCACATAACCGTAATTGCACGGATAGAACATCGCCGTGTTCATAAAACGGTCAACAAATAAGGCGCCGGTTTCTTTATCAACTTCGTATTTCACCGGATCCGAGTGTGATGGGATTTCGATGATAACGTTGATATCTTCAGGTACATTTTTGCCAGAACTGACGCGATCCAGATTCATTAATAAGCGCTCCCCGTATGGATTAAGTAAATCCGCATATTATAGAAGAAAACGCCTGCTGATTAAACTCTAATCCGCTTTTATGCTGACATTGGCAACATATCAAAATCATCTTTGGTGGCACCACAATCCGGACACACCCAGTCATCAGGAATATCCGCCCAGGCGGTGCCCGGCGCAATACCTTCTTCCGGCAAACCAATCGCTTCGTCGTAGATAAATCCGCAGATCTGACATTCCCAGCGTTGCATATTAACCTCCGTCATTGACTGAAAAAATAGATTGCCACCAAAAACAAAACCATAGAAAACAGTTGTCTGAGTAATTTATCGGGCAATCTTTTAGCAAGTTTAACACCCAGCGGCGCACAAAGACTGCTGGTGATGGCAATAGCTAAAAAGGCCGGCCAGACAATATAGCCAGTTTGCCAGTTGGCCGTGCTTTGCGGCGCCCAGATAATAAAGCCAGCCACCGCTGACAAAGCAATCGGCAAACCACAAGCCGCGGCACTGCCAATGGCCCGTTTAATTGGCAAACCGGCCAGCAATAAATACGGCACCACCACAGTCCCGCCACCAATACCGACAAATGCCGACACTATGCCGGTAACAGCGCCAAACCCCGTAGCAGCAGCCGGTTGTAATAATTGTAAATAGCCGCTGTGCGGTAATTTCATCCAGACACGAATGGCCATCAACAAAGCAAATACCGCAAAAAATTGCTGCAACGCCTCGCCGGATAATTGGCTGGCCAGCCAGGCACCAAAAAAACCACCGAACAGCAAGCCGCCCAGCAATCGTTTTACCGCGATCCAGTCAATATTGTGATGGCGATGATGAGCAGTCAGTGAAGCCAGCGCCGTTACACAAATGGTCATCATTGAGGTGCCAATCGCCAAATGCATGATTTGTTCTGCAACCATGCCCTGCCAACTGAATAACAGCACCAGTACCGGTACGATGATCAGACCGCCGCCCAGTCCCAGCAAACCGGCGATCAGACCGGCGAAAATCCCGGCGGCGGTAAAACTCAGCCATTCCATTTCATCAAGATCCTGTTCAAGGCTTATCCGCGGCTGACTTTACAGCCTGCAATGTTAAAGGTATAACCGAATTTCCCTATTTTGAGTGTGATTTTTTAATGTAAGTTAAATTCTAAGACAAAGAGGTCAGCCTATGTGGTTAATAAATGCAATCCCGCTGGTTCTGGGTATTATCGGACTCGTCTGTGCTTTTCTGGTTTATAACAAAGTTAAATCATCGCCGGCAGGTACCGGCACGGTGGTGGAAATAGGTAATGAGATTCATTTGGGCGCGATGGTGTTTATGCGCGCTGAATATTCTAGGCTGGCGATTTTTTGTCTGATTTGCATTATTGCCCTCGGGCTCTCTGATTTAGGCTGGCACACTGCGCTGGCCTTTTTTGTCGGAGCAATTGCCTCAGCGACTGCGGGTTTTATCGGTATGTATGCGGCCACCAAAGCCAATGTCCGAACTGCCGTTGCCGCTCGTGATCAAGGCGCATCTGTCGCATTGACCATCGCTTTTTTCGGTGGTTCGGTAATGGGGCTTACTGTCGCCGCAATGGGTTTACTGGGCCTCGGTTTTTTATATCTGTTATTTGGCGGTGACCCACAAACGGCGCATACCATTCATGGTTTTGGCATGGGGGCTTCTTCGGTTGCACTATTTTCCCGTGTCGGCGGCGGCATTTTCACCAAAAGTGCCGATGTCGGGGCAGACTTAGTGGGCAAATTAGAAGCCGGTATTCCCGAAGATGATCCGCGTAATCCAGGGGTTATTGCCGATAATGTCGGTGATAATGTTGGTGATGTCGCCGGTATGGGATCGGATATTTTTGAATCCTATTGCGGCGCGATGATCGCTTGTATTGCCATCGCATCAACAATGACCATGATGACTATAAATTCGCTGGCTGGCTCACAGCAAACGCTAATGTTTATGCCATTGGCGTTGGCATCTTTAGGGCTGATTTGTTCGATTGCCGGTATTGGGGTAGTGAAAATTTTCTCAGCCAAGCGTCCCGATGTTGCGCTGCGAACAGGAACCATGGGCGCAACCATTTTATTTGTGCTCGCCGCATATGTATTAATCACTTTAATAATGGGTGCCAGCGTTAATATCTGGTTTGCAGTGTTAGCCGGCGCTGTTGGCGGCATTATTGTCGGTCTGGTGACAGAATATTACACCGGCGGTGCGCCAATTCGTAAACTGGCAAAAGATGGCGAGACGGGTGCAGCGACCATTATTATCAGTGGTTTGGCGTTGGGCATGCAATCGGTTGCCATTCCGGTCATCACTATTGCAGCTATTATTTTTGCTTCGACTTATTTCGCAGGCTTGTATGGTGTCGGGATTGCGGCGGTCGGTATGTTAGCAACGGTTGGCATCACGATGGCAATTGATGCTTATGGACCGGTTGCTGATAATGCCGGTGGCATTGCCGAAATGGCAGGAATGGGTCAAGAGACCCGTGATATCACTGATTCATTGGATGCTCTGGGCAATACCACCGCCGCAATTGGCAAGGGATTTGCGATTTCTGCTGCGGCTTTAGCAGCGTTAGCCATTATCAGCGCTTATATTGAAACCATTAATGCCGGCAGTATCGAAGAGTTGCAGTTGATGATCACTAATCCACTGGTTCTGGTCGGTATGTTTCTGGGCGGCATTATCCCGTTTTTGGTTAGCTCAATGACCATGACAGCCGTCGGAGATGCGGCGTTTGATATGATCAATGAAATTCGCCGTCAATTCAGAGAAATCCCCGGGTTGCTTGAGGGAACTGGCAAACCTGATACTGCCCGGTGCGTGGATATCGCCACCCGCGCTGCTTTACGAAAAATGATTATGCCCGGTGTACTGGCAGTCATCGCACCGATTATTGTCGGCTTTGTGTTGGGACCGGCAGCGCTGGGTGGCATGTTGGGCGGCGCATTGATTGTCGGAGTATTGTTGGCACTGATGATGGCGAATGCGGGTGGTGCTTGGGACAATGCCAAAAAGTATGTTGAGCAGGGTAATCTGGGCGGTAAAGGATCGGATACTCATAAAGCCAATGTGGTCGGTGACACGGTGGGCGATCCGCTTAAAGATACTTCCGGGCCATCAATGAATATCCTGATTAACGTGATGGCGATTGTCAGTTTAGTGATTGCACCACTGTTGATCTAAGTTCATTAAAATGTTCTTTAAAAGGCCATCTTCAGATGGCTTTTTTATTTAACTGGGTATTCGGATTAAGTGGTTGATGGGATCTTCCAGCCCCACCCAACCTTAGTCCTCACAGAAGGTTGATAGATCGACACCGAAATTCTTCTCAAGCTCATAAAGTCCCATGCTATGGGTCTTGATTGCTTTGCCCAGGAACGGGGATTCCTTGGTCTGCGG
>JAVVFF010000083.1:0-9663 GCA_032250995.1 Methylophaga sp. | reverse complement strand
TCTTGTGCTGTTGCAAATTCACCAATGATTTCAACAGGGTCATTATCACCCACTGCAATCGACAAATTTCCTGAAACCAGACTTAGCGTGTCGGGCTCAACACCATCAGTTGTGGTTGGCAATGCGGCAGCAAATGTTGGAGCAGCTGTAAACGCTGCGCCACCGGTAGTTTCAGCATAGGTAAAGTTAACACCATCAGTTCGCTGAACTGTCAGCGAGCCCGCAGTAATCGCAGCTTCGATAGTTGCTGCACTGCCTAAATCCAAGGTAAAACCACTGACTTCTCCACCACCATTGCTTCCAAAGCCTTGAGCAACAAATGAAGCAGCTACATCCGCAGCACTGGTAGCCGCGCCCGTAGAGGTAACTGTTAGAACATCTGAACCCGCAGTAAATGTTTGGATAAATTCACTGGTAGCATCACCGCCCGTACCAGCTGTAAATGCACCCAATGGGTTAGTAGCAGGCGTACCATCAAAAAGCGTGGCAAGACCAGTGGAAGCTGTTGATGCTAAGGCACCAATGCTGTCCTGACGAACACTGGTAGCCAAACTTAATTCGATGGTCTCACCCACATTGGCACCTACCTGGAAGGCGGCATTACCAAAAGAGCCATCCAGAATTTTACGGCCATTAAATGAAGATTGTGAAGCAATACGATCAATCTCAGCCAGACGTTGTTGTACTTCTTGATCCAAGGCAGCACGATCTGAATCAGAGTTAGTGGCGTTAGCAGATTGCACAGCCAGCTCACGAATACGTTGTAAGTTATTGCTGATTTCGCCCAAAGAGCCTTCAGCGGTTTGTGACAGTGAGATACCGTCATTAGCATTACGGATCGCAGTGTTTAAACCACGGATCTGTGTGGTGAAACGCTCAGAAATCGCCAGACCGGCCGCATCATCTTTGGCGCTGTTAATACGCAGACCCGATGACAGACGCTCCAGAGAAGTTGCCAGTGAAGCTTGTGAACTATTCAGATTACGTTGAGCATTCAACGATGCAATATTGGTGTTAATAACTTGAGCCATGGTGGTTTCTCCTGATGAAGTCGGGCACCAACCCGTTTCGTATTTGACAGATAGACATTCCAGATGTCTTTACTGCCTCCGGAGTGTTTAACGGCTGGCCATCACTAAACTTTAGAATGCTTTAATAAATAATCCGGTTATTTTGCAAAAGCGTGCGTCGCATCACAAAACTGTATAACCGCTATTTCACGTGGCTCGTATTTACTTTTGGATTAAATAACGGACTTAACATCACAAAAAATGTCATGCCGACCGCAGTGGAGGCATCTCTGCACGGTTTTTGAGACCCTCGGCTATCGCTCGGGGTGGCAAGTTTTCGTGACGTTTTGATTTGTTACAATGGCAAGCAGCGACGACAAAGGTTAACGATATGGCAGGCAATTTTTGCCGGTTTCAGTCTTATGGCCAATAAAGCGGCAAATCCTGCCCAAAGAAAAGCCCGCCAACTTTAAGCAGTTAGCGGGCTTAAAGTAATTAGTTATCTCAAAAAATGTCATGCCGACCATCCCAAAATGTCATGCCGACCGCAGTGGCGGCATCTCTGCACGACTTGTGAGACCCCTCGGGGTGACAGGGCTTATATAGTTCGGCGTGACAGAAATGATATCACTCGGGGTGACTATGTTATATCGCTCGGGGTGATTAGGTTTCCGCCGTCTTCCGTGGTAGCCAGTAACTTAAGGCGAAACCGCAGTCACCAATATCGGATATAAATTTCATATATAAAAAAGCCCGCTTACTGAAACCAGTAAGCGGGCAGCTGTGAAAAATCAGCTAATTATGGTGCGGTTAAATTAACCCAACAATGTCAGCACATTCTGTGGCAAAGCGTTCGCCTGCGCCAAAATTGTTGTACCAGCCTGCTGCAGGATCTGGGCACGGGTCAGATTGGCCGTTTCTGCCGCAAAATCCGCATCTTGGATCCGACTGCGTGAGGCTGACAAGTTTTCAACTGTTGACCCCAGGTTAGCAATCGTTGATTCAAAGCGGTTTTGAATCGCACCAAAGGTACTACGCAAATCACTGACCGCTTTAAGACCGGCATCCACCCGGTTAATCGCATCATTCGCCCCGGCAACGCTCAGTACATTGACAGCCATCATATTGCCAGTCGGGTCAGTCGTTTCATCCAAGGCTAATGTGGTCAGGCCGATATCACCAACAATGGTGATGGTATCTAGTGCCGTGATGCTCATAGTGCCATCATCATTCAAACTGGCACGGCCATTACTACCTAGCGAAGTATTGATTTCATCGACAAAGGCTTGTACGGAGGTATAAATTCCATTAGCTACCGGTACAGGGTCTGTGGTACCAATTTGGATACTAAAATCATCAGCAACGGTAAGCGAGGTCGCTCCTGCTGCATCTGCACCGTTAACCGATGTACCGTCGTCAAATAACGCCGAACCGACACCGGTAAAGCCATCAACGACTGGCGCTGTAGATGTCAAACCAGTCGTAATATTGGTTATCTGAATACCACTACCGGAAACGGCTACCGAATAAGTATCTGTCGCTGCCGCATCCAAATCAGACTGTACTTTGGTTGTCAACTCCGCCAAAGAGGCATAAGTGCCATCAAGCGTTACCGTATTGCTGTCAACATCAAATGTAGTGGTACCAACAGTACCCGTTGTACCCGTGCCATCCACAATACCTGATGCAGTTGCTTCAGCGTTTGATCCAGAAATTACAACCGCATCTGCGCTTAAATTATTGGTGATGACAATGTCAAAGCCAGTGGCGGCAACTGTGTAAGTGCCAGCACCCGCCAATCCATCCAATGCCGACTCGATATCTGTAGCAATACCCGTTGCATTCGTTCCGGTGCTGTAATCAGCGGTTAAAGTAACTTCAAGGCCATCAACTGAGAAAACTGCATTGTTGGTTGAAAAGTTCGAAGCAGTCGGATTACTACCATTATTAGGCACAGACAGTGTTTCTGAAAAACCACCCGTCCCGGCTGCTGATAAGTCCTGACCGACCAGCGCCGCTAACGTACCGGTGCTATAGCTGCCAGCTGTGGCATCCGTACCTTCACTAATGAGGGTACTGAGGTCAATCGAATTAGCAACCGCGACGGCACCAATACTATTGAGGCGCATGCTGGTTTCAAGGTTTAAATCAATGGTTTCACCGACATTGGCGCCTACCTGAAACGCCGCATCGCCAAAGGTACCATCAAGGATCCGACGACCGTTAAAAGATGTTTGTGAAGCAATCCGATCAATTTCCGCAAGCCGCTGCTGTACTTCCTGATCGAGTGCTGCACGGTCTGAATCGGAGTTGGTGGCATTCGCCGATTGCACTGCAAGCTCACGAATCCGCTGCAGGTTATTGGCCATTTCGCCTAATGAACCTTCCGCCGTTTGTGACAGTGAAATACCATCGTTAGCGTTACGAATCGCCTGATTCAAGCCGCGGATCTGTGTGGTAAACCGCTCGGTGATGGCCAGACCTGCAGCATCATCTTTGGCGCTGTTGATCCGTAAACCTGATGACAGCCTTTCCAATGATACGGCAAGCGACTCTTGTGAGGTATTTAAATTTCGCTGCGCATTAATCGAAGCGATATTTGTGTTGATAGTTTGTGCCATAGTTTTGTCTCCTGATTCAGCAGAGAAGGCCCTGCTTATCAATCCCAGCCTCTGGTTTTCGGCTGTCCGTTAAATAAGGTTTTCAGCTTTATTTTTCAGTCACTTGAGATAACAATCTCTTCTAATAGTGATGACTATGCACTAGCAATTTGCAGGCCAGCTTTTAATGACTTATAAAAAATTAAACAGTGACAAACCCTGCACACGGGAAAAGGTTTGTTGTGAGGCCTCTAAACCGGTTAGTTGCTGCGTCAGCCGGGTGATGGCTTCGGCATAATCGAGATCGCTGATTTCGGAGATGCTTTTTTCCAGACTAAAACTCAGGGCTTCGTTGACCGTCGCCTGTTGTTCGATGGCATTGATCCGGCCACCAATCCGGGCGCGCTTATCGACGATATTTTCTAAAGCCGCTGACATATTGCTAAGAAACAAACCATTATTAGGTGAGTCATCCGGGCCAACTTGGTCATTGGCTAAAGCATCAGCAAAGTTACTGATGGTTTGAAAGATTGGCTGTGGGATATTCGACAAACTGCGTTCTAAAGTCAGAGAATCGGCATCAACAGGCGTACCCGATAAACTCACCGACATATTGGGGAAATTTGTATTCAGCTCACCCAGATCCAGCCTGGCACCGGCCTCATAATCAACGGTGGTCGTGTTACCATCGGCATCACTGATTTCTACCGTAAACACCCCCGGTGTCAGCACATCTTCAGTAAAGGTAAAAGTCAGTTGATCAAAGGTGCTGCCAACATTGCTGTCACCGACTACTGAGACTGAAATATCACTTGGCAGCAGGCTATTATCGGTAATAATGGTATCGGCGATCGGCACTTCAAAAACGGCTGAGCCAGGATCATTGGTTTCAACTAATACATCGGCACCGACTTTTAAATTACGCTGGCCTTCATCACCCTGATAAGCGCCAAAAATAGTTTCGTAGGGTTGTGTATTACTGGCAAACCCCGAGAATAAATAGTCACCATTACTGTCACGGGTATTGGCCAGTGAAAATAATTGTTGATTCAGCTGGTTGATTTCGACCGCTATCGCTTTTCGGTCTTGCTGCGTATTGCTGTCATTTAAGCCTTGTACAGCAAGCTCACGTATCCGTTGCAAAATATCCGCGGCACTCTTTAATGCAGACTCTTCACCTTGCAATTTATTGGTAGCGGCCGTTGCATTGGCACCATATTGCTCGGTCAAGCTGAGCTCTCGCTGTAAATTCAATGCCTGAACGGAACCTGCCGGATCATCTGATGGATTCAAAATCCGTTTACCGGTTGAGATCTGGTTTTGCGTTTGTGACAGCGCCGCTTGTTGATTCAACATCGCGGACAGGCTTTGATCAAAAATCTGATTGGTTGAAATACGCATGGCGGTTTCCTAAAAAGAATTGATCAGCGTGTCAAAAATGGTATTGGAAACCGTAATAATCTGCGCTGCCGCCTGATACGACTGCTGAAACTTAATCAGATTGGCGGCTTCTTCATCCAGATTGACGCCCGAAACAGCGTCGTAACGTTGCCGGGTTTGATCCAATAAACCTTGCTGGGCGGCTTGTCCGGCCTCGGCTTGTTTAGTGCGGGTCGCCACATTGGCCACCAAAATGCCGTAAGCATCACCAAAGGTTTGGGTAGCTGTGCCGGTATTCAGTGGATCCAGCGTTTTTTTGACCTGCAATTCCGCCAGCGCCAGCGCATTACGATTATCACCGGTGGCCGTAAAGTTGCCATTGATGAAGTTATTGCTGATGGTGAAGTTGTCATCGGTTTGCGGCACACCTTCTAACTTGATAGTTAATGGTAATCCTGTCGTTAAACCAACATTATTAAGGTCAAACTCTCTACCACTATCAGTTGATGGATTGTAAGCAAAAGAACCAATTGATGTGCCGCCCTGGTCAACGTCATAGACTTGTGCAATGGCGTTATAAGTTAGAGTCACTGGCAGTGACAAAACATTATTAGCTTGAAAACCCGGATCACCGCCATTCACCGCTTCAACCGTCAGACCACCGGTACCTAAATTATTGACCGTGGTTTGCACTGCCACCGGAAAAGCCACTGCCAAATCGCGCGGGTTACTAACCGCCACTGAAATAGCACCAGCTGCGCCTTTCGGCCAGTCAGCAGGCAAGGGATCGGGCAGCGAAAATAAATTACCGCCTGCATTACCATCCAGTGTTAAGCCGGTACGATGTTGTTGGTTGATAGCGCTGGCCAAGCCCGCTGCCAGTGCATCAATTTCTGCTCTGGCGGTATCAAGAACATCTTTACGGACACTCAGCAAGCCGCCGACTTTACCACCATTAAGCTGATTGGAGATATTGACCTTATTGGCACCAAACGCAATTTGCAGGCGATTGGCATCCGCTGGATCTTCTATCGTCGCCAACCGGTTGATCGTATTGCCGGAAACCAGTGGCTGGCCGGAACCAATAAAGACATTAAATACGCCATTACTCTGCTCAACCACTGACACCGAGACTAATTTCGACAGGTCATTGATTAACTGATCGCGGGTATCCAACAAATCATTGGGCGGTACCCCCGGTGCGCCAGCGGCTTCGGTAATGGCCCGATTTGCATCAGCGATTCCCTGCGCCAGCGAATTGATATCGGATACTGCCGCTCGCAGGTTGAGATTAATCTGATTATTAGCAGCGGTGAGCTGGGTATCCAGGGTGTTAAAACGATTGGTCAGGGTTTCAGCTTCTGTGAGCATCACCTGCCGGGCAGCAATTGAGGTTGGATCGTCGGCAACCGCCTGCGTGGCATCAAAGAAGCTGTCCATACCAGAACTGAGCGACAGCGATTCTGAGCCCAATAAATCATCCAGTTGTTTGGAGAAGGTGGTAAAGGTTGCCGACTGTTGCTGCTGTGAGGTGAATAAGCGAACCTGATCAGCTAAAAACTGATCAAACAAACGCTGCACGCTGTCGATTTGCACGCCAGTACCGGTGAAGAAACCACCATTAAAATCAGGTATACGGGTGCCCTGCTCGACCCGCTGGCGGTTGAAACCTTCAGTATTAACGTTACTGATATTGTGACTGGTGGTGGCCAGCGCGCCCTGCGTGGTTAACAACGCTGAGGTGCCGATATTCAAAATACTCATATCAAAAACTCCATCTCAGATTGTTAAAAGTCATTGGCATTCTGGGCCAGCGTTTCGCCCTGCATAATGCGTTTGAGTTTGCTGGCATATTGAGGGTCGGTGGCGTAACCGGCTTTATGTAATTGCTCGACAAAACGTTCAGGATTACCGGCTTGTTGCAACGCATTTTGGTATCGCGGATTGCTTTGCAAGAAGTCCACATAATCATCAAAACTTTGCTGATAATCGGCATAGTTGCGAAACCGGGATTGCTCCTGAATCGGCTGACCGTTTTGGTATTCGAGGACATTTTTGCTGGTGTAATCCCCACTCCAGCGGCTGTCGGCTTTGATATTAAACAGATTAAAACTGCTGCCCGATGGATCTTGCAGAATATGTTTACCCCAACCGGTTTCGAGTGCTGCCTGCGCCATAATTGCCTCTGGCGCAGCGCCAATCTTGCTGGCAGCTTTTTCGGCCATCGGCCACAAGCGCTCAACAAATTCGGCCGGCGAATTAAAGCGCGCCGGTAATGGCCGCTCTAATTGTGCTTGTTCTGATTTAGTGACTGCTGCTGGTGTATCAGTGGCGACCGTTTCATCTGCCGCATCTGGTTTTAATTCACGGATATACTCAACCAGTCGTGGCATAGTCTGAATGGTATCCGCCATAAAGGTCTGGCCACCCACTGGCATATCTGCTGCCGCCGGGTTGCCGCCCAATTGGCGGATAATCATATCCTGCAAGCCCAAACCGCCACTGCCTGACATATCCATAGCCAGTTGTTGGTCAGCCATATCCCGATACATCTTGCTTTGCTCAGAGTCAAATATGCCTTCGCTAAGTTCGACCTGACGCATACTTTTCAGCATCAGACTGACAAATATCGATTCAAACTGTGCAGCAACCTGACGTAAGGTTTGATCCGACTGATCGGCTTTTGCCGCTGATTCCCGCAGTTGGTTAAGGCCATGGAAATCAACCGATGTGTGGTTAATTTGATCCAGTGCCATTAGATGACTACCAATTCAGCGTGCAAGGCACCGGCTTGTTTCAAGGCTTCCAGGATCGCAACTAAATCGCCGGGGGCAGCCCCCACCTGATTCACCGCACGAACAATTTCATCGAGCGAAACACCGGGGCTAAACAAAAACATGCGACTGTCTTCTTCGCTGATCTCAACGTCAAAGTTGGGCGTCACCACGGTTTGTCCCTGCGAAAAAGCATTGGGCTGGCTGACCTCAGCATTGGCAGAAATGGTCACCGATAAATTGCCATGGGTGACCGCTGCTGGACTGACCCGGACATTCTGCCCAATCACCACCGTACCGCTACGCGAATTGACCACCACTTTGGCAGCGGCTTCGCCAGGATTGAGTTCGATGTTTTCGACCAGCGATAAAAACGGCACCCGCTGACTGGGATCGCGCGGCGCACTGACCCGCACTGACGTGCCATCCATCGAATAAGCAATACCGCCGCCCAGCTCTTTATTAATCGCATCCGCTAAACGGCTGGCCGTCGTGTAATCAGCGCGATGCAGATTCAGCACAATATGATCACCCACATTCAGCGCGTTATTTACAATCCGTTCTACGGTGGCGCCATTAGGAATGCGGCCGGCGCTGGGCACATTAACGGTCACCCGTGAACCATCTTCCGCTTCGGCGCCAAAACCACCGACCACCAAATTACCTTGTGCCATGGCATAAACTTCGCCATTGGCACCTTTCAGCGGTGTCATGATTAAGCTGCCACCACGCAAACTGGTGGCATCACCCAATGAAGAAACGGTGACATCAATGGTTTGGCCCGGTTTGGCAAATGCAGGCAAATCAGCATGCACCATCACCGCAGCAATATTTTTGCTTTTTGGATTGGTACCCGGCGGTAGCGTCACCCCTAATTCGCGCAACAAACTCCGCAGCGTTTGGCCTGATGCCAGAAACTGGGTTTTATCACCCGTACCTGTCAAACCAACCACCAAACCGTAACCCACCAATTGGTTAGCCCGCACGCCACCGATCGATGCCAAATCCTTGACCCGCTCGGCCTGCGCCCAGTTTGACAATGCCATTAAGCCGATTAACAACCACCATTTGCTGTTCATGTTGAGTCTCACTTAAAAAGGCATCAGCGCGCTGACAAAAAACCGGCTCAGCCAGCCCATGACATTGGCATCCTGAGTCGCGCCATCGCCGGTATAAGCAATTTGCGCATCGGCAATACGTTTTGAAGAAATAGAATTATTGGCATCAATATCACGCGGGCTAACCATGCCGGACAACCGCACATATTCATTGCCCTGATTGATGGTGACGATTTTTTCACCACGCACCAGCAAATTGCCGTTGGCCAATACCTCAACTACCGATACCGTAATATCACCACTCAGAAAATTGTTCTGTTCACTATCACCTTCACCTTCAAAATCCGTATTGGAATTCAGTGAAAAAGCCAGATTATTGTCATTGGTATTTGCCAGTGGCAGGGCACCGGGTAAATTGAATTGTGGCTGGGTACCAAATATCGTCGGATTTTGCATGTTGTAGCCATTTTGTTTGCTAACCGTTGTTTCGGTTTCTTTTTCAGCATCAGTTTGCTCTTCGAGCTGCACTGTCAAAATATCGCCAACCCGCCGGGCTTTATAATCTTCATAAAGGAGAATATTGTTTTGCGCATTATAAATAGCGCCGTCAGCGCGCTCCGGAACTGGCGACGCCACAGGCCGCACTGCTGCAAAATTGGGGTCACGTTTCGGTAAATCGTTGGCGCAAGCGGTCAGCAATATCAAGCTGCCAGCAACGCCCAAACGCATCATGAATCGGATCATGATTTCCTCCTGATTATCATTGATCAGAAGTAAGCAGGCTTCGTGCCAGATTCAGGGAATTTTGTTATTCATCCCCGGTTATATGTCGTCCCCGCGC
>JAVVFF010000082.1:0-9797 GCA_032250995.1 Methylophaga sp. | reverse complement strand
CATTACTCATCGGCATAAGCGGTCTGAATATCACGAATGGCCTGATAACGATCAAAAAAAGCCTGTACACATTTGGGATCCAGTTGAGTGCCGGCTTGCGCTTCGATATAGCTGAGTGCTTCCGATTCAGACCAGGCTCTTTTATAGGGCCGTTCTGATACCAGCGCGTCATAAATATCTGCCACCGAAACCAATCGGGCAATTAACGGAATTTCAGTGTCTTTTAAGCCATTGGGATAACCTTTGCCATCAAATCGCTCATGATGATTAAGCGCAATGATGGCACCGATTTGCATATATTTTGATTGACTGTCGGACAGTATCTCGTGGCCAATCAGAGTATGGGTCTTCATGATTTCCCATTCCTGTGGATTAAGCCGGTCTGGCTTCAGCAAAATGCCATCCGGAATGCCGATTTTGCCAATGTCATGCATCGGCGCCGCATACTCCAGATTTTCACATTCCTGTTCATCAAATTGCCCCAGTGCTTCGGCAATTTGCCGCGAATATTTGGCCATGCGAATAACATGATTGCCGGTGCCTTCATCACGATATTCGCCGGCTTTGGCTAAGCGGATAATCGTTTCTTTTTCACGCTGCACGATTTGATCGGTGGCCAGCTCTACCTGACGTTCCAGCCAATTGGCACGATCTTCGATAATCAGATGCTGTTCGTGCATTTGCAGCAAATTGCGACAGGTGGTGCGGCATTCAATTTGATCGATGGGCCGCATCAAAAACGCCGTTACGCCGGCTTCCAGCGCTTCATAGCGCACTGATTTTTCGCTCACCACGGTGATCATCACAATCGGCACACTCTGACATTGCGTTTTTTGCCGTACCATGCGGATAAATTCAATGCCGTTAATTTCGGGCATCCGGTAATCGGTAACAATCAAATCCACGTCATGCAAATCCAACCATTCCAGCGCGGTAGAAGGATTGCTCATCGCGATAACATGGATGTTGTCACCGATTTGCTGAATGACTTTTTCCAAGATGGTGCGGCCAGTGGATTGATCATCAATGATCAATACTTGCTTGGCTTTTTTGAGAATACTCAGCTTTCGCGCCATTTCGTAAGGCGCCAGCATGCTGTTTTTATTTTGTTCGGTCATCTGGGCAGATGTCCTCATTACATTGACGTTTTTCAGGTCGCCTCCTGCAACAAGCCAAACATGCTAAATGGACGTTGACTCCCTTCGTCCGACTTAATTTAAGCTCATTTCATCATAAACAGTTTTTGCCATTATGCGAATTAGTTAACACTTTTTTGCAAAGGGCGTCCCGACTGACGCGTTTTACCAACTGCTATACTCGGCGCAATTTGCAAAAAAATCCAGCCATTCATAATGCCTAATTGGAGAATGTGATGAGCGCAGATTTATATGAACAAGTGAAACGCGATCCGCGTTTTGCTAAGTTGACACAACGACGGGCGCGTTGGGCCTGGGGGCTTTCCGCTTTGATTCTGCTGATGTATTTTGCTTTTATCTTGCTGATTGCTTTCGCACCATCTGTACTTGGTAAACCCATCGCTGCTGGCAGTGTGATCACAATAGGTATTCCGGTTGGTGTCGTGATTATTTTACTGGCCTTTGTGCTGACCGGTGTTTATGTGCATCAGGCTAATACCCGATTTGACGCGCTGAACCAACAAATTAAGGACAGTCTGCAATGAAGCAATTACTTATCTTTGTGTTGCTAAGTGTATTGTCACCAGGCGTCTGGGCGGCGGATGTGGTTGCCGATAGTGATGCCGGTGCCTCGTTAAATATTGCTGCGGTGGTGATGTTTTTATTGTTTGTCAGCGCAACCTTGGGCGTGACCTATTGGGCGGCACAGCGCACTCGCTCGACGGCTGATTATTATGCGGCTGGCGGCGGTATTACCGGTTTTCAAAATGGTCTGGCGATTGCTGGCGATTATATGTCTGCCGCGTCATTTTTGGGTATTTCCGGTTTGGTATTCATGTCAGGTTACGATGGACTGATTTATTCCATTGGCTTTTTAATTGGCTGGCCATTGATTTTGTTTTTGATTGCCGAGCGACTGCGTAATCTTGGCCGTTATACCTTTGCTGATGTTGCTTCCTACCGGCTGGGGCAATTACCGATTCGCACCTTATCAGCATTTGGTTCATTGGCCGTGGTAGCGCTATATCTCATCGCCCAAATGGTGGGTGCCGGTAAATTAATCCAGATTTTGTTTGGTTTGCCCTATGAATTGGCGGTGGTGATGGTCGGTGTGCTGATGGTCTTATATGTCACTTTTGGCGGCATGCTGGCGACCACTTGGGTACAAATCATCAAAGCAGTTTTATTGTTATCTGGTGCGACTTTTATGGCCTTTATGGTGCTGCAAAATGTCGGTTTTGATATCAATGAATTATTTAGCCAGGCAATTGCCTTACACCCCAAAGGCAGTGAAATTATGGCGCCGGGCGGCCTGGTATCAGATCCGGTATCGGCTATTTCGCTCGGCATCGCATTGATTTTTGGTACGGCCGGTTTGCCACATATTCTGATGCGCTTTTTTACCGTAGCTGATGCCAAACAAGCCCGTCGCAGCGTGTTTTTTGCGACCGGTTTTATTGGTTATTTTTATATCCTGACTTTTATAATTGGCTTTGGCGCCATTGTTTTGGTCTCAACCAATCCCGAGTTTTTGGATGCTAAAGGCTTGTTGCTGGGCGGTAATAATATGGCGGCGGTACATTTATCGGCAGCAGTGGGTGGCGACCTGTTTTTAGGCTTTATTTCAGCGGTGGCTTTTGCAACGATTCTGGCGGTGGTTGCCGGCTTAACACTGGCGGGCGCCTCAGCGATTTCCCATGATCTTTATGCCAGTGTTATCAAAAAGGGAGAAGCCAGCGGACCCATGGAAATGCGTGTTTCCAGAATCGCTACTGTGGCGTTGGGCGTGATGGCGATTTTGTTGGGTATTTTGTTTGAAAAACAAAATATAGCCTTTATGGTCGGACTGGCCTTTGCGATTGCTGCCAGCGCGAACTTCCCCATCTTGCTGCTTTCCATGTACTGGAAAAACCTGACCACTCGCGGTGCCTTTATTGGTGGTTTTGCCGGATTACTGACGGCTGTGGTGCTGGTCATTTTAGGGCCGATTGTCTGGGTGGATATTTTCGGCTTTGCCGAAGCGATTTTCCCGTATAGATATCCGGCGTTATTTTCGGTGGCTGTAGCTTTTATCGGTATCTGGTTTTTTTCAATTACCGACCATAGTTCGCAGGCCCAGCAGGCTCGTGACTTATTTGAATATCAGTACATACGCTCACAAACCGGCATTGGCGCTCACAAAGCAGGTGATCACTAATGGCTTTATCTGATAACAAAGTGGCTCTATTACTGGTTGCGCATGGCAGCCGACGGGCTGAGTCCAATCGCGAAGTCGCGCAGCTTGCCGAACAATTACAAGCAGACTTAACAACCGATTTTGCCATGGTCAAAGTAGCCTTTCTGGAACTGGCCGAGCCGTCAATTCCGGAAGGGATCAAAGCCTGTGCGTTGGCCGGCGCCGACAGTGTCGTGATATTACCGTATTTTTTGAATACCGGACGGCATGTCGCAGAAGATATTCCGGCGGAGATAGACAAAGCCCGTCAGCAATTACCGGATCTGAATATCAACTTGCAAGCACATATTGGTGCATTACCCGAAATGCGTAACTTATTGATAAAAGCGGCCGTGGATAAGCACGAAAACAGCTAAACGCTCAAGGTTTTACAAGAAAATGTGAGCAAATTCGCAATAAATCGCAACGATATATTGCAGCAGGCTATGAAAAGGCCGATATAAGAATTGAAGTCACAGCTTCTTAAGTTTCTCTCGGTAGTTTTTTAGTCAGGTCAACAGCCTGACTTCTTTTTTATTAGCACCCTGACGTTTGTCTGGCAATAAAGGCTAATCAGCCATTGCCTGAAAAACGCCTGTTATAATGCCAGCAGTTTGCCCTCGTAGCTCAGCTGGATAGAGCGTCCCCCTCCTAAGGGGAAGGTCTCAGGTTCAAATCCTGACGGGGGCACCAGTTTTAGTTACTTTTATTCAATGACTATTTTTTGCTGGCTGTCTTTGTCACTGGTTGATAAGCCGGCGGTGAGGATCCAGCGCATGGCATCTTCATTGCCTATTTTCAGCGATTGCACCTGACTGCGATCCAATAAAACAGTGTAGCCGCCAATTTGATAACTCATAGGCAGGTAGACGGCAACTTTGAGACTGGGATCCGATTCATTGTTATCCAAGACATTACTCAAATCATCCCGCACCTGAAAGCCAATCAATTGAACATTGCCAATGGTGACCGCGACGGCGTTGTTGAGATTTTCGCGTTGTTTGTCGCGGGAAAAAAAATGCATAAAATCGCGTAGTGCACCATGAATCGATTTAACCAGCGGGATTTTGTCAAGCATCGCCTCGCCAACGGCAAAGAAGCGTTGTACCAGCCAGGCATTAACGGCAATACCCATGGCAAAAATCAGGGCGATTGCAGCCAGCAGTCCCATGCCTGGCCAGTATAAATGCTCGGGCATAACTAATTTCAGAATAGGGCTCAGCACTTTTTCAGCCGACACAGCCAGCCAGTAAATCAGGTATAGAGTCAGGGCTACCGGTAATAGCGTCGCCAGACCCTTTAAAAAAGTTTTCCAGATAAAATCCATCGCAAATTCCCCGTCCAGCCAGGCCTTAAATATAAAGAGTGATATCCGCTTCGCTGGCAAATTCCAGGAAGGTTGCCGTGCCACCATGACTGATGTTGTTGATAAAATCACTGTCCTGAAAATCAAACAAATTGACGGTCATCTGACAGGCAATCAGTTCAACATCGGTTTCCAGACAAGCGTCGCGTAGTTCGGCGACACTGGCAACACCTTTTTGTTTTAGTTTACGGCGCATCATCCAGGTGGCAAAGGCTTCCATGCCGGGAATTATTTGCAATAAATTAGGTACTGGAACAGGCATCGGCATCGCCGGATTGCCTAACGGTGAGACTTGCAGCGACAGGTCTTTTTTTAATAGTTGCAGCCCATAAAACGTGAAAAAAATCTTGGTTTCGAAGCCCAAAGCAGCCGCTGTTGAAGCCAGTAAAAATGGCGGATAAGCACCATCCAGCGTGCCTTTGCTGGCGATGATGGCAAGTTTTTTGGCCATGATTCAGCCCTTCTCGATAATAAAATGCAGTTTGTTGTCGGTTTCGTGACTGGCAATCAGCGGGTTGCCAGTCATTTTGCAAAATGCGGGTATATCTTTATTGGCGCCGCGATCGGTGGCGATAAGATGTAAACGCTGTCCGCTTGCCAGTGCTGAGAGGCCTTTGCGAGCCTTGAGTACTGGTAGCGGACAATTGAGTCCGGAAGTGTCAATTTCTGCAGCAAAATCTGACATACTTGAATTCCCGAAAATTTGAGTCTAGGTCTGTCATGATAAACACATTGCCGTATTTTCGCATGATGCTGACGCCGGAACCGAGCAAAACGACTAGGGTCTAAAGGCACTATGAAAAAACTTTTTTTAATGTCGATTTTGGCACTGACCGCGATGTCCGGTCATGCTAATCCGAATATTAAGCTACCAGAAATGGGTGATAGTGCCGGTGCTCTCGTATCACCATTAGAAGAGTATCAGGTCGGCCAGAATTTTTTCTGGCAATTGCAGCAACAAGTTGATTTAGTCCAAGATCCGGAAGTCAACGATTATATTAAAGGATTGGGCAATCGTTTGGTGGCTAGCAGTGATGCACCCAGTCTGCCTTTTACCTTTTTTATGGTGCCGGATCCGTCGATCAACGCTTTTGCCGCGCCGGGCGGTTTTATTGGTGTGCATAGTGGTCTGATGCTGACAGCTGACAAGGAAGACGAGATTGCTTCCGTTATGGCGCATGAGATCGCCCACGTCACCCAACGACATATTTTGCGTAGCTACGAAAAAAGTGAGCGTCTCAGTGTGCCACTCACGGCAGCGATGATTGCTGCAGCTTTAATGGGTGTTGCCGATCCTAGTGTCGGTAGTGCAGCGATTATGGCGGTGCAGGGGGGGGCGATTCAAATGCAGCTGGATTATTCCCGGGCGCATGAAGCTGAAGCTGACAGTTTGGGTATGCAAACGCTGGTTAATGCCGGGTTTGATCCTTATGCAATGCCCAGTTTCTTTGAAAAATTACAGGTTGCCAGCCGTTTTTATGGCGGTGGCCATGTGCCAGAGTTTTTACGGACGCATCCGATAACTGGTTCGCGTATCGCCGAAACCCGCGCCCGTGCAGAGAGTTTTCCCAAGGTCATCAAGACCCGTGATGGCAAACAGTTTTATCTGATGCGAGAAAAACTTCGGGTGACGACCACAGAGGATTTGGGCGAACTGACCAGCTTGTACCGAAAAAAACTGGCCGAAGATGCGACGCAAAATGCCGATATCGACCGTTACGGTTATGTCCAAGCATTAATTAAAGCCAATAACTATACTGAGGCGCGGCAGGCGCTGAAACCCTTGGTCGAAAAAGACGAAGATCGCTTAACCTATCAATTAGCGCTGGCTGATATTGAAATGGCGGTCGGTAATACGGCAGCAGCTTTGGCTATTTATGAAGATTATCAAGGGCTGTATCCCGATGATCGGGCCTTGTCGATGAAACAGGTTGAAGCATTGCTGCGTGTGGGCGAGCCACGCAAAGCTGCCAATATTTTGCAGCGGCAGTTGGATGTGGGCGAAAGCTCCCGGGATTTATATCGGCTATTTGGCAAAGCGCATGAACAGATGGGTAATAAAAGTGAGTCGCATATGTGGTTGGCCGAAGCTTATTATCATAGCGGCCAGTTAGCGGCAGCGGCAGATCAACTTCGTATTGCTGCAGACTTTGCCCGCGGTGATGAATATCAGCGGGCCAAAATCAGCTCGCGACTGCGGGAGGTCGAAACCCAATTAGCGATCATGGAAAAAAATCGATGAATGAACAGTTTGATCAGGTGCGTCGTTATTGGCTAAAACGCGGTGTTTCGGCCACAACATTGGCGTTGGTGGCGGCCAGTGGTTTATTGTTGCCACGCCAATTACTGGCCCATTGGCCGCGTGACGCTTATAACGCCAAAACCGTTGAAGATGCGTTACTGGCTTTGCTGGGCGAAACCGATATGATTGATGATGATGCCGTTTATTTCAGTGTTGGTGCCCCGCCAACATATGCGGTCAATGGGGCGACGGTGCCGGTGGAAATTAATACTACGCTGAAAAATATTGAACATATCGCGCTGCTGGTCGAAAAAAACCCATCACCGTTGGCGATGAGTTTTGTGCCCGGCGAAGATGTCATGCTGCCTTTTAAAACGATGCTTAAAGTCGCCGAAGACTGCGATATGCTGGCGGTAATCCGTGCTGAGGGCAAACTATATGTAACCCGGCGTTATGTGGAAATTGATATTGGAGGCTGTGCCTGATGGCGGTAAGAGGCAAAGATCGGATCCGAGCCAAATTGCAGGATGGCGATACCTTGGTGCGAATTTTGCTGGCGCATCCGATGCATACCGGGCGTGGTAAAGATGCCAAACAGCAATTGATACCGGCGGAATTTATTCAGGATATTCGCTGCTGGCGTAATGACAAGGAAGTGCTGACCGTCAAGTGTGGCACCGCCACTGCGCGTAATCCATTTTTTGCTTTTCAGTTAAAAGGCGGCAGCCAAGATGATGTCATCACGCTGCGCTGGGTCGATAATGCTGGTGCCAAAGGCCACGCGGAAACCCAGGTGCAATGAGTCTCAAACTGAAAGTCAATCTGTTTTTTGCGCTGATTTTGCTGGTGTCGGTGCTGGCCAGTAGCTGGGTGCTGATGTCCAATGCCAAGCAATCGGTGAAGGCTGAAGTGCAAAACACCATGGATACCACAGCCCATATTATTACCGTGACTCTTGCCGGTGCCCGGCTAAATCGGGACCGGGCGGTCAGCGAACACATGAAAGAACTGGTTATGGTGCTCAGCGAAATGCGCAGTTTGCACATTTTGATGTTTGATCAGCAGGGGCTGATGTTTGAAGGCCAGCCGGATAAATATCTGCAACATACGCCACCTGACTGGTTTGTGGAGTATTTATTTCCAGAAATCAAACCATTGTCACGCCGATTTGGTGAGGGGCATATGGTGATTTATGCCGCGCCGATGCTGGAAATTGCTGAACGCTGGCGTGATATTCGCGACATTATGACGCTGGGCATGGTGATTTTTATGGTGCTGGCGGTTTTTCTGTATTGGGGCGTTGGCTGGGTGATGCGACCGCTGCAGCGGTTGCTGGACGCTTTGTCGGCATTTGAGCGTGGTGACTTACATTTACGGCTGCCGCGATTTGCACTGGCAGAAATGGATCAGATCAGCCAGACCTTTAATCGGATGGGGGAAGCGCTGGAGCTGAGCAGCGCCGAAAACCGGCGGCTGGCAACGTTGGTCAAGCAATCCGGTGATGCCATTTTATCGCTGGATCATGCCGGCTATATCACCTTTTGTAATGCCACGGCCGAGCGATTGTTTGCCCAGCAAACACCGGTTTTGCTGGGTGAGTCACTGACCACGCTGGGGTTACATGAAAACCGACACCAAATCATCAGTGTCATCGAAGGCTGCCGGGCAGTCGAAAATCTGGAAACCAGTTTATTGCAGCCTGACGGCGACAAAATTGCGCTGCTGATGTCGACCGTACCGTTGTTGGAAACTGATGGTTGTGTGATTGGGGTGATTTGTACATTCCGTGATATCACTGAACACCAGCAGGCAGAAAAAGCCCGAGCCCAGCTTCACGAGACTAGGATGCTGACCAAGCATATGGACGAAGCCCAGGAAGCTGAACGCCGGCATTTGGCCCGTGAGTTACATGATGAATTGGGCCAATGTCTGACTGCCATTAAAACCGATGCGGTGTTGATCCGTAACCGGACGCAAGATAACGAACCTAAGTTGTATCAGAGTTCACAGGCGATTATCGATACTGCCAGTCATATCTACGATGTAGTGCATAACATGATTACCCGCCTGCGTCCCAGTCCGCTCGATGATTTGGGTTTGTTGGCAACACTTGAAGAAGCGGTAAAAAATTGGCAGGACCGGCAGTCAGATATTACTTTTAGTCTGGATGTGCAGGGCGATCTGAATGGTCTGAATGAGTCGATTAATATGACCGTTTTCCGGGTGGTGCAGGAAGCGGTGACCAATGCCGTACGTCACGCCGCCGCCAGTCGTATAAGCGTCGCCGTGCACCGGGAAACACTGGTTGGCGGCGAACAACTGGAAATCAATGTTCGTGATAACGGTAAAGGCATGGAAGTCCATGATTTTCATTCAGATGTTGACTTTGGTTTGCTGGGCATGCGTGAACGTGCACAGAGTCTTGGCGGCACATTTACACTGGACAGTCGTCTCGGTGAAGGTGTAAACCTGACAGTGACTATCCCCCTTGGAGTACAAAACTGACATGAGTATGACCAAAACTAAAATATTGCTCGTCGATGATCATGAGCTGGTGCGTGCCGGTTTTCGTCGCTTGCTCGAAGATGGTGATAAATTCGAGGTGGTCTGCGAATCCGGCAGCGGTGAACAAGCGGTCCAGGACTTCAATAAACATCATCCGGATGTGGTGGTCATGGATATTTCCATGCCAGGCATCGGCGGGGTTGGTGCGATTGAACGGATTATCGCCCGTGAGCCGCGTGCCAAAATTTTAGTATTAAGTGTCCATGAAGACAGCGTCTTTACCACCCGTGCCATGCAGGCTGGTGCTTTGGGCTTTATTCCCAAACGCAGTGC
>JAVVFF010000081.1:0-9887 GCA_032250995.1 Methylophaga sp. | reverse complement strand
CCGCTGACCGGTTTCGGCATCACGGGTTTCGGTCCAGCCGGCATGCGACGGAAAATGATCCACATCATCATGCCGCCAAACAATAGGAATCACCGTGTAATGAGCGAGTTTTCTTAAAGTACGCTCCACCAGCTCAATATCACAGCAAAAATCCGACGCTAAAAACACCATGGCCTTCTGGCTGCTAATCAAATCCGCTGCATGCACCAAACCCTCGGCACCAGCTTTATCAGGCAGCGTCGACTGCATAATTTTTTCTGCGGCAAATGCCGGCATACTGCGCTGCCGGGTCGGCATAATCGATACATCCTGTCGCCATACAGCATCAAAACCGGCCATCGCAAACCGATCACCAAAGCCAATAGCGCTATGGGCAATCATATGTGCCAGTTTTGCTATCCGTTCATGGTTTACGCTGGCAACGGTCATGGAGCGGCTTAAATCGGCCAGCAACCATAAGGTGATTGAGGAACGCTGCTGATAACGTCTGACTAACCAGTTTTGTTGTTCATTTTGAGAAATATCAGCTGCCTGCGCCCGCAAACTGGCACGAATATCCAGACGCCGTGGATCCGGGTAATCAAACAAATTGGCAAAACCGGCAAAGCGATCACCACTGCCTAAAGCCTTACCGGTATGAGCCCCCGGCACATGGCCAAACACTTTATCGGGAAAGCGATAAAAAAACTCCTGCGGTTGCAGGTCACGCATAGCCATGATCGCTTACGGCGTCGCGATGTGATCACGCAGAGCGCGCACAAATCGCGGCATAATTTGTTCACGGCGGCCTTCATAGACCGGCGATAAAAACACCCGATGGGTCAAAGACGGCAATAATACGGTATGTACATCATCAGGCAGTACATGATCACGGCCATTTAACCAGGCGCAGACTTTAGCCGCCCGTACCATTGATGACATACCGCGAACACTGGCACCGGCCACCACCAGGTCTTCAACAAAAATATCATCCAGTTCGATACCCAGTTTGTGCGGCTCCCAACTGGCATCCCACAAACGTACCACGTAGTTTTCAATTTCCGGTGATACAAAAATCGCCTGCTGAATTTGTTTATCGAGATCGTTGAGATCAGTGTAATTCAACAACGGCTCAGTGACGGCGGCTAATAACTCATCGACATCATGAAATGCCGGATCAAAAATCAGTTGACGGCGCAGTGCCTCATCGGTTGGCCGGCTAATATTGATTTCAAACAAGAACCGGTCACGAGCAGCCGCACTGAGTTCAAAGGTTTCTTCTTTTTCAACGGCATTACGGTCAGCGAATACCACCATATGCGGAAAACGATATTCTTTGCCAAACGCATCGACACTGCGTTCGGCCATGGCCCGCAGTAACAGAGATTGCACTTGCGGTCGGGCACGGTTGATTTCGTTAAAGAAAAATACCGCGGTTTCTTCGCCATGACTAATTAACGGGCCGGGATCGATAACCGGTTTGCCGTCAGCATTCACCCAGGCGCTGTATAACAAATCATTGGGCATTAAATCGACACTGCCTTCAATACGGCCAAAGGCCCCGCCGAGCGCTTTGGAAAACGCCCGTAACAATGTGGTTTTACCGACACCCACGCCACCCTCAAGCAGCACATGGCCACGGGCATGCAAAGCAATCAAAATCAGCCGGATAGGCATTTCCTGACCAATCACCACTTTGTTAACGACTTTTTCTAAAGCCAGCGCATGTTCACGCGCCGTCTCAAGCTGCTGCAAATCGGCCATTTAAGCTCCCCTTCATTGTATCTGTCTGTTGCCAGTTATATTTTTAGTTAACAAAACCACTACAGCCACCTGACTTACCGGTAGCGGGTCTGACGTTGCCATGCACTGGATGGTCGTACCATTGTTCACCAGCATTGCCAAAGTAAGTGGCAGACTGGTGTGACTTCATGTTCTGGAATGTACCACCATTCATCGCGATAAGGAACCGGTTGCCCACATGCTTTTAGCTGACAAGTGGACTTTAAAACTGTTGATTTACTGACAACGTTGAATGCAAGCCATTGAATCGATAATCGTTAATGAAAACAGCCGAAAATTGCCCAGTGGCAGCGGGCAAATATCCCGCCCGTGATTTTAGTACTTTGCGCCAGACGTTTTACTGCCTAGACTGCGTTTTTAAATCCTTGAAAATATTGCTGATGAATTTAAAGCTACAGCTGTTTGCCCGAATTTTGCTGATTGCCTTGCTCAGTGTGTTGATGAGTGCTGCATACGTGCTCTATCAAACCAACCAGCAATCTATTTTGCAAGCCGATTCCACCGCAAAACGTATCAATCAGCATATGACTGAAGAGTTGCTGCGTAATTTTTCCCGTTACGATTACCGCACGCCTTTTCCCAGTACCGGTTTGTGGGGCGATATCAGCGGTCTGCCGGGTTCTTGTGTGCAGTTTTTGTCGCGCACCGAAAGTCGGCGTCGCAGCTTATGTAGTGATGTCAATGAAGCCGATCGCACCTGGCCATACTGGTTTGGTACTTTATATGAGCAGCTGTTTCAACCGGATTATGAAGCCAATCGTCGATTTTCGTTTAATGCTATTACCTACGGCACGATTTTGGTGTCACTAAACCGACAAGTGGAAACCTCGCGCGCCTGGCATAATTTGCAGGCGGTTATTGGTGTTTTGTCATTCAGTATTCTGGCGGTGTGTTTATTGGTTTATATGACCATCAACCGGATGTTAAAGCCTGCGCAACTCATTGTCAGCGGCCTTGAAAAAATGCGTGATGGCCAGCTCAATACCCGACTACCGGCTTTTGACATTGCTGAATGGCGGCGCACTTCTCAAGCCATTAATGCCCTGGCTGACAGTCAGCAACAGGTACTGGCCGATAATCAGCGGCTGGCCCTGAAGTTGTTGAATGTGCAGGAGGAAGAACACCGTTATATCGCCCGCGAATTACATGATGAATTCGGTCAATGTCTGGCCGGCATTAATGCCATGACCACCAGTATCAGCCAGTCAGCACGTCAGGAATATCCGAAAATTCTGCCCGAGCTAGAGAGTATTAATCATATTACCGAGCATATGATGGTGGCGCTGCGAAATCTGCTGACCCGCTTGCGACCCGTTGAAGTTGATGAAATTGGTCTGCAAAAAAGCCTGCAAAAGTTGATCAAAAGCTGGCATCAGCGCAGCGGCAACCAAACCCGTTTTGAACTTACGATCAATGCCGATTTAGCCACGTTGCCTGAACCCTTGCCGGTCAATATTTACCGGGTCGTTCAGGAGGCTTTAACCAATATCGCCAAACATGCCCATGCCACTAAAGCAACCATCCAACTGCACTATTCGTCAGCCGACGAACTGCAACTGCTGATTGAAGATAATGGTCTTGCTAATAATGATGATATTCAGCAATCGCTGGGGATGGGACTGCTAGGCATTCATGAGCGGGTCGGTGCATTGGGCGGTCAAACTCATATTACCGCCAATCACGGCGGCGGTTTGAAAATGCTGATCACACTACCCATTAACCGGGCGCAGGAGACAACTTAATGGCCATTATCAAAGTGTTATTGGTGGATGATCATGCCATCGTTCGTGAGGGCTATCGGGCATTGTTACAAAAGCAGGCGAATCTGGAAGTGATCGCTGATGCCCGTGATGGTCACGACGCTTATATGCAATACAAAGCCTGTCAGCCAGATGTCGTGGTGATGGATATTTCCATGCCCGGCCAGAGCGGCCTGGAAGCGATTTCACGCATTCGCCAATATGATTCGCAGGCGCGGATTTTGGTGTTTTCGATGCACCAGAATCCCAGTTATGCCTTGCAGGCAACGCGGGCCGGTGCCCTTGGCTATATCACCAAAAGCAGTGATCCTGCGTTATTAATCCGGGCAATTTTTGAGGTGATGGATAATAAACTGAGTTTAAGCCCCGATATTGCCCAGGCACTGGCGCTGGAAAAACTCGGCCATGAACAAACGCGGCTGAATGATTTGACGGTGCGGGAATTTGAGATCTTACGATTATTGCTGGAGGCGAAAAGTAATCAGGAGATTGCCGATATTCTCAACATCAGCCCCAAGACGGTATCAAACTCACATTACATAATTAAACGTAAGCTTGAGGTCAGCAATGATATTGAACTAACCCGCCTCGCCATTCGCATGAAGTTGTTAAACCTGCGTGATTTGATAGACGAGGCGGAGTAGTAGGGCTTGTTTACCTTTCATATCCACCACTGCTGGTGGCTATTTTTGTGTCCGGCAAGGCGGAAAACACGCTGTGTAGTCTTTCTACATAAGCGTTTGACAACGCAGTCGGGCGCAAAAATAGTCCCAGCCCTTCGGGTTGTGACTGAAAAATCGCCACTCTGCGTTGCTCGTCGTTTATTTAGAATAATAAACGACTCTCCTCGCGCCTTGATTGACGCTTTTTCCGCTCACAACAGAAGCGGAGATAAAAGGTAAACAAGCCCTCGCTATTTAAGCCGCTTTATCCTTTTCGTTAAAGTCAGTGCGGATCAGGTAATCAAAAGCACCTAACGCCGCTCTTGAGCCTTCACCCATGGCAATAATGATCTGCTTATATGGAATGGTGGTCACATCACCGGCTGCAAACACGCCCGGCATTGAGGTCGCACCATGGGCATCAATTTCAATTTCGCCGTATTGGCTAAGCGCAATGGTGTCTTTCAGGAAATCGGTATTAGGTAACAAACCGATTTGCACAAAGACACCAGCCACTTCCAGATGATGGCTTTCACCGGTGGCCCGATCTTTATAGTTCAGACCATTAACTTTGTTATCAGCACCGGTAATATCAGTTGTTTGCGCGCCAATAATGATGGTGACGTTATCCAGGCTGTGCAGTTTATTCTGCAACACCGCATCGGCTTTTAACTGGTCGGCATATTCAATCAGCGTGACATGACCGACAATACCGGCCAAATCAATTGCCGCTTCTACGCCCGAATTACCACCACCAATGACTGCAACATGCTTGCCTTTAAATAACGGGCCATCACAATGCGGGCAATAAGCGACACCATGACCGCGATATTCCGCTTCACCGGGCACACCTAGTTCCCGCCAGCGGGCACCAGTTGCTAAAATTACTGATTTACTCAATAACTTAGCGCCACTTTCTAATTCTACTTCGACCATTTGATCTTTTTTACGCAGCTTACTGGCACGCTGCAAATTCATCACATCAACTTCGTATTCTTTAACGTGTTCTTCTAACGCAGCCACTAATTGCGGGCCTTCGGTTTCTTTGACTGAAATAAAGTTTTCAATGGCCATGGTGTCCATCACCTGACCACCAAAGCGTTCGGCAACAATACCTGTTCGGATACCTTTACGCGCCGCGTAAATGGACGCTGAAGCGCCAGCCGGACCACCACCAACGATCAATACATCGAATGCCGCTTTTTGACTGATTTTTTCGGCTTCACGCTTAATGGAACCAGTATCCAGCTTGCCAATAATTTCTGGCAGGCTCATACGACCTTGACCAAATTGTTTACCATTCAGGAAAACGGTAGGCACGGCCATGATTTGTCGTTCATTAACTTCATCCTGAAACAGCGCACCATCAATCATGGTGTGGCTGATTTTTGGATTAATGACCGCCATCAGATTCAGCGCCTGCACCACTTCCGGACAGTTCTGACAAGACAGCGAAATATAAGTCTCAAAATGGAATTCACCATCGAGATTTCTAATTTGTTCAATCATTTCAGGCTCGGTTTTCATTGGATGACCACCGACGTGCAACAAAGCCAGCACTAATGAGGTGAACTCATGGCCCATCGGAATGCCAGCAAAACGAATTTGCTCATGGCCTTCTGGTTGTTTGATACGAAATGATGGCTGCCGTGCATTGTTATCGCTGTCATCCAGTGTGACTTTATCTGACATATCAGCAATTTCTACCAATAGCTCACGCATTTCAGCGGCTTTTTTGCTGTCATTAATTGACGCGACGATATGAACGGGCCGCTGTAAATTTTGCAGATAAGTTTTTAACTGTGCTGCGATGTTTGCATCCAACATAAGGCACCTGCCTGTTTAAATAATCTATTTGCTAAAAAAAGTCCGGGCTTAAAGCCCGGACGAATCGACTCAATAAGTCGTCTTTAGATTTTGCCAACCAAGTCCAGTGAAGGAGACAAAGTATCTTCACCTGGCTGCCATGAAGCTGGGCAAACTTCACCGTCATGTGAAGCAACATATTGTGCAGCCTGAATTTTACGAACCAGTTCTTTGGCACTACGACCAATACCCAAGTCGTGAACTTCAGAAACTTTGATAGCACCTTCTGGATCGATAACGAAAGTACCACGCAGCGCTAAACCATCTTCTTCGATCATAACTTCGAAGTTGCGGCTGATTGTGCCAGTCGGATCGCCAAGCATTGGGAATTTGATTTTCTTAATGGTTTCAGAGGCATCGTGCCATGCTTTGTGAGTGAAGTGTGTATCTGTAGATACCGAATAAACTTCAACACCCATTTCTTGCAGTTTATCGTAGTAATCGGCTAAGTCACCCAATTCTGTTGGGCAAACAAAGGTAAAATCGGCTGGATAGAAAAATACCACAGACCATTTACCTTTCAGATCGGCATCAGAAACATCAATAAACTCGCCATTATGATAAGCAGTGGTTTTAAAAGGTTTAATCGAAGTATTGATTAAAGTAGACATGCGTTACTCCTTGTTGATTGTCAGAAAAGACACTTTAAAGTTTAGTGCCGGCGTTATGAATGATCAAACAACTTAATCCTATTAAACTAATCGTTTAATACGATTAATGACCCAGGCCAATAAAAAAAGCCTCCGAAGCTTACGCCCCAGAGGCTTTTATAACATCAAAACCGAATTAACGGTTGCAGATGTACATTGTTACTTCAAAACCGAAACGCATGTCTGAATATTCTGGTTTAGTCCACATAATGTAATACTCCAATCGTTATAAGAATTAACGCTGACCATTTCCTGACAACGCTAGATCATATTAGGCCGATCAATTTTTTACACCATCAGACAATTACCTGATACGCCTCAGGATTTTCCCTGTTCAGCAATGGCAGCAACAATATTGCCAATGGCCTGCGTTAGGATCTGAAGCTGCGCCTCATCAATAATATACGGCGGCATGATGTAAATCATATGACGAAACGGCCGGATCCAAACCCCTTGGTCAACAATAAATTTTGGCAGCCAGTGCATATGTGAATCGAGCGTCAGGTTTAACTCAACCACACCAATGGCGCCTTTAACCCGCACATCTTTAACTAACGAATGGCTGGCCAGCGGCGTTAATTGACGATTAAGCTGTGACTCAATCGCTCTAACCTGTTGCTGCCAGTCTGAAGCCATCAATAAATCAAGACTTTCACAAGCGACCCGACAAGCCAGTGGATTCCCCATAAAAGTCGGTCCGTGCATCAACACGCCCTGTCCGTCTGCCGCAATACCCTGAGCAATTTTCTGATTACATAAGGTCGCCGCCAGTGTCATATAACCACCGGTCAATGCTTTACCAAGACACAAGATATCCGGCACGATGCCAGCGGCTTCATAGGCGAACAATGTCCCAGTGCGACCAAAGCCGGTGGCGATTTCATCAAAAATCAATAACAAACCATAGTCATCACACAGCTTGCGTAATTCGCGTAAATACTGCGGGCAATAAAACCGCATGCCGCCGGCGCCCTGCACCAGCGGTTCAATAATCACTGCCGCAATTTGCTGATGCTGACTTTCAATCAGCTGTTTTACTTCAGCTATATCGCTGTCTTGCCAGTCCTGATCATGGCGGCAAGTCGGCGCTGCAGCAAATAAATGTTTCGGTAAAACGCCGGCAAACTGGCTGTGCATACCATTGACCGGATCACACACCGCCATCGCGCCAAACGTATCACCGTGATAACCACTGCGCACGGTCAGCAAGGTATGTTTATCGGTATATCCTTGGGCAAACCAGTATTGCAGTGCCATTTTGATGGCGACTTCCACCGAAATCGAACCAGAATCAGCCAGAAATACATATTGCAACGATTCATCGGTCATATCGATTAACCGCCGCGCCAGACTGACTGCGGGATCATGGGTCAGACCACCAAACATGACATGCGCCATTTTATCGATTTGATCTTTAGCGGCCTGATTCAAACGCGGATGATTATAACCATGAATCGCCGACCACCACGATGACATACCATCAATCAGCCGCCGGCCATCTTTTAAAGTCAGATAAACGCTTTCTGCTGAGGCCACTTCATGTAATAACGGTGGCTGCGTTACGCTGCTGTAGGGATGCCAGATATGGGCGGCATCAAATTCAAGATTAGTTAATTGGCTCATGCGCTCAGTTTACGGACATACAGACAAAACTGCCCGCTTCAGCGAGCAGCATTGGCAGATTAAAACAATTATTTGGTCACACTAAAACTCTCGCCACAGCCACATTCGGAGGTGACATTGGGATTGCGGAATTTAAAGCTCTGATTGAGGCCTTCTTTAACAAAATCCAGCTCCATACCTTCCAGCAATGGCAAATTTTCTTTATCAACCACCACTTTGACATCATCCTGCTCAATCACCGTATCGCTGTCGGCAACCGTATCGGCGTAATCCAGCGCATAGCTGTAACCTGAGCAACCACTTTTGACCACACCAATTCGCAAGCCAACACCACCAGCGCGTTTGCTGACCATGTCTCGTACCCGATTTACGGCTGAATTTGTAAGGGTAATTGTCATATTTTTTACCTGTTCATCAAATGGTTAAAGCGACTGGCTTCGTTATTTAATACGACTGCCAATTGTTGAATTTGTTCAAGCGTATTGTCCATACCAACGCTGATCCTTACGGCACCCAACGCTGTCGGCGCATCAATGTCCATGGCTGTCAGCACATGGCTAGGAATTTGCCGGCCAGTACCACAAGCCGAACCACTGGATACCGAAAAACCTTGTCTATCCAAGGCCATTAATAAGGTGTCAGAATCAAATCCGGCCAGCGCAAAAAACACCGTATTGGCCAAACGCTCACTGTGTTCTGCAAAAATGGTGACGCCGGGCATCAATTTCAACTCGTTTTCCAACGCATCGCGTAGTGTTCGGCAATGTTGCTGATAAACGTCTAAATGCTGTTGCGCGTATTCTGCTGCTGCCCCAAACCCGGCAATCGCCGCGACATTTTCAGTGCCGCTGCGTTTTTCATTTTCCTGTCCGCCGCCGAGCACAAATGCCGGCCAGTCCAGGGTTTTATCTACAAACAAAGCGCCGATGCCTTTCGGGCCGCCAAATTTATGAGCCGACAAACTCATCATTTGTACACCGGCCGCCTGAAAATCAACGGCTAATTTGCCCGCAGCCTGCACGGCATCACAATGAAACGGAATATTCTTTGCGCGAGTTAAAGCCGTTAATCCGGCAATATCCTGTATCACGCCCGTTTCATTATTGGCCCACATCACCGATACCAATCGCGTGTCATCAGTCAGTAAATTTGCTAACGCATCAGGGGTTATCTGGCCCGCGGCATTGGCCGGAATTTCGATGACCTCAAAACCATGCTGCTTTAAGCGCATCGCCGGTTCTAAAACTGCGGGGTGCTCAATACTGCTGACTAATATTCGGCCGTCCTTAAATTGCTCGGCAACACCCATCAGGGCCTGATTATTAGACTCGGTGCCGCCGCTGTTAAACCAGACCTGTTCAAGATCAACATTCACCAGCTTAGCGACCTGGCCGCGAGCAGTGTCTAAAGCTGCATGACCAAACCGGCCAAACCGATGACTGCTGGACGGATTACCCTGTTGCTGCCGTAAATACGGCAACATGGTGTCTAATACACCGGGTGCCAGCGCCGTGCCGGCATTATGATCCAAATAAGCAAACGCC
>JAVVFF010000211.1:0-1739 GCA_032250995.1 Methylophaga sp. | reverse complement strand
ATCATAAATCGCCATGCTTGTCACTTTTTTGGGGAGCCCTCAGCGCGCAGGCGGGAACCCAGCTTCTGAGTTAAATTATCAGAATCTGGACTGGATTCCGGATAATCAAAAAGCGATTTCCAGAATGACGATGTAAAGTAAAAAAGCCAGAAAGCACACGAACGTCTTCCCGTGCAGATGGGAATCCAGTTCAAGCTGAATTTAGTAATCTAAGACCGACCAGCAAAACATAGGCAAAAAAACGAATGAAACAACCTTTTCCCGATTTTTCCCAGGCTCCGGTACTGGTCGTTGGCGATCTGATGCTGGATCGGTTTTATTTCGGCAAAACCAAGCGTATTTCTCCGGAGGCGCCAGTGCCGGTGGTGAATATCGAGCGGCTGGAAGATATTCCCGGTGGTGCGGCCAATGTCGCGATGAATATCGCCTCGCTCGGTGCAACATGCCAAATATCGGGTATTACCGGTATCGATGAAGCAGCTGATGTTTTGACGCAGCGTTTAAATTCGGTGGGAATTACCTGTCATTTCCAAACCAGTGATAAACCCACCATTATCAAATCACGTATTATCAGCGCCCATCAGCAATTGCTGCGTATGGATTTTGAAACGCCATTTTCACCTGCTGATGCGGAAAAGTTGTCGGCCAGATGCCAGCCATTATTCGGACAAAGCAAAATATTGGTGCTGTCGGATTACAACAAAGGCACGCTCAGCGATCCGCAGCCTTTGATTCAGGCCGCCAAAACTGCCGGCTTGCAAGTGCTGGTGGACCCGAAAGGGCAGGATTTTGGCAAATATCGAGGCGCCGATGTGTTAACGCCGAATATGACCGAGTTTGAAGCCGTTGTCGGCGAAATCACATCGGAAGCGGATTTATTAAAAAAGGCGCAGCAGTTAATTGCTGATTTGGATCTTGGCGCTTTACTGATTACTCGTAGCGAACACGGTATGTCATTGATTCGCGCCGATCAGACTGAATTGCACTTACCGGCGATTGCCAAAGAAGTCGCTGATGTCACCGGTGCCGGTGATACCGTTATTGCCACTTTGGCTGCCGCATTAGCGGCTGGTGAAAGTCTGGAGCAAGCGGTGACATTGGCCAATGTCGCGGCCAGTATTGTGGTTAGCAAGCTCGGCACGGCTACGGTCAGCAGTCCGGAGTTACAAGCTGAATTTGAACGCCATCAGGGCACACATTCAAGCGATCATTCATTTGCCGGCGCAGTAACTGCTGAACAACTCAAAATCGCTGTCGACCAAGCCAAACAACGTGGCGAAAAAATCGTTTTCACCAATGGTTGTTTTGATATTTTGCATGCCGGCCATGTTAGCTATTTACATGAAGCCCGCAGCCTCGGCGACCGTCTGGTAGTGGCGATTAATACTGATGAATCAGTGAGCAAACTCAAAGGCCCCGGCCGACCAATTAATACGGCCGATCGCCGACAAATCGTGCTGGCAGGATTGGCTGATGTCGATTGGGTGACTTGCTTCGAAGGCGATACGCCTGAGAATTTACTACGTGAAATCCAGCCTGATATCCTTGTTAAAGGCGGCGACTACGATAAAAAAGGTGTGGTTGGTTGGGAAATTGTTGAAAGTTACGGAGGTAAAGTCAAAGTAATGGGGCTGACCGAAAACTGCTCAACGACGACGATTGTGAATAAGATTAATCAGAAAGCTTAATTAACCTGAGATCTGCTTAAGCAATCACCATAGCATTACGTTCTACGTCAG
>JAVVFF010000210.1:0-1760 GCA_032250995.1 Methylophaga sp. | reverse complement strand
GTTGGCTTACCTTGCCGCAAGCGGTGGCAGATGACAGCTTTATTGAAGCCATAAAATCCGGCAAAGTCAGTTTCTCGGCACGGGCACGCTATGAATCAGTCGAGCAGGATAATGCACTTGATGATGCTGATGCTTTTACCTTACGGACCACGCTCGGTTATGAAACCGGCCGGTTTCATGGCTTTGGCGGCTTTTTGGAACTTGAGGATGTTACAGCGCTGGGCGGTGAAAATTACAACAGCACCACCAATGGCGAAACAGCGTATTCGGTAGTTGCTGATCCAGAAGGCACGGAAGTAAATCAGGCTTATTTAAGTTATCAGGGCTTTGGCTCGATGCTGAAGTTTGGCCGGCAGCAAATCACCTATCGGGATGCACCATTTCACCGGTTTATCGGTAATGTTTTATGGCGGCAAAATCACCAGACCTTCGATGCCTTTTCTATTCAGCATACTGGCCTCGCTGACACGCAGTTGAGCTATGCCTATATCAACAAGATCAACACCATTTTTGGTGAAGATGCCAATAACGGCATTATCAAAAATGGCAATATTGATCTCAATGGCCATCTGGTCAATCTGCAATATAGCGGTCTGCCAATTGGCAAGTTGGAGAGTTATGGTTACTTTCTGGATTATCAGGATGCCGAGCCCACTTCATCTAAAACGCTGGGTTTACGCTTAACCGGTGCGCAGCCACTAACTGATACATTTAGCCTTATTTATACCGCTGAATATGCCAGTCAGGATGATTACCAAAGCGGTGTCATGAAGCGCCAGGATTATTATCTGGCCGAAATCGGCGGTATATATAAAGGCTGGCTGCTGAAATTCAGCCATGAAATGCTGGAAGGCGATGGTACTTTCAGCTTCAAAACGCCGCTGGGCACCAACCATGCTTATCAGGGCTGGGCAGATCAATTTTTAAACACACCGGCGCAGGGCATTCAGGATAATTATCTGACGCTTGCCGGCAATGTTTTGGGTGCCAGGCTGGTGGTGGTTTATCATGATTTTGAGACCGACTTTGCCAGTCTCGATGCCGGTGATGAGCTGGATATCATGCTGGAAAAAAACTTCGCAAAGCATTACACACTGGGCATTAAATACGCCGACTATAACGCTGATAAAGAATTTGCATCGCTGGTTGATACCGAAAAATTCTGGTTATACGGCATGGTTAAATTCTAAACGATTTTAATTGCAGCAAGCCCGGCTTGTTGTTGTCTGGCTGCACCAATTTTGAGCGGCCAAGGGCCAGTTGCACCGATTTTGATTAGAAAATACGCTCAATAAATTTATAAGCTATTGAAAATAATATTAAATATTTATGGCATAGCTTATGCAAAATTAATGATGTTGCCAACGAAGGAGGCTGCATCATGGTTTATATGTGGTTCGCGAACTTATCAAACTGGCTTTGATGGTGATTATTTCGCCGCTGGGACTGGCCGCTGGCTTTTTGATGAGCTGGCAGTAATGCATCAATCACTATGAGCCTATTAAGTCCCGTTATGTCTACTCAAATTGAATCTACTTTATCCCGGCGCAGTATTCTGATTAGCGAAGATTCTCGTATTGCCGGACTGATTGATAATGCCTTGCATAAGTCACCTTTTGCGGTCAGTCATCAAGCCGCGACGCTGGCGCAAGTTGCCGCAGCAGAAGTGCTCGATAAACCGGTCATGCTGATTATTGCCACCCAACAGCTGGATGTAAACCTGCTGACCCTGGTCAGCACGCTGTTAAAACAACAGCCGA
>JAVVFF010000209.1:0-1760 GCA_032250995.1 Methylophaga sp. | reverse complement strand
CGCGGGATTTCAGATACACCCAGTAAATGCTCAGGTTCAATTCTTTATAGCGTTTGCTGATTTCTTCCTTAGCTTCATCGCTAAGCAACTGACCACCATCTGATACCAGCAACACGATCCGCGAACCACGATAAGTCTCGCCATCAAACATCTGTGCCGAGCTGAGCAACGCTCGCGCCATATTAGTCTCGGACAGACCTTTACCCAGTGCATTGGCATTAATGGTCGCCAGAATCGAATCTTTACTGTAAGTCAGTGGCAACAGATTAATTGCCTTGGTACTGAAAAATACAAAACCAAACCGATCATCAGGGCGCTTTTTCACAAATTCAGTTAAATAATCTCTGGCAACACTGCGTTTGGAATTATCACCACCAACACTGACAGCTGCGGCCTGCGTTTTCACCGCAAACGGATCATCCATACTACGACTGCGATCCAGTAATAAAACAATCTCCGCGCCTTCTCCCAGACGTTCGACTTTTTGCTCCGGTAATTCCGGTGCCGCTAATGCCAGCAATAGACCAACAATGACCGCCGAGGCCAGTAACTTCAATAAGTTACTAATCACACGTGACAGAGGATCAACGGGCACCAGTTCAACCCAGGCGACGGTTTTATCAAGGTTATGGTTAAACCATGGCAGCAATGCCAGCGGTAGCAATAAAAGCCACCATGGCTGCTCCCACAGCAGCCCGAATAACATCATGCCATTTTCTCCCGGACGCGGCAGGCACGGGCCAGATCTAACAATTGGCTAAAGTCTCTAGCGCCCCCTCCCTGGGCACTGAAAAAATGTGTTGCTGATTGCTGATAAAAACTGTCAATCTCAGGCTGCATCGGCAATAACCACGGAGATTGTTGCCATAATTTATCGAGCTTGCTAGCCACCAATACGGTACCGGCACTGCGATTAAAAGCATGATGCAGCTTGCGGCTGGCCATATCAACATTCTTACGGCCTAGCCAGCGCATTTTATTAAGCTCAAATACCGCATGGGCAAATGGCAAACGATGTCTTGGCCGGAAACCAAAATGCCAGGCCAACCAAATCAACACACTGATAATCAGGATCAGCAACGATATCCATAATTGTTGCTGTAGACCAACATTCCCGGCCGGCAGTAAAACCTGGTCGCCACGTGGCACAAACCGGCCATCGGCATCGGCATTTTCGGCTGCCAGAAACGAACCGATTTGCAGCGGCGCTTCCGGAATATTGATAAAGCCACCCTCAGTGGTACGCAGTTCAAACACTGGCGTCGCCACCTCACGGGTTTCAGCGGGTACATTGGTCACCTGATAATGCATCAGTAAACGATTACCGCTGAGCTCGTTATCACGCAAATACAACCAGGCGCCATGACGTTTATTTCGCTGCGGCAAACTGGCAGTATCAATGTCAAGATCAGCCGGCAGCGTTATCTCCGCGGTAATTTCATCACCAATCAGTAAACCCCAACTGCGATCCAGCGAAATCGTTGCCGTTTCGCCCTTGATCAATTCCGCCGCATCTTCGGCATAAACATTGGCACTCAGCGCCAAAACCCAACACAAAATCCACACACGCATGGTCGGCATCCCTAAGATTTTTTCATAGCAAAGAAATATTCAGTCAGTTGCTGCGGTGATAAATCACCTTCTACATACAACGGCTTAAACTGGTAACGGCGAAAGCAGGCATCTAACTTGTCGAAATGATCGTTCATTTGCTGCTGCCAGCGTTTTTTAATGCCCGGACGCATCCAGACGCTGTGCCG
>JAVVFF010000208.1:0-1767 GCA_032250995.1 Methylophaga sp. | reverse complement strand
CGATAGCGTCGATATAGGCTTTGGCATCGTAGCCATGATTGATGCTGTTGACGTAAACATTATTAACGTCGAGCAGCAGATCACAATCGGCTTGCTGCAAAATGCCATTGACAAATTCCAGCTCGTCCATTTGCTGGCCGGGGGCGGCATAATAAGAGACGTTTTCGATAATCAGCCGCCGCTGCAAAATATCCTGTACCCGTTGAATACGCTCGGCGACATAATGCACAGCTTGTTCGGTGAACGGAATTGGCATCAGATCGTATAAATGGCCGTCATCACCACAATAGCTGAGATGTTCGCTATACAGGCGCACCTGATGTTCATCGAGAAAATTTTTCAGGCGTTTGACAAAGACTTCATCGAGCGGCGCCGGGCCACCAATTGATAACGACAAACCGTGGCAAAGCATCGGATAACGCTCGGTAAAATGCCGTAACTTTTTACCGAGACGGCCACCCATTTCCAACCAATTTTCCGGTGCCACTTCCAGGAAATCCACCGGCGCATTATCAACCGCCGCCAGATCATCCATAAAACTGCGTCGCAATCCTAAGCCGGCCCCCTGAACCGGACCGAATTGCGTGGTCGTTAATTGATCTTTACTCATAGCTTTATGACGCGCTGCACATCAATTTGTTACAGACTAGTCATCCTCGGGGATTTCAAATATCGTGCGATCGACGCCGACATTGCCGGTGTTTTTATCGTAAAGGTAAATAATGGCTTTGTAGTGACCCGGTTCGGTGATCCGGGTTTGACCATTAAACATGCCATCCGGACCTTTGAGGGCCATAGTGACTTCTTCAATCTTTTTACCATCTTTCATGATAATGGTTGTGGCTTCATAATTATCACCCTGCCAGTGACCATCTTTGGTAATCGGGCAACCGCACAGCAATGAGGCTTTGGTCATAATATCGACCTGACCACCCTGAATAACACGCGTCCAGCCATCAACAATAAAGCCACTCATATTAATGACAATGCCATCACCCAGAATATCTTTACCCGGTATCACCCAACTGGTCATGGTGCTTTCTTGCATGCTTTGACGGTCAGCATACGGGCCCATTAATTTAAATCGCAGTAACCGGGGTGCATCAATATCCACTGTTGCCAGATAACCGGCTGTTTTATCATCGGTTTGCCGCTGGCCACGTTTAATCGGATTTTCTATCAATACTTTAGTGTCGCCGGTATCACCGTTTATCCAACCTTCGTCCAGAATTTCGCCGGTTTCGGCATCTTCAACAATGGCCCTGACCCCGCCAACGCTGCTGCCAATAAATTTAGCATCCACAGCCTTGGCGCGCACCATGATCTGTGTGGGCTGAGCAAAACCGGTCAGCGGTATTAATAAAACGGCGATGCCCATTAAAGTATTACGAATAATCTGCATTTTTATATCTCCAAATCAGGAATTTTTACCAGCTTGCCAGGCATCATAACCGCCAATAATCGATACTGCGTTAGTAAAGCCTAATTGTTGTAATGTCGACGTTGCCAGCGCTGCCCGTCCCCCGGTTCTGCAATAAACGACAATTGGGCGGGTTTTATCCTGAAAATCAGGATGATTGGCAATCGCAAATTCCAGCGTGCCACGCGGGATGTGCCTGGCCGCGTCAATATGGCCAGCATTAAATTCCGCTGGCTCGCGAACATCGAGGGCAATACCGTCTTCGTTTAGCATTTGTTCTGCTTGTGACACACTGACTTCACGAATGCCTGCTTTGGCGGCTTGCACCAAATCCATTGCTGTTTTTG
>JAVVFF010000207.1:0-1790 GCA_032250995.1 Methylophaga sp. | reverse complement strand
CAATTTTTACAACAGCTTGGTTGTGACAAAGCGCAGGGATACTTCATTGGCAAGCCATTATACGAACATCAAATCACTGACTGGCTGACGAAGCGCAGTAACTTACTGGAATCTCAGCGTGTGCAAAAACTGCATTCGCTGAATATTCTGGATACCCCGGCAGAACAGCGTTTTGACCGCATTACCCGGCTGGCAAAACGCTTATTTAATGTCCCCATCAGTCTGGTTACGTTGATAGATGAAGACCGGCAGTGGTTTAAATCCAAAGTAGGCATTGATATTTCCGAAACACCACGCGAAGTTGCTTTTTGTAATCAAACCATAAAGGGGGATCAAACACTCGTTACACTTGACGCGAGCAAAGATCCCCTATTTCAGGACAATCCGTTTGTCACCGGCCAGCCTTATATCCGCTTTTATGCCGGTTATCCAATTAAAGCAGCCAGCGGCGAAAAACTTGGCAGTTTGTGTGTCGTTGACAATAAACCACGTTTGTTCACGGAAAATGACTACCAATTACTGCGTGAATTGGGATTGATGGTTGAAGAAGAAATCACTGCCAATTTAATACTGATTGAAGATCACCTGACCGGCCTTTTGAATCGTCGCGGTTTTGAATATCGTGCTCAGCATCTACTGGATCTGTGTCAAATGCAGGGGCTGACCGCCGCGCTAATTTATTTGGATCTGGATAATTTTAAAACCATTAATGATAACGAAGGCCATCAGGCCGGCGATGAAGCACTAAAACAATTTGCGCTGCTATTACAAAACAATTTCAGGGAATCAGATCTGCTGAGCCGCATCGGCAGCGATGAGTATGTTGCCTTAATTGTCCATCAGAATAACGGTGATAACCGGCAAGTTATGCAGCGGCTTGCCATCGCTGTTGCCGATTACAACAGTGAGGTTAGCGAAACACAGCGTTTGCACTATCGCTACGGTATCGCGGCAACGCATGATAAAGGGGATTATGAACTTCAGCAGCTATACCAAAAAGCCGTTGAGACCATTTATTAAAAAAATCACCAACCCTCTGGTGAACCCCGGCTTTCAACCTATCGCTGCGATAAACGGCGCCTGGTCAAGCAGGTCAACAGCATTCAAACTGGTCGGTTAAATCATGCAATATGACTATGACTTATTGATAATTGGCGCCGGCTCCGGCGGCGTGCGAACGGCCCGGTGTGCCGCAGAATACGGTGCCAAAGTGGCGATATGCGAACAAAATGCTTTAGGCGGCACCTGTGTAAATGTTGGTTGTATACCCAAAAAGCTGCTGGTGTTTGCTGCCGAATTTGCCGATACTTTTCAAGATGCCAAGGCCTATGGCTGGCAACTACCTGCGCCTGAATTTCACTGGCAACAACTGCGCGATAATGTTCAGCAAGAAATTAAGCGTATTAATCAGGCCTATCAGGATCTGCTGGGTAATGCCGGCATAAGTTTATTGCGCGGCACCGCCCGAATTGTCGCCGCCCATAAAGTTGATATCAATGGCAAGATCATAACAGCCCAATCTATCGTTATCGCTACCGGTGCTAAAGCGCTGATGCCGCCCATTGATGGTATTGATTATGCCGTCAATTCCGATGCCATATTTCAATTAGCCGAATTGCCGAAACGCTTAACCATTATTGGCGGTGGTTATATCGCCAGTGAGTTTGCTGGTATATTTCAGCGGCTCGGTGTTGACGTGACCATTATTGCTAAAAGTCCGCGACTGTTAATGGGTTTTGATGCCGATTGTGCTGATTTTTGTGCTCAGCAAATGCAACAAAAGGGCCTTC
>JAVVFF010000080.1:0-10315 GCA_032250995.1 Methylophaga sp. | reverse complement strand
CTGGTTTTGATCCGGTAATTGGGATCTTTAACCGTTGCTGACAAATCGCGGATTTCAGCATCACTGTCCGGAAATGGCCGGCGATCATGATGAATTAACAAGTCACCGGTAATATCACGGGGCAGGCTATTATCCTGCTGCGCAGCATACATCATACGCCGGGCAATATCGGCTTCGCGGATGGCATTACGGGCATGGGGACTGACTTCTGTTGCCAGCACATGAGTGATATTCAGCTCGGAAATAATGCCAAACAAAATGGCGTTAATACCGCTGGTGTCGGCATCGGTCAGCTCCGTTAAATTACCAACGCCCATCATAATCGGTGCCTCTGGATATCGCTGACGCAAGGCATGATAACGAGTGATCGATTCCGCAAAACCAAAATGAATTGGATCCAAAATGGGATCAGCTATCCAGGGTTTACCGAGCTTTTCCATGGCCTCAATGGCCCGCTCTAAAGACGCTATCGAACCAGTATGGTTGGGCGACGGCACTAAAATGGGTATCGCATCAGTTTCTTTGGCTAAGTCGATGGTGTCTTCACTCAGGCTCAGCAAAAAATCGGCACCGGCATTCGCAGCACGGCGCAGATCATCAATTGAAAGTGAGTCTACACTCACCTTAAAACCATTGTCGTGTAATGCCTGAATCGCTTCTTCCATTTGCGGAAATGGCTCTTCAGGCAGGCAGCCAATATCAATCACATTGGCGCCGTTATCGGCATAATAACGGGCACGTTCAACAATGCTATCAATACTCCGTTGTGGCGCATCGACGACCTCGGCAAAGATTTGTACTGCGTATTGACTCATATCCACTGCTTTTTTGGCCCGGCCAAAAAATAACGGCAGATCTTTAATTTCTTCCGGACCACGCTCAACCGGTTTGCCCAGCTGGGCACTCAGTTGTTGCAAATCACCGCGGCAACGCCCCGGCACAATAATACGGTCACAATCCTGATAATCCTCAGGCTGTAAACGCCGGCCAATCATTTTGTCGGTCATCAGCGCTGCCACCGATACCCCGAGCTGATGTATCCGGTAATCAAATGGCAAAGGCTGCATTTGTTGCAAGACTTTATTTACGCTGGGCTCTGCCAGCTTACCGGTAAGAAACAGAATTTTCTCAGCCACGGGCTGTATTAACTTCGTCCAGACGGGCTTCTAGGGCCTGTTTTAGCGCTTCGGATGACTCAACCACAGTGATTGCCTCAAATTGCTTTAAAGTTTCGGTATGCGCCAAATCTATCTTCCTGGGCCACAGCCTGACAATGCGATCCGGGGCAGGGGTATCGACTTCGCTTTCTGCGTCACAGGCCAGGACAATACTAGGTACCCGGCATTTGCCTGCCTGTGCGAAAACGTTGGTCACCAATGAGTCAGAAATACCCACCACCATTTTAGCAACTGTATTGGATGTTGCCGGTGCGACCACCAGCGTATGGTAATCGCCACGATAAAACAGCCCGACCGGAGGCGCACTGGCAGCACGATCATGGTAATAGCGGCTATTGGCATTCAAGGCCTTGGGATCATGCCCGTACATTCGCAGAACCTCTTCACCAGCGCGGCTATAAAACAAATCCACCTCATCCAGTTCACGAATAATTTCCAGACATTCGTCAAGATAGTGTCCGGAACCGGTCACCGCCCAGGCCAGACGGGGTCGATCGGGGCGTGCTTGCATGCGGGTATCTCATTACTGTTAAACGATGAATTTTGCCAGACTCAGCACCTTGAGTAAAAAATAACGTAGGTTCATAAAAGCGAATACGTTAGAATAAAGGCTAATAAATCATTGCAACAGATTGATTGGAGTCTCAAAGCTATGTCAAATGCAGTCCCAAAAATTGTTGTGGTTGGCGGCGGCGCCGGCGGCCTAGAACTGGTCACCAAGCTCGGCAAAAAACTCGGCAAAAAAAATAAAGCGCAGATCACACTGGTTGACAACACCCATACCCATATCTGGAAACCGTTGTTGCATGAAGTTGCCGCCGGCACTTTAGATTCGCATGAAGACGAAATTGAATATTTAAGTCAGGCCATGTGTAGCGGCTTTCGCTTTCGCTTAGGCCGGATGGATGGTCTAAATCGTGAGAAAAAACAGATTTCGCTGGCACCGACTTACAATGACGACGGGGTGGAAATCATTCCACGGCGTAGCTTTGACTATGATTACTTGATTATTTCCGTCGGCAGTATCAGTCATGATTTTGGTATCAAAGGCGTGCGCGACCATTGTTTGTTTCTGGATACCACTAAACAGGCTGAAGCTTTTCAAAAACAATTACTGCAAGCCTATCTGCAAGCCCACACTCAGGGCCGGCCGCTTGATGAAGGCCAGTTAAATATCGCTATTGTCGGCGCTGGCGCTACCGGCGTTGAATTGTGCGCCCAATTGCACGAAGTCTCACATCTATTGACGGCTTATGGTCTCGACGAAGTCAATCCGCAGGATGTTAATTTATCGTTAATTGAAGCGGCTGATCGCATTTTACCCGGTTTGCCGGAGAATATTTCGAATGCCGCTGCCAAGGAGTTACGCGAAATTGGTGTTGAATTATTTGTCGGTGAGCGAGTGGTTGAGGTCACTGAAGATGCCATCAAAACTCAAAGCGGCAAGGAAATCCCGTCGGCCATTAAAGTTTGGGCGGCAGGCATTAAAGCACCAGAATTTTTGAAAGATATTGATGGCTTGGAAACCAACTGGATGAATCAATTAGTGGTTCGACAAACACTGCAAACCAGTCTGGATGATGATATTTACGCGATTGGTGATTGTGCCGCCTGTAAATGGGTAGGGCAGGAGCAAAACGTGCCGCCACGGGCACAAGCGGCGCATCAAATGGCCTCCTTGGTTTATAAATCGATCGTTAACCGCATGTCAGGCAAACCCGCCCCTGAATATCATTATCATGATTACGGCTCGCTGGTATCGCTGGGTCGCTATGGCACCGTAGGCAACCTGATGGGTAACCTCAGCCGCGGTAGCATGATGATTGAAGGCCTGATGGCGCGAGTGATGTATTTGTCACTGTATAAAATGCATCAAACCGCTTTGTTCGGTCCGTTTCGGGTAGTGATGCTGTCGTTATCACATTTATTCCGGCGCAGCGTGCATCCGAAAATCAAGTTACATTGATATAAAATCCCACAAAAAAGGCCCTTTCGGGCCTTTTTTATAACGCTGAATTATGAACTAAATATCCAGATTAGAGGCTTGCAACGCATGGGTTTCAATAAACTCACGGCGCGGTTCGACATTATCGCCCATCAGGGTATTAAAGGTTTCATCAGCAGCAATGGCGTCGGTGATACGTACTTGTAACAAACGGCGTTTGGATTTATCCATGGTGGTTTCCCACAATTGCTCCGGATTCATTTCGCCCAGGCCTTTGTAACGTTGTACATGCTGACCACGACGGGCTTCGGCCAATAACCAGCGAACGACCTGCGCAAAATCACGGATAGGCTCTTCGCGTTCACCGCGAACAATACGCGCACCAACACCAATCAAGCCATTGATTTTATTGGCAAAAGACAGGATTTTTTGGTATTCGGTGCTGGCAAAAAACTCGCCTGGAATATGATAATCGGTACTAATACCATGGCGGCTGAAGCTGACATTAATATATGGCAATGGCTCTTTATCGTGTTTGGCAACGCTAAGCTGATAACCAGTGCCGGTTGGTATGCCATGATTGATCCGGCCATTGATTTCCGCCAACCACTCACGCATGCCTTTATCATCATCAAATTCTGGTATCGCGGCCTGATATAGCAATTGTTCCAGAAACGCCGGGTAATAGTGATTAGACAAGCGACGAACAATGGCAGTAATTGTCTGGTATTCCTCAACTAATAAACCGAGCGCACTGCTTTCGATAGGCGTTGCATCAGTACCGGGATACAAGACAGCATTATTGAGCGCCACTTCCGTCAGATAACGCTCCATTTCTGCGTCATCTTTAACATAGCGCTCTTGCTTACCTTTTTTAATTTTGTATAGCGGTGGCTGGGCAATATATACATGGCCACGCTCAATCAGCTCTGGCATTTGTCGATAGAAAAATGTCAGCAGCAGGGTGCGGATATGCGAACCGTCAACGTCGGCATCGGTCATGATAATAATGTGGTGATAACGCAGTTTTTCCGGATCATATTCATCACGGCCGATACCACAGCCTAAAGCGGTGATCAGGGTGCCGACTTCAGCTGAACTGATCATTTTGTCAAAACGGGCGCGCTCGACGTTGAGGATTTTCCCTTTCAACGGCAAAATTGCTTGGGTGCGCCGATCCCGGCCTTGTTTGGCGCTTCCGCCGGCAGAGTCTCCCTCCACTAAAAACAATTCCGACAGGGCAGGGTCACGCTCCTGACAATCCGCTAACTTACCGGGTAAGCCGGCAATATCCAGCACACCTTTACGACGCGTCAGTTCACGGGCTTTACGAGCAGCATCACGGGCACGGGCCGCGTCGATCATTTTGTTGGCAATCAGCTTGGCATCATTAGGATGTTCCAGCAGAAAATCACTGAAATGCTCATTGACCAAAGACTCGACGATGGATCGGACTTCTGAAGACACCAGCTTGTCTTTGGTCTGTGATGAAAACTTGGGATCCGGCACTTTAACCGACAACACCGCTGTTAAACCTTCACGGGCATCATCACCACTGGTTTCAACTTTGGACTTTTTGGCAAGTCCTTCTTTATCAATATATTGATTCAGGGTGCGTGTTAACGCGGCACGGAAACCGGCTAAATGGGTACCGCCATCACGCTGTGGAATATTATTGGTAAAGCAGTAAATATTTTCTTGGTAGGAATCATTCCACTGCATCGATAATTCGACCATCACATCATCACGGGTACCGGTGATATCAATAATGCTTTCGTGAATACCGTTTTTGTTCTTATTTAAATGCTGCACAAAGGCGCTAATGCCGCCCTCGTAATGAAACACTTCACTGCGTTCATCACGCTCATCGGTCAGGACAATACGCACACCAGAGTTTAAGAATGCCAGTTCACGAATCCGTTTGGCCAAAATTTTGTAATCGTATAAAAGATTATTGGTGAAGGTATCTTCGCTTGGCCAAAACTGGATCTTGGTGCCGGTATGATCGGTTGCTTCAAAACCTTTCAACGGGCTATCTGGCACACCATGGGTATAACTTTGCCGGTAGATGACGCTGTTGCGATGAATTTCCATTATCAGTTTTTTTGATAACGCATTGACCACTGACACACCGACGCCGTGTAAGCCACCAGATACTTTATAAGAATTATCATCAAACTTACCGCCAGCATGCAGCACCGTCATAATCACTTCTGCAGCTGATATCCCTTCTTCTTCATGAATATCGACCGGAATACCACGACCATTATCTTCAACGGATACCGAATCGTCAGCATGAATACGGACATTGATTTCGGTACAGTGACCGGCGAGCGATTCATCGATTGCGTTATCGAGGACCTCGAACACCATATGATGCAGGCCGGTGCCATCATCGGTGTCACCAATATACATACCGGGACGTTTTCTGACCGCATCCAGGCCTTTCAGTACTTTGATATTGCTGGAATCGTAACTATTGTTATTGTCAGTGGTCATAAATCTTAGCTTCCTGTACAACGCGTGGCTTAGCGTGTCATTCTACTATGTATCCGCTTTCGGCGACAGGCGCAGTGATACTTCCCGGCCTGCCTTGTTTCACGTGAAACACCGCATGCTGATGCTGTTCCTGCTCAAATAAGTAACCCGATAAAGCCATATTGGTACTGGAAATAAAGCTCTGTACTGGCATTTCTGCGAGCAACGTTAGTACTTTTTGCTGATGTTGTTCATCAAGCTCTGAGCTTAAATCATCAATCAATAACAGCGTTTCAGTTTGCCGACGCTGCATCAGTAATTCAATCTGCGCCAAACTTAAAGCCAAATAAAATAGCTTTTGCTGACCACGGGATAACATTTCCGCTGGATCAACACCATCCATTCTTAACGACCAATCAGCCGCATGTGCACCGGAGCGGGTATATGCCAACACACGATCCCGTTCAAGTGTTTGATTCAATACATCAGCAAATGCATGATCTTTTGGCCAGCCAGACAAGTAACGTAATGTGAACGTTGTATTAGCAAGTTCCGGGCAGATTCGGCAAAAAATCGGTTTGAATACGTCCAGCAATTGTTGCAAATACGACTGACGTAAAATATTTAGTTGTTCGCCATGACGGACTAAATACGGATCCCATAACTGAATTTCGGGATCCGTTTTATGCTGACGAATGCTGGCATTACGTTGCTGTAAACATTTTTTGTAGGATTGCCAGTGGTATAAAAATTCTTGTTCCACGTGAAACAAGCCCCAGTCGACCAGCTTGCGACGAAACCGTGGGCCTAAATCAAAAAACTCATGACAATTAGCGGGAATAAATTGCAGGGGCAGATGACTGGCGAGTTCAGATAACTTTTTCAGCGGCGCATTATTAAGCCGAATTTGTACTCCTTGCTGCAAATCAAATTGAAACCCGACCGGAATCCTGCCAGCAATCTTACCGATTACCTGGCACTGGGATTTGTCGTATTCAACAATATTTTTTAAATGGCGGGTTCGAAAAGATCGACCCAATCCCAATAAGTGAATCGCTTCCAATAAACTGGTTTTGCCGGCACCGTTTTCACCCAATATTAAATTGACCCGTGTTGCCGGTGACAGCAGCACTTTATTTAAATTTCGAAACTGAAGAATTTGAAGTTGGCTAAGCACTCGTATGCTTTTTAAAAGACGGAAGGGTCGACGACAAAATTTATATTAAATAAGATCAAAACACGCATGGCCAAAAGAGAAAATCATGCGTGTTGAGGAGGCATTTAACTATTAGATTTCAATCATCTCAAAATCACCTTTACCCACACCACATTCAGGGCATTCCCAATCTTCTGGAATATCATCCCACGTGGTGCCCGGCGGAATACCATCTTCTGGTAGACCACGTGCCTCATCATAAACAAAACCACAAACAACACATTGCCATTGGCGCATAAATACTCCTGATTTAACTAAGCTATGTAGCTAGTTTAAGTTTTGTGCTAACGTATGTCTAATAAATGATTAACCATTTAATAATTGGATTTTTCGATTTATGCGCATGCCAACACTTCGCCAGTTGCAATACCTCACCGCTGTCATTCAAGAAAAGCATTTCGGTAAAGCAGCTGACAAATGCTTTGTCACCCAATCAACACTCAGTGCCGGCATTCAAGATCTGGAAGACCTACTGGAAACCGTGCTATTAGAGCGCACTAATCGCAAAGTATTAACCACGCCGATGGGCGAAGAAATTGCCCGCCGAGCCCGGCAGATCCTGTCTTTAACCGACGATCTGGTAGATTTAGCGCATTCCACCAACAATCCCTTAGCTGGCCGGATTCGAATTGGCGTAATTCCCACCATTAGTCCATTTTTATTACCGCGGGTACTGCCAGCAGTACGCAAAAACCTGCCGCAACTCGAAGTGTTGCTCATCGAAGATCAATCAGAACGGCTGTTAGATCAGGTTGAGGCCGGTACTCTGGATGTTGCGGTATTGGCATTTCCGTTTAATACCCGGAATTTGATCAGCCGTACTTTTGCTGAAGAATCTTTCTGGGTCGCGTTACCAAAATCCCATCCATTGGCAAAATATGATTCGCTGCGCCCCGAACAATTACCCGTTGGTGAATTAATGCTACTGGCTGAGGGCCACTGTATGCGCGAACATGCACTGAGCGCTTGTCAGTTGCCGGTTTCTGCCCAGCGCAAAAGTGTCCAAGCCACCAGTTTATATACGCTTATTGAAATGGTCGCCAGCGGCCTTGGCATCACCCTGATACCGCAAATGGCGATTAATTCCGATATGGTGCGCCATGCCGAAATTGAATTACGGCCACTACAGGGTGAGCAGCAAGCCCGGCGGGATATTGGCTTGGTTTGGCGGCCCAGCTTCAGACGCACCAGTGCGCTGGAGCAATTGACAGCGAGTTTTACTCAGGCATTGACACAAGCTCCGGTTTAAGAAGCTTTAGCAAAATCGCCTCGCAATTGCAAATACAGTTGCTGTAACGCAGCCGAGGTAAACGGCGCCTGATAACCCGCCTGCCACTGACCATTGGGATCGATAACAAACAGCGAAGCCAGTAATGCATCCGCTCCATGCTGGTCAACAAAAAACTGCCATAAAGACCGTTCGCCACTAGGGTCATAAATAATTTGAATATTGGCAGGCAGTGATGGCGATGAGTTCAGCAATTGCTGTTGCTCACTGGCATCAATCACCCAAAATGCCAACTGCTGGCCGGCATATCGATCAGCTAAATTACTCAGCACTTGCCATATAGCCTGGCACTGCGGTTGACAAGCACCATCATAAATATAAACAAAATGCCAGCGGCCTTGCAGATCAGCATTGGTATATAGGCGTTGCCTGGCATCGCGCAACAAAAAATTTGGCAAACTGACCGGTTTTTTTAGCTGATATGCGCCCTCAGTGTTCAGTTTCAGGGCTTGTGCATTGTTTAACGTGCTTTGCTGCCCCCTATAAATCAATAATAAAAACGCTACCACCACAAGATATATCAGTAGAAAACGCTTAGAATGCATATTTTTGATTAAGTCTTGCATCAGCCTCATCTTGTTGGCTGGGCAATCATTTTTGCGGATGCCCATGAAAGAAAAACTGTTTCAGTCTACGCTGCTGGTCAGTTTGATGACATTTTTATCACGGATCATGGGTTTTGTCCGTGACATTGTTATTGCTCGATTTTTTGGCGCAGGCGTAGGTGCTGATGTCTTTTTTGTTGCCTTTAAAATCCCCAATTTTTTACGTCGCTTATTTGCCGAGGGCGCGTTTTCGCAGGCTTTTATACCGGTACTCGCCGAATACCGGGAACGCGGCGACAAAGACTTACAGAGCCTGATTGCCGCCACTGCCGGGACGTTATTTGGCGTATTGTTTTTTATCACCCTGATTGGCGTCCTAGCGGCGCCGGTCATCATTATGATTTTTGCGCCGGGCTTTTTGGATGAGCCGGCAAAGTTGGATCTTGCCGGTCAATTACTGGCGATTACTTTTCCGTATCTGCTGTTTGTCTCGCTTACTGCATTAAGCGGCGCCATACTTAATAGTTTTGGTAAATTTGCCATCCCGGCATTTACCCCGGTGTTTTTAAATCTGTCGTTGATAGGCGCAGCTATCTGGCTGGCGCCATTACTTGATGAACCCATCAAAGCGCTGGCTTTGGGCGTATTTATCGGCGGCTTGGTGCAATTATTGTTTCAAATACCGTTTTTACAACAAATCGGCAGTTTGCCAAAACCACGCTGGGCCTGGCGCGACAGTGGCGTACAAAAAATTCTGACGCTGATGATACCGGCCATGTTCGGGGTATCCGTCGCACAAATTAACTTGTTGCTGGATACCTTGTTGGCATCGTTTTTAATTACCGGCAGTATTTCCTGGTTGTATTACTCAGACCGACTGGTTGAGTTTCCGCTGGGTGTATTGGGTATCGCGCTGGCCACAGTGATCCTGCCCAATTTATCGAAAAAACATGCCAGTGCTGCCGGTGAAGCTTTTTCCCACACACTCGATTGGGGTCTGCGCTGGGTGTTTTTAATCGGGACACCAGCGATGCTGGGTCTGTTGATATTAGCCGAGCCGTTACTGCTTAGCTTATTTCAATATGGCGAATTTACCCATCATGACGCCCATCAGGCATCGCTGAGTCTGATGGCCTACAGTCTGGGTTTATTGCCATTTATTTTTATCAAAGTGCTGGCCCCCGGTTATTTTGCCCGCCAAGACACCAAAACCCCGGTAAAAATCGGCATCATCGCCATGGTCGTTAATATGGGCCTGAATATCATCTTAATGATTTATCTGGCGCATGCCGGGCTGGCCCTAGCAACCGCCTTGTCGGCGATGCTGAATGCTTTTTTACTGTATCGCGGCTTACGCAAGATAAATGTTTATCAGCCGCACCATGGCTGGCTGCGCTTTTTTGTGCAGCTTATTATCGCAAATGGTGTGTTACTGACCATACTGCTTTACTTAACGCCGGATATTTCGGCATGGCAGCAAGCCTCGGTGTGGTTGCGCGCGCAATGGCTGGCGATGTTAATTGGTGGCAGCGCATTCGGGTATTTTGTGGCATTACGGCTCTCTGGCATAAAACTCAAAGCACTGATTAAACCAGCGGACAGCTTGTATTGGGATAGGGGGGAACCATAAGGCTCCGCCCCTCCCACACCACCCGGCAAGCGGGT
>JAVVFF010000079.1:0-10472 GCA_032250995.1 Methylophaga sp. | reverse complement strand
GTCACCGAACACAGTGATTGTCATGATGATTTTGCCCACCGTCTTTGTGAAGATTGGGAGCAAGCCGCTTTGGCTGCTGAGACATTGGGTATTCGTGTGGCGATTGTCCGTACCGGTCTGGTCATTGCCGCTGATGGCGGATTTTTAACTAAAATGCTGCTGCCCTTTAAACTTGGCCTGGGTGGGCCGATTGCTGATGGTCAGCAATATATGCCCTGGATTCACCTTGATGATATCCGGGATTTATTGTTGTTTCTGGCAGAACATGACAATGTTAGCGGCGTATTTAACGGTACCGCGCCCAGTCCAGTGACCAATAATGAATTTACCAAGACTCTGGCTTCAGTGCTTAGTCGGCCGGCCTTTTTTCGGGTGCCGGCCTGCGTATTAAAAACAGCATTAGGCGAAATGGCCACATTACTCTTAGGCGGTCAGCGGGCGATTCCAGAAAAAGCCCGCACTGCTGGTTTTGACTTTCAATATACTGCGCTGCGACCGGCGCTTGAAGCGACACTGACCCAAAAATAACAGCAGGACAAATATGACAAAACGTGCAATTTTACTGGCCAATTTAGGTTCACCGGATAAACCGGATACGGCCTCTGTTCGCCGTTATCTGAATCAGTTTTTAATGGATCGTTATGTGATCCAGCTGCCGTGGTTGTTCCGGCGGATGATTGTTGGTCTGTTTGTATTGCCGTTTCGACCTAAAGACTCAGCGCGAGCCTATCGCAGCGTCTGGTTACCACAAGGCTCACCATTAATTGTTTTATCTGAGCAACTGCAACAGGCGTTGCAGGCCAAAGTTGATATGCCAGTGCACTTGGCCATGCGCTACGGGAATCCAAGCATTGAATCAGCGCTGCTGAAAATTGCTGAAGAACCCACCATCACCGAAGTCCTGTATATGCCGATGTATCCACATTTTGCAGATAGCACCGTGACGACATCAATAGTCGAAGCTGAGCGGGTTATCGCCAAACACAAACTGACGTTTGCCTTGAAAGTGCTGCCACCGTTTTATCAGGATCAGCAATATATTGAAGCGCTCTACCAACAAACCCGTGAATATTTACAAACCGATTTTGACCATCTGCTATTGAGTTATCATGGACTGCCGGAAACACATATCACTAAACGCGACCCATCTGGTGAACATTGTTTGCAACTTACAGATTGTTGCCTGCAGCCACATCCGGCACATGCTACGTGTTATCGCCATCAGGTGATGATGACCACTAAAGCATTTACCGAACGGGTGGGCTTGTCCGCAGATAAATATTCAGTAGCCTTTCAATCTCGATTAGGCCGGCAGGTGTGGCTGGGGCCAAATACTGAAGATGTATTGATTGAACTGGCGGCTAAAGGCGTTAAAAAAGTGTTGGTCATGTGCCCGGCATTTGTCACTGATTGTCTGGAAACGCTTGAAGAGATTGCCATTCGCGGCGAAGAAGTATTTACCGAAGCCGGCGGCGAATCTTTGACGCTGGTGCCTTGCCTGAACACACATCCCGCTTGGGTGGATGTATTAGCCGACTGGGCCAAATACCGCTAATTCAGACCCGACCAATCAATGGCTGTCGGACCACGGCGCTGGTATATTCACCACCGGGGCCATAAGCACTGGCTTCCGGGTCACGACCACGCAAAATACTCAGTGCCCGTTGTAAATACTGGCGGTTAACGTTGACGATACCACCATTGATTTGATTATGTTCACGACAACGCGCGGCTTGCAGCTTCAAGGCATCAAGCAGTTTATTCAGCGCCATGGTTTCGGCATCAGTTTGATTGGCAATAAATGCCTGAATACCCTGTTTACCAATCGGGAATCCGGCCGTTTTTAGAATCAAATCACGTTGCCGACCCAGTTGCTCAAGTTGCTTGATAAGGGGATGTTTGGCACGCATGCATTGATCCAGTTCAGTACTGTTGGCCTGGGTTAGAGCGCTGCGTTCTAATTCAAGAATACTGACCAATTGCTGGGCCAGTTGTAGTTCCGATTGTAGGGTAGAGCGAAGTTGTTGTGCCGGGGTCATCGACATGACAGTGTCCTGCTTAGAATTGACCCTCAAAATCAATCATATTCTGTGCCAGTTTTTGCGAATCGACCTGATATTCACCATTTTCGATGGCTGCACGCAGATCGGCAATGCGTTGTTTATCAATTTCCGGCATATCGGCAATCATTTGCTGCAGTGCTTGCAACTGATTGGCATCATCCGTCAGGCTAAATTTATCAGCGGCTGACGCAGCATCAGTGCTGGTTTTAGCTGTACTACTTTTGTCATCTACCGAATTGCTGCGCGGGTTATTCACCCCGCCCGGCGCATTGGTTTTGATATTGTTAATTTCTGACATTGCTGTCTCCAATCAGGCTTATACAATTTTATCGGCAAAGCCTTGGTAAACTTAAATAAATTCCACTTACATTGTCTTAACCCGCACCACACCTGCTGCATCAACAATGCCTTCAACAATTCTCTCCGAGCTGGTGTTTTTAACCTTAACCCGCTGACCGAGACCCGCATTGGCCAACGCCTCGCCGCGCACCCGCACTTCCATATTACCGACAGCCGCTACCAGGGTAATTAAATCACCGCGATGCACCAGCGTTTGTGATTCAAACTGACTGGTTTCAATTATACTGCCCATCGGCAGTGGTGATTTTAACTGTTGACCGATCAGGCCAGTGACATCGGTCAGATAGCCTTTACGCAGACTGGCAATATCGCGTGGTGCCAATTTTATGTCATTGGCCGACAAAATATGATCCGCAGACAAGGCCCGTCTGGTCACCGCGACATCTTGCATGACTTTAATCTGCGCCGAAACATACACCGTCCAGTTGACTGGCGCATGACAACGTACGCCAACGGTTAGCTGGCCGGCGCGCAACTGCTCATGATTCGCAAAGGTATCCAGCGGGCTCTGACAGGCTTGCAGGCGTAAACGTTTATCCAGAGAGCTGATACTCACCTGAGGATTGGCAAACCGTGCCTGAGCCTCACTGATGGCGTGTAAATACGCTGCATGCTCGACTTCATGTAACGCATGCAAGGAAGCCGCTTGCACCGGCAGTGTCAAAAACATGACACTGGTTAATATGGTTATTACTCTGAATAAACGGGACATAAGGCATAACTCCACTGCTCAACGCTTTGCGATGTATATGTGCAATTCACTGCAAGAGTCATACCTGAATGGCTGCTTAAAAAAGCCTGCTATACCTCATTGGTTATTGCGGCAACAATGGCCCTCGGCCACTATTATCAGCCGGCATCGGGATCTGCGATTGACGCTCAGTGACCATATCCGCTTTGGCACGCATCAGATTGGTACCCACAAAACCACCCACCCGGTAAGCCCACTGGGAAAACTGCTTATTGAGTTCAGCAATTTCCTGTTCAACAGCTTCCCGACTTTTTAATACATCCAGTTCGGCAATGTCTGGTGGCACATTATCGGTTGCCGAATCATCATATTCGGCACGGAAAGTCGCATAATAGAAGCCATCAATAAATGACGTTTCAGAAATGATTTTAAGACCGTCATAGGTCAAAAATTCGGCCGTGACCACTTCTGAATCACCGCGGCTGAATTCGTCCATCGGCGTGACATCTTCAAGGCGCAATTGGTACAACGAACCGGCAATGTCATAACCCAGTTGCTGATATTTAAATACCGTTTCTTGACGGTCTTCCGGCGTACCAAACTTGTCTTTCTGACCCAGGTTAATAATGGTTGCGGTATCACCGTTTGGCTGAATAATATCAACGCGGGCAATGCGTTCACGGGCGATATTAATAATTTCGCCATCAATCCAGTTGAGCATCAGCGGACTGATTTGCAAATAGCCTTCCGCTAACCAGGCTTGATCTTCACCACTACGGCGCACGTAAGTCTGCCGAGGGCCGGTCTGAATAGTGACATCACGGGTTTTACCCAACACGACACCGGCAATCTCTTCGTCATCATTAAACATTTTTATTTCCAGAGCTTCACCGGCTGTATCCAGGCCTAGCACCGCATGTAACGCTGGATCATCGGTTTTGGCTTCCAGGATCTTGGCATTGGCAATATCAATCAACATACGTTTAACCAAATCAAAATCTGCCGGGTAGCCGTAATAATCTTTAACAACCCAGTCCTCTTCACCTGCTTCCCTAAGTAAGGTATAGCTGCCTTCCTCACCGTCAAAAACCAATTTATTAACGGCGCTGAGTTGGCTGAACAATTCAGGGTATAACAAGGTGAAATCATCGGTATTATCATCAGCTTGGTAAATGGTTACCAACATCAAAAGCACCATTACCCCTGTCAGGATGGCGAGAATGGTCAGACTGTTTAATTTTTTTAGCATCGGTTGAAACCTGTATCTTGAAAAGACATAAACACAGCGCTCGGCGCTCAGACCTTGAACCGGCACTTACTGCGCTTGCGAACCCTTAGCCAACCGGTTATCACCGCCAGAATCGCCACCAGAATCGGCACTAAACCGATGTTGACGAATTTAACTGTGGTTTCCAGCGCATCAATATCACGGCGCAAATTACCTTTAACTTCACGTAGTTCCAGCTCAGTACGATCCGCCAGCAATCTCGCTTCGTTGATTTCTTTTTGTTGTTCTGCTGTCAGAATCACTTCACCGCTGCCAGAACGCTCGACTTGCATCCGGGCAATTTTTTGCTCGGTTTCCTGTAGACGTCGCTCCAGTTCCCGTTCTTTGGCACGATAGCGACGCTCGGCTTCACGCTCAATTTCATCAACCAGCGTGAACGGCCGAGAAAAGCCAGAACGTGAACGCACACTGATTAGGCCTTCGGTGCCGGTTAATTCTTCAACTGAATTAAAAATAAAATCCAGATTGTTTGACGTATTAAAGGACAACTGTTCCCCGTAAAAATCTTGGGACTGCACCCAAAAACGGTCATCAAGCATATCGACATCGGCCACAGCGATAACATCAATCGGCTGCTCGGAAGCAGCCAAATGATCCGGCATTTTCTGAATCACGCCATTATTATCAGGCGCACCATCAGGAAATATCGACTTAACATCACCGGTTACTCGTACTGCCAAAGGATAACTAATAGTACCCGCTTGATATTTGGTTAACAGCGCCACCGGGTCATTACGGAATTGCACCACACGCTTATCCACCAGCATTGATTCCTCGCTAGAGCTAATCAACGGCGTAAAGGTTGTGGTGGCATCATCAAGTTGGATAAAATGACCGGCCGTCGCCATATTGATACGTTTCAGACGCTCGGTAATGCGCTGATCATTATTGAGCGCACGCTCATCGAGACCTAACCACAAAACGTAATCAATCGGTTCACCATTACCAAAATCGACTTTACGCGCCGCGCTCCGATCGGCGACCACATCTTTGCTGTCTCGTTCAAAACCCCAGGCGGTAAATAATTCAGGCATATTGGAGCTGCGTACAGCGGTCAGTGCCGCCATCGGGTTATCCGGATCTTTTTCCGGCACATCGACTTCAGCAAACGGATCCACAAAATTAATCAGTTTACCGCCACCCAGCACATACTGCTCAATGGCATATAACGTTGCCGGTTTAAGATCTTTCGGATGCACCACCATCAGCACATCAATCGATGACGGAATACGACGGATGTCAGCCGGCAAAGTTGCCACATTAAACATCATGCGCAGTTGTTCCATGATCGGCCAAGGTTTATTACCCTCGTCGCTTTGCACTTCACCTTTCAGCGGATCATATTGTTCACCGTCAATCGCCAGTGAACTGAGCACACCTAGATTTTTACGTTCAACATCTGACAACTGATAAACCAGACGGGTCAGATCATATTCAAGCGTGTCTTCTTTTTCCGGCTGGAAAAATTTAATCAGCTCCACCCCATCCAACTGATTGGTACCGGCCAAACCTAAGTACAGGGGGTCTTCTTCACCTTCAATGGGAATTGACTGCAAACCATACTGCTCTGCGCGATGTTCATGATCGGAATACGGCTTGGGATCAATAATTTTCAGTTTAATCATGCCGCCGGAAGCACGCTCATATTCCTGCAACAATTCCTGCACCCGCTGCGCATAACTTTTCAATGAAGGCAATGCCTGCGCCACTTGTTCTGAATAATACAAACGCAGGGTAAGCGGCTCCTGTAATTCCGACAGAATATTCAGAGTGCCTTCTGATAGCGTGTACAGATTATCCTGGGTCAAATCCACCCGGGCTGAGCGTAAATTACCGTTGACTACGATAATGAATGACACAAACAGGATAATGGCAAGGATCAGCCCTGTTGTTGATAGCAGTTGTTTATTCATCTAGCTTGCTACTCCTAGTCGGCCTTACGGGCATAAACGACCAACGCATTGGCAAACAGCCAAATGGTGATCAGCGCCGCGAAATACAGCATGTCGCGCATATCAATAACGCCTTTAGAAATAGCGTCAAAATGCGTTAAGAAACTGAAAGAGCTGATAGCATTAACCAGCGTTGCCGGTGCCCAGCTGCTAAAGAAATCCAGCACAATCCCAAAACCGGCCAGCACGAAAATCAAGCTGACCACCAGACTAATCACAAAAGCGATTACCTGGTTTTTGGTGGTCGCCGAAATACATGAACCAATTGCCAGAAAACCACCGGCCATTAACAGGCTGCCCAAAAAGCCGGTAAAAATAACGCCGTTATCTGGATTACCCAGATAATTAACCGTGATCCACAGCGGGAAATTCAGAATCAATGCCAGCCCGGTAAATGCCCAGGCGGCCAGAAACTTACCAATCACCGCTTCAAACACTGAAATCGGCAAAGTCATCAACAGTTCAATCGAACCACTTTTCCGCTCTTCAGCCCACAAGCGCATAGAAATCGCCGGTATCAACAAGACATACAACCAGGGATGCATTGAGAAAAACGGATAAAGATCGGCTTCGCCACGGGCAAAGAAATTACCCACATAAAAGGTCGAAAAACCGGCCAGCAATAAAAAGATAATGATGAAAACGTAAGCCACCGGCGTGGCAAAATAGCCATTAAACTCACGTTTCATGATGAACCAGATATTACGCATATTCATCATTGGGCTCCCGCAGTGTTTTTAGTAGTGATAGCACGAAAAACTTCATCGAGACGACCATTCTCGGCATACAGCGAAGCGATCTGCCAACCTTGCTCACGGACTTTTTCCGATAAATTCACGGTGATGTGTTGACCATCTTTGGGGAAGACCCGAATCCCATGGCCATTTGCCAGCACTTCAGTTTGCGCAACAAAATCCAAATCACCAACAAATTTAGCCAATGCCGTGTTATCAATCGCGTTAACCGTTAAGACCACCGCATTGTGATATCGCGACATCGCTTCCAGCTCATGCGGCGTACCATCAAATTCCACCTTGCCACGTGAAATCAATACATTGCGAGTGCACAGCGCATGGACTTCTTCAAGAATATGTGTAGAGATAATAATGGCTTTGTCTTGCGCCATCTCATTAATTAACGTCCGTACTTCGTATTTTTGATTGGGATCCAAACCATCCGTCGGCTCGTCCATAATCAACACTGGCGGGTTATGCAAAATGGCCTGCGCCAGACCGACGCGACGTTTATATCCTTTAGATAATGTTTCAATCGGCTGAAACATCACCTCCATAACCCGGGCTCTTTCGGCGGCGGAAATCACCGCGTCTTTTTTTGCCTTACCGGAAAAACCCCGGATATCCGCAATAAATTTCAGGAAGCTATCCGGCGTCATATCCGCATAAGCCGGTGCGCCTTCAGGGAGATAACCGATACTGGCTTTAGCGGCGATTGGATTCTGTAAAACATCATGGCCGCAGACGCTGATGGCACCTTGCGTTGGCGTCAAAAAACCGGTAATCATCTTCATAGTGGTCGATTTACCGGCACCATTGGGTCCCAGAAAACCCAACACTTCGCCTTTTTTCACTGAGAAAGTTATGCCGTCAACGGCTTTGATCTCGCCAAAATGCTTGGCCAGATCATTAATCTCGATTGCTAAAGTCATACCTAAAGCGTCCCCCGCTTTTTTAAAGGGTTTTGTAAACCGCCCATTATTAAGACCCAACCTAATCGGCGTCAAGTCAGATTCTTTATCAGCCATGCTTTCCAATCTGCATTTGTCTTCGTGACACGCTGCGCATAAGCTAGAAGCTATGTTACCTTTCCAAGAGCCAGTCTTATGAGCCAACCCATGCACCAGCGTTTTACTAATCTTAAAGATCGCATAGCAGACCGGACGACCCGCACCCGGTTCAGCTTATTTATCGCCGTGACAGTGGGCGTGCTGTTAAGCATCATGATTTTGCTGATGCTATGGTGGAGCTACACGCCTGCCGCGTTTTCACCGGACCAACAAGCCCGCAAGCAAGCCGCAGTTTATCAACATGATATCGTCACCGGTTACACCAGCACAGCAACTGTCATCCGGTTGGCTGAAACCTTGCTGGATAAACCGGGTGGCTACCTGAGTAACGATGTCACACCGCCATCGGTATGGATGGACAATATGCCAAATTGGGAGTTCGGCGTGCTGGTACAAATTCGCGATTATGCCCGGGCGCTGCGCAATGATATGAGTCGCTCTCAGTCACAATCCGTTGAAGATAAAGATTTAATCATCGCCGAACCACAATTTAATTTTGATTCTGAATCCTGGTTGTTTCCGCCTACCGAAAGTGAGTATCGCGAAGGCATTGAGGCACTGCAAAGCTACTTAAACCGGCTCGCTGATAGTGACAGTAATGCCCAGTTCTATGCCCGTGCCGATAATCTCGCTGCTTGGTTGGGCATTGCTGAAAAACGGCTTGGCAGTTTGTCACAACGTTTATCTGCCAGTGTCGGCCAGGTACGCATTAATACTGATTTAGCCGGCGATCCCAGCGCACATCAATCCACTGTCACTGAATTAGAGCGATTTACTAAAACGCCCTGGTTAAAACTGGATGATATCTTTTACGAATCACGCGGCAGCGTCTGGGCACTTATCCATTTATTGAAAGCGGCTGAAACCGACTTTGCCGATATTCTGCAAAAGAAAAACGCGCTGATCAGTTTGCGGCAAATTATCCGCGAGCTGGAAGCCTCGCAAAAAACCGTCTGGAGTCCGATTATCTTAAATGGCAGTGGTTTTGGCCTGTTGGCTAATCACTCGCTGGTGATGGCGTCTTATGTATCGCGGGCCAATGCAGCGATGATTGATTTACGCCGCTTGCTGGAACAAGGTTAGCACCCATTTATTCCGCGTTGGGGTAAAACAATTGCTGGCCATTCACTTTGAAATCAGCAATCAGTTGCTGGCCGGTTTTACTGGTGATGAAATCGGTATATTGTCTGGCTAAATCGTAGCGCGCATGGGGATGTTTTTCTGGATTTACCGCCATGATGTGATAGGGATTACCCAGCGCGGCATCGCCCTCATTAAGCACCACTAAGTCCATTTTTTCGGCAAAAGCGATTTGTGTGCCGCGATCAGTCAGCGCATAACCCAGCTTTTCATCGGCCAGTTTTAATACTGCCCCCATACCCTGTCCAGCGGCAATATACCAGCTGCCTTCTGGTTCGATGCCAGCAGTTTGCCACAATGCCAATTCTTTTTTGTGGGTACCGGAATCATCACCGCGCGAGACAAAATCAGCCTCGCTGTCGGCAATCTTTGCCAGTGCTTCGGCAGCTGTTTTGGCCTCTTTAATATCTGCCGGATCGCTTTGCGGGCCAACAATCACAAAGTCGTTAAACATCACCGCTTTACGATCCACGAAATAGCCTTGCTCAACATATTCCAATTCAGCAGCCGGTGCATGCACCAGGGCTATATCGACATCGCCATTAGCGCCCAGCTTTAAGGCTTTACCAGTACCAACGGCAATCACCGCCACTTGTACGCCGGTTTCTGCCTGATAATGCTCATGCAGATATTTCAGCAGGCCAGAGTTATCGGTACTGGTAGTGGTGGACATTTTTAATATTTCCTGCGCCTGCAGCCCTGTCATGCTCAACGATAGCGCCAGTAAACCCGCCCATAACATCATTATTTTTTTCATAATACACTCCTCATTAAATTAGCGGCTTAAAACGCCCATTGACTACGCAGCTGGAAAATTTTCGGTTCAAGGCCATTCTGCGGCCCACCCTCGACATCAAGCACATCAATATAATTGGCGGAAAATCTTAGCCCATTAACCGGATACCAATTAACACCGAACGCCATACTGTGAGCTTCACCGCCGTCCACCAGACCATCATTGAGATCAACATTGCTGAGCCGCGCCGCCAGTTCCTAGGCGCCAAAACCACCAGCGCCCAAATGGTTTTTGGGTTTGATCATGCCAAACGAACCGTTTTTATAGAGCCGTGAATCGTCAGTCAAAAAATAGCTTGATTGCAGATACCAGCCATTAAAATCAGCATCACTGGCATTATCCCGTTCAACACTGGCCTCAATGTATTCTACCTGCGCC
>JAVVFF010000205.1:0-1831 GCA_032250995.1 Methylophaga sp. | reverse complement strand
GCGATGGCCAACAACACAACAATTATCAAAATGATGATTTCTAACACTTAATTAAATCTGCCAACTCAGGGATAATAACGGTTTCGTTTAACTTCCAGAGACTACCGATGTCCACGCAACCAAGCAAACAACTTGAGACCTTCGATAATGCCGCACCGGAGCGGGATTATACCATTCACATTGAGACGCCGGAGTTTACTTGTCTGTGTCCCAAAACCGGTCAGCCGGATTTTGCCACAATTAAGATCGACTATGTCCCAGATTTAAAATGCGTCGAGCTGAAATCGCTGAAAATGTACTTCTGGTCGTACCGCGAAGAAGGCGGGTTTCATGAAAAACTGACCAATCAAATCCTCACCGATTTGGTCGCAGCAACCAATCCGCGTTTTATGCGGGTTACCGGTATTTTTAATGTCCGCGGCGGTGTTTACACCAATGTGGTTGCCGAATACCGTAAAGACGGCTGGCTGCCACCGACACCGGTTGTTCTGCCTTAATAAATGCCTGCTAAGGTTTGGCTGGGTATCGATCTTGGCACCAGCGGGTGCCGGATTTGTGCCATCAACGCCGATAAACAAATTGTTGCTGAAATACAATCGCCTTTTCCGCCAGAACAGCCCTATCCCAAGCCACTACAGCAATGGCAAATCGTTGCCAAATTGCTTGGCCAATGTATTGCTGAATTAAACGACGTTGAAATTGCCGCAATAGCCATTGATGCCACTTCAGGCTCAGTTATGCTTTGTGATACTGATGGCCAGCCACTGACCGAGATGCTGTTGTATAACGACACCCGCGCCAACTTACAAAGTCAGCAGATAAAAGCTATTGCCCCGGTCGAATCCGGCGCTCATGGCGTCGGTAGTGGTTTGGCAAAACTGTTGTATTTACAGCAACAGAATACGCTACCAGCAAATTATTATTTAACGCATCAGGCCGATTGGATTACCAGCCAGCTAAGTGGCAAAGTCGGCATTACTGACTACAATAACGCACTGAAATCTGGTTTTGATCCCCAATCGATGCAATGGCCGGATTGGCTGACGGCATTAGTACCCAAAAAGCATTTACCGACCGTGGTTGCCCCGGGCACAATTTTAGGTGAAATGTCATTGACGTTAATCCAGAAGTTAAAGCTAGATCAGACCGTAGCACCAAAAATTATCGCAGGTACGACCGATAGTCTGGCAGCATTTATCGCCACCGGCGCTCACCAGAGAGGTGATGGCGTCACCTCATTAGGCTCAACGCTGGTACTGAAACTTATCAGCGATAAAGCGGTTTTTGCGCCGGAATTTGGCATTTACAGCCATAAACTGGGCAATCACTGGCTGGTCGGTGGGGCATCAAATAGTGGCGGCGCCGTTATCAGACAGTTTTTTACCGACCCGCAAATTGCCGCATTCACTGCGCAAATTGATTTAAACCAAACACCGCCCGATTATTATCCACTGCCTGACATCGGCGAACGATTTCCGGTTGCTGATCCCCAAATGTCACCGCAATTAACGCCCCGGCCAGCCAGTGATAGTCTGTATTTACATGGCTTGATGAATGGTATCGCCAATATTGAGCAACAAGGTTATGCCAAACTGCAACACTGCTGCGGCACCGCATTAAAATCTGTGCGTAGTGTCGGTGGCGGTGCGGCTAATCCGGTTTGGACGCAAATCCGCCAACAAAAACTGGCTGTGCCGTTTTTGTCAGTTTTTAATACGCAAGCGGCGTATGGCACCGCCTTACTGGCAAAAGACGGTCTGCATATTTTTGATAAGGTGAGTCATGGGTGATTTTATTCGTGGTGCCCGCTATTTACTGGGCGGTTTTTCGC
>JAVVFF010000206.1:0-1831 GCA_032250995.1 Methylophaga sp. | reverse complement strand
CGATATCAATCATTGCCGCGCCACCTTAGAAATTATGCAAAAGTTGGGTTTACCGTTGCTGATACATGGTGAAGTCACTGACCATGATATTGATATTTTTGATCGGGAAAAGCGCTTTATTGCTGATAAATTGATGCCGCTAATTAAAGACTTTCCTGACTTAAAAGTGGTGTTTGAACATATCACCACCAGTGATGCTACACAGTTTGTCGAAGCTGCCGGGCCAAACATGGCCGCGACCATCACGCCGCACCATCTATTATTTAATCGTAATGATTTATTGGTCGGTGGTATTCGTCCGCATTATTTCTGTTTGCCGGTATTAAAACGTAATAGTCATCAACAGGCACTGCTTCAAGCAGCAACCAGCGGCAATCCAAAGTTTTTCTTAGGCACTGATAGTGCACCGCACCCACGCCCTAGTAAAGAAAACAGTTGTGGCTGCGCCGGAATTTACAGCGCCCATGCCGCGATCGAACTGTACGCCGAAGTTTTTGAAGCCATGGATGCCCTGGACAAACTGGAAGCCTTTGCCAGCTTTTATGGCGCGGATTTTTATGGTTTACCGCGCAATAAATCGCAAATCACCTTGCATAAACAATCCTGGCAAGTACCTGAAACACTGGCTTTTGCTGATAGCGAATTGGTGCCACTACGCGCTGGTGAATCGGTTCACTGGCAGATCGTTTGACTTGCAATTAAAGTCGGTAAACCCCACCTCCTAAAATCTAAGTTAATGATGGAGGCAAAAATGAAAGTGTTAATGGTACTGACCTCGCACGATAAACTCGGTGATACTGGTGAAAAAACCGGCTTTTGGCTAGAAGAATTCGCCGCGCCCTACTTCGTTCTCAAAGATGCCGGAGCGGAAGTGATACTTGCCTCACCAAAAGGTGGACAACCACCCCTCGATCCAAAAAGTGATCAGCCAGACTTTCAAACCGATGACACCCGTCGTTTTGAAAAAGATGCTAATGCCAAACAGCAGCTTGCTAATACCGTCAAACTGGAAAATGTCCGTCCAGAAGATTTCGATGCGGTGTTTTATCCTGGCGGTCATGGCCCGCTGTGGGATCTCACCGACAATGCTGATTCGCTGCGCCTTATTGAAACCTTGTATGCCGCCGGCAAACCGGTTGCCACAGTTTGTCATGCCCCGGCTGTGCTGATTAACGCCAAAGACACAGATGGTAATTATCTGGTTGAAAATAAAAACCTGACCGCTTTCTCGAATAGTGAAGAAGATGCCGTTGGACTGAGTCAGGTAGTACCGTTTTTATTGGAAGATGCCTTGAAAAAACGTGGCGCTGTCTATCACAAAGGTGAAGATTGGGCATCGTTTGTCCAGGTTGATGGTCATTTGATCACTGGTCAGAATCCAGGTTCATCTGCTGAAACCGCGCAGGCATTGTTAAAGCTGGCGTAAAGAATTGATTTGTAACTGTAAGGAAAAATAGCTATGACAAAAGCAACAGCCAGACACATTTTGGTCGAAAACGAAATCGTCTGTAACGACCTGAAACGCGAAATCGAAGAAGGTGCTGATTTTGCAGCCGTCGCCAAGGAGCATTCTTCATGCCCGTCATCAGCACAAGGTGGTGATCTTGGTGAATTCGGTCCGGGCATGATGGTGCCAGAATTCGATAAAGTGGTGTTCTCCGCACCCGTGGGTACCGTACAAGGTCCGGTCAAAACCCAATTTGGTTATCATTTACTGGAAGTCACCAGCCGTAGCTAAATCCGGCATGACTGACACTTAAAAGGCCCATTTTAAATGCAATGCTGATCAGTTAAGAGTACTTGACTGACTCAGCGAAGAGATCAAACTCCA
>JAVVFF010000078.1:0-10531 GCA_032250995.1 Methylophaga sp. | reverse complement strand
GCGAGAGTTTTGCTGCCAAAACCTTGCTGGAAGTCTGCGGCCATTTACATCAACAAACACCGTTGTCACTCAATCAACCGCAAAAAATTATTCAGCAGCCAGATTATGCTGATTTGGCCGATGTGCGGGGGCAGGCTTCAGCACGGCGGGCATTGGAAATTGCCGCTGCCGGCAATCACAGCATTCTTTTTGCCGGCCCGCCTGGTACCGGCAAAACCATGTTGGCCAGTCGCCTGCCGGGAATTTTGCCGCCGATGACTGAACTGGAAGCAATTGAAACCGCAACTATACAATCAATTGCCAACAGCGGCTTTCATGTTGAAAGCTGGCGCCAACGGCCATTCAGGGCGCCGCATCATACTGCGTCAGCGGTCGCATTAGTCGGCGGTGGCAGTCAGCCCAGACCAGGCGAAATCTCTTTGGCGCATAACGGCGTTTTATTTCTGGATGAATTGCCGGAGTTTGATCGTAAAGTGCTGGAAGTATTACGTGAGCCGATTGAGTCCGGCAAAATTACCGTGTCGCGGGCTGCCAATCAGGCGGAATTTCCGTCGAAATTTCAATTGGTAGCGGCGATGAATCCCTGTCCATGTGGTTATCTGGGGCAAGCGCGTTGTCATTGCACACAGGAGCAGGTGCAGCGTTACCGTGCTAAGATCTCCGGCCCGTTATTGGATCGGATTGATTTGCTGATGGAAGTGCCGGCGGTGGATAAAAAACTGCTGCGGCCACAAGCGGGCGAAACACCGCCGGAAAGCTCTGAGAGCGTTCGCAAACGGGTCATTAAAGCCCGGCGGATTCAGCTAAAACGTGCCGGTCAGGCCAATGCGGCGCTGCAACACAAACAACTTGAGGTATTTTGCCCTTTGCGCGATCAGGATTTTCAATTAGTCGAACAAGCTATCAGCCGTTTCGGTTTATCGGCGCGGGCTTATCATCGGATTTTAAAAGTGGCTCGTACTATTGCCGATCTGGCCGGTAGCGAGCAGATCCAAACCAGTCATCTTTCCGAGGCCATTGGTTATCGCCGCCTCGATACAACTTATTAAGCCTCTGTGAATGATCTCAATCCGCAGCAGCGGGAAGCTGTTCGTTATATCGATGGACCTTTATTAGTATTAGCTGGTGCCGGCAGCGGCAAAACCCGCGTGATCACCCGCAAAATTGCTTATCTGATTGAGCAATGCGGCCTGAAAGCCAGCAATATCGCTGCAGTGACCTTTACCAATAAAGCGGCGCGGGAAATGAAAAGCCGGGTCGCTGAGTTGATGCAACACAAAAATGTGTCGACGCGCGGCTTAATGGTCTCGACGTTTCATACGCTGGGCCTGACCATTTTGCGTAAAGATGGCAAATCGCTGGGTTATCGTGCCGGTTTTTCGATTTTTGACGCGCTGGATAGTTTGGCGGTTTTCAGAGATTTAATGGGTCGGGATTTTGCCGCTGACAGCGATCATGCCAAAGAAGTACAAAGTCAGATCTCCGAGTGGAAAAACCAGCTAATTCTGCCCGAACAGGCCGCGCAAATTGCCGATGGCGCCCAGCAGCAGTTCGCTGCAAAGGTGTATCCGCGCTATGTGCAGGCTTTGAAAGCCTACAATGCCGTTGATTTTGATGATTTGATTTTGCAGCCGGTCATTTTGTTTCGCGAGCATCATGAGGTGCTGCAAAAATGGCAGGGCAAAATTCATTATCTGCTGGTCGACGAATATCAGGATACCAACGGTTGCCAGTATGAACTGGTCAAACAACTGGTCGGTATTCGCGAAAAACTCACCGTGGTCGGTGATGACGACCAATCAGTATATTCTTGGCGCGGCGCCCGGCCGGAAAATCTGGCACAACTGCAAACCGATTTCCCGCGTTTAAATCTGATTAAACTCGAGCAAAATTACCGCTCGATGAGCCGGATCCTGCGGGTCGCCAATAAACTGATCAGCAATAACCCCCACGTTTTTGAAAAAGCCCTGTGGAGCGCTATGGGTGAGGGTGATCCGATCCGCGTAATTGGTTGTCGTGACGATCAGCATGAGTCGGAAAAAGTGGTTTCGGAATTGCTGTATCACAAGCTGAAAAATCAGGCGACGTTTAAGGATTACGCCATCCTGTATCGTAGTAATTACCAGTCACGGCCCATCGAAAAAGTCTTGCGTGAACATAATGTGCCGTACTTTTTGACCGGCGGCACGTCGTTTTTTTCGCGCGTGGAAGTTAAAGACATCATGGCTTATCTGCGGCTGCTGGCGAATCAGGACGATGACAACGCCTTTTTACGGGTCATTAATACGCCACGGCGCGGCATCGGTTCTTCTACGTTGCAGATGCTGGGCGAATACGCCGGTAAACGCCATACCAGCTTGTTTGGTGCTTGTTTTGAAATGGGTCTGGCTGAAAATCTGCCGGCAAAATCCGTTCAGCATCTGGATGTGTTTTGTAAATGGCTGGTCGATATTGCTGATCGCGCAGCGCGGGGTAATTTGCTGGAAGCCATTAAAGATATGGTCGAAGAAATTGATTATCGGGGCTGGTTGGAAGAAACCAGCAGTGATCCGCTCAAAGCCGAGCGGCGTATGGAAAACGTCACCGAACTGATTAGCTGGATCGAAAAAATGATCGACCAGGATACCGAAGACAAATCCATCGGTGATATTGCCGCGCGGCTGACTTTGATGGATATTCTGGATCGACAGGAAGATGAAAATCAGGCTGATGCCGTGCACTTAATGACGTTACATGCCGCCAAGGGGTTAGAATTCCCGCATGTGTTTATGGTCGGTATGGAGGAAGATATTCTGCCGCACCGTAACAGTATTGAAGCCGATACCATTGAAGAAGAACGCCGCTTAACCTACGTCGGCATTACCCGGGCACAGCGTAGTCTGGTGATGACTTTAGCCAACACCCGCAAACGTTTTGGTGAAAAAATGGACTGCGAAGAAAGCCGTTTTTTACGTGAATTACCGGCCGAAGACTTGATTTGGATGACGGAAAAAACGCAAGCTGATCCGGAAGAGCGCAAAGTACGCGGCAAGGCACATTTATCCAATATTCGCGATATGCTCAAATAAATTTAGGGAAAACTGAATGAAATCGACACTATTAATGGCAGCTTTATTACTGCCGGGTTTAGTACAGGCCCACGCGTCACTGGAAAAAACCGAGGCCGAAAGCGGCAGTTACTACAAAGGAGTAATGGGTATTGGTCATGGTTGTGATGGTTCAGCAACCACCAAAGTCACTATCGAAATTCCGGATGGCGTTCGAGGCGTTAAACCGATGCCTAAAGCCGGTTGGCAGTTGGATATTGTTAAACAACAATTAGCCAAGCCTTACGAATCACATGGCAAAACCGTGGTAGAAGATGTTCGCAAAATTACCTGGTACGGCAATACGTTAGCGCATGCGCATTACGACGAATTTGTCTTTAAAGGCCAAATCGCCGTCGGCAATTCCAGCAAGCTGTATTTTCCGGTCAGACAGGAATGTGTAATCGGTGAACTGAACTGGAATCAAACGCCTGAATCTATGGCCGCTGATCATGCCAGCCATGGCGCGATGAAACTGGAATATCCGGCACCGCTGGTCACCGTTATTGATGGTCAGGGCAAACACCACCATTGATTTTGAGGGATTTGCCACGCTGACCGGCAAATGCCAGAAAAAATCTGCAGGTCAGTCTTTTAAAGTAAGCCCAATATCATTATTGGCTTACTCAAATGACCATGATTTTTCCGAAAAAAACATTATTTACTTTGTTGGTGTTGAGCAGTCCGCAACTATCTGCCGATCACGGTCCGGCATTGAATTTAGATCAATTGGAAGTCACTGCCCAGCAATTGGCACCGGCTGGTAGTAATCGTGAAGATGCACTGACTGAATTACGACTGACGCCTGGCGGCGTGACACTGGTCGATATGAATTCGGTTAAAGAAGGCCATGTTGCTAGTCTGGCCGATATGCTGCGTTATGTGCCGGGCGTTTGGGCGGCCAGTGACAGTGGTAATGATGAACTGTTTTTATCTAGCCGTGGCAGTAATCTCGACGCCACTGATTTTGATATGAACGGCGTTAAATTACTGCAAGATGGCCTGCCGGTCACCAGCGCCGATGGCAATAATCACAACCGGATCATTGATCCATTAAGCGCCCAATATGCCACTGTTGCCCGTGGTGCCAATGCCATGAAATATGGCGCCAGCACCTTGGGTGGTGCCATCGATTTTGCCACGCCAACGGCTTATGACTTGCCGCGTGCCAGTTTACTGAGCAGTGTTGGCAGCCATGGTTCTTTGCAAAATCGCTTATCGGTCAGCGATGTATTTGATAATGGACTTGATGCCAGCCTGACATTGGAAGACAAGCGCTGGGAGGGTTACCGGGATCATAACGAACAACAACGATTCGGCATTTATGCCAACGCCGGTCTGGCCCTTAGCAATAAAGTCTCAACCCGTTTTTATCTGAGCCATCTCGAAAACGATCAGGAATTGCCCGGCGCGTTAACACGCCAGCAACTGCGTGAAGATCGTGATCAAGCCAGTCCCAATGCTGAATTAGGTGATTATCAGCGTAATGTGAAAACCTTCCGCCTCGCCAATAAAACCACCATTGATTTTGATGCCAATCGGCGACTGGAATTTGGCGTCGCGTTTGAAGAGCAGGAATTAGATCACCCGATAGTGTTTAACCCGTTTTTTAATCTGTATATCCAAAATCGGCAACGCGATGCCTCAACAATGGCCCGTTACTATCACCGGATTGATGATCATCAATTGCTGTTTGGCGTGAACTACGGTGTCAGTAATCTCAGCGGCGGCCAGTATAATAATGATTTTGGTAAGCGGGGTACCAAACGTGCCGATATTGAAAACGACGCCAGCACGCTGGAATTGTATGCCATGGATCGCTGGAATTTCGCCGATAACTGGACCTTGGTCGGCGGTGTGCAACTGGTCTCAGCCGAGCGGGAAGTACAACAAACTGATCTGACCGGCAGCGGCCGCAGCAGTAATCCTAATGATCGTTATAGGGCTGTTAATCCGAATATTGGCTTAATCTACGCGTTGACCGAAAAAACCAGTATTTACGGTAATGTCAGTCGTTTATACGAACCACCAACGACGTTTCAACTTACTGATGAGACTGCTTCAGGCGCAAATCAAGAACTGGATGCGATGCGCGGTACAGTCGCCGAAATCGGTACTCGCGGCCATTATCAACAAACCAAACAGCTCGGCTGGGATTGGGATATATCGCTGTATCACGCCCAGATTCGTGATGAAATCCTCTCAACCGAGCCACCCGGCGCAGTCGGCACCAGCCAGGCTACCAATATTGATAAAACCACCCATACCGGCTTGGAGGCTTTACTCAGTGCTGATTACCAACTGGATGCCAAAGGCACCCATAGTTTGAATCCAGTGCTCAGCTTGACGCTCAATCATTTTCAGTTTAACGACGATGCACAGTGGGGCAATAACGATTTACCGGCCGCGCCGGATTATGCGCTACGTGGCGAAGTCATGTATCGCCATGCCAAAGGCTTTTATGCGGGCCCGACTATTGATGTGATTGGTCAACGTTATGCCGACTTTGCCAACAGCTTCAAAATCGATAACTACGTCCTGATGGGCCTGAAAGCCGGCTGGCAAAACGAAACACAGTCGCTGCGCGTGTTTGCCGAAGTAAAAAACCTGTTTGACCGCGATCATATCGCCACCCATAGTGTGCGTACCACGGGCAGTGCCGATGCCGATATTCTCTATCCTGGCGAACCCCGCTCCGCCTATGTCGGCTTTGAATACCGCTACTGGTAATGGAATCTTCATTAAAAGCCGTCACTCATGTCTCTCAAAAGTCCGACATTGCTGAACGCAGTGAAGCAATCTACTAGATTCGATAGAAAGTTGTTATCCCGGGCCGGATCTCTCAGCCCCTAAAAAATTAACCACAGTGATGTATGGAATCCCCCCTGAGGAGATAGCGTAATAAGCGAGTTAACAGCTTGCTTTGATAAAGAAGAAGTCTATACATGATTGATTAAAATGTAATCGCCATTGACCTCGCAAAAACGGTCTTTTAGATATGCAAATTGTCGCTGCGCGGCAAAATTTTTTGAAATAAGCTCGTATCTATATCTGTTTATTCGTGCATTTTTAAGTGACAGCATTGAGGGCATCCATATAGGCACAGAGATTATTTGTTTGTCATCTCGGATTATTCCGGTGTCTAACCCTTCGATGAGGTCTGTCTATAGGTTCTGACATTGAGATGAAGGCCGAAGACACCCATAAAAAACTCCAGTGATAATGCTTCACTGGAGCTAAAATTAATTGCCTCAAGTTAACTATTTAGTAGTTAAATTAACTTAATGTAAATTCAGGCGTTTTCTTGTTTTTTATAAAAATTATCAAAATTGCTTTATTTAACAGCTTTTTGTGTTTTTCTGACCAAGCGACCTAATGCACCACTTGGATCGGCGTCAACGATTTTCTGCAAGTTAGTTGGTTCGCCAACGATGACAACGCCACCCATACCGGCACCCCAGTGCGGATCACATTTATAAAAATAGACCCCTTCAACAGTCAGAGGATCACTGGTGAAATTGTTGCCAATTTTTGATGTGAATCCTTCTGCACCCTCGGGGATATACTCGGTCACCCCATCATCTGAAGTAAATTCAGTATTTACGTTATGAATAGTCATACCCTTCCAAGCAACTTGGTCACCGGGCTGCACTTTCACAACTAAAGGTTTAAACGCCAATCCTGCAGCTTTTACTACATGAGTCTCTGCCATGGAAGCGGCAGAAAAAAGTGCTGAAACACCCAAGATAGCAGCAGTAGTTGTTTTTATAAATTTCATTAGAATACCTCGCTGATTGGTTGTAAATTATTATTTTTGTTCTTGAACTAGTTTTACATAAACAAGCTGAACAACGACTGAATGGTTATGTTTTAGCAATACATTCAATTGAAGAAATAAAGCCTTCATCCCGACCGCAGCGGAGGGATCTCTTCGCCACTTACACGAGATTCCCCGACTAGCGCTTGGAATGACAGCGTTAGTTTGACTCATTGGCCTTTCCCACCAGCATTACCGACTTCACTATTACCCCTAAACCGGTTTACACTCAAATTATCCCCAATGCAGACATTGACATGAAGGGCACTGGCAATTATCCCAGTCAAAAATCCGTAAAGGTTTATTAATAATGTTCAGCGCCAATTTTTAGATATAACTGCGACCAGTTAATCAAATCCTCCAGAGGAGACAACTATGGCTGATGCGTCAAAACCGCCATTTCCACCTTTTAATAACGAAACGGCCAGTCAAAAGGTTCGCCTTGCCGAAGATGCTTGGAATAGCCGTGATCCGGAACGTGTCTCGATGGCTTACACCACCGACAGCCAATGGCGAAATAGAAGTGAATTTATCTCCGGCCGTGATGAGATCGTGACTTTCCTGCAGCGTAAGTGGCAAAAGGAAATGAATTACAAACTGGTCAAAGAATTGTGGATAACCGATGGCAACCGGATTGCTGTCAGATTCGCTTACGAATGGCATGACGAAGCAGGTAACTGGTTTCGATCCTACGGCAATGAAAACTGGGAATTTACCGAGCAAGGTTTGATGAAACGGCGTATTGCCAGCATCAATGATTTGCCAATCAAAGCATCAGAACGCAAGTTTCACTGGCCTCTCGGCCGGCGACCGGATGATCATCCGGGTTTGTCTGAAATGGAATTGTAGAGCTTTGAGGGTGAATCGCCAAAGGTTTGACAGAGGGATTTTCATTTGAGTCATGTTAGAGCAAACTCGCCATGTTTAAACATATTGGTTACCATGCAATAATTAATCCTATTTTGAGACAGCATCTTGAAAAAGATCTCCAGTGCGTAACAACATCGCAAAATCCCCGTCGTTATATTTGCACTTGTCCATCTTGGCGGTTTTTAATTGCCGCAGTTAGTAATGCCAGGAAAATACCCAACATGCCACCCAGCATGAGCGACAACACCACTATCAATTTTTTATTGGGTTTAATAGGGTTTTCTGGGATATTTGGTTGCTTGATCATTCTAAAAACCGAGAATTGGGCTTCATCCAGTTGCAATAATGCCGCATCGAGTTTTTCAATATCGTGTGCCAGCGCGCGAAGTTTCTCTGAAAATGCATGGTTATCGTTTCTGTTTTTCAAAGCTTCAATTTCTGGATTATTTTCGAGTAATTTTCGCTTCTCCAAAAGTATGGGCAATTCATCAATAAAAGCATCCGGATTGTCACGATTTTTCAGATTGGTAATTTTTTGCTGAAGTGTTTCTGTGCCTAACCAGAAATTAGATGGCGCATTTTGCAATAAATTAACGACGTTTGCCTGCTTGCCATTTTGACGCCGGTAATCAAGCGGGTTGACGGGACTGATGATGCCTAAAGATTCAGCAATTTCTAAATCAGCTTCTAATCTTTCAATACGTTGTTGTGTTTGCATTAATTTTTTTTCACGCACCGCATTAATTTGATGCTGAAGTCTCGTCAATTCAACCTGATCTTTTTCTTGTAATTGTTCAATTTTGGCAGTCAACTCATCATTTAATCGCTGGTTTTCTAAGCGATAATTTTTCTGAAGTGCATTCTTTTCTTTCATTAGAGCGGTGTATAAATTTTGGGTGATTTGTTTTTTGGTTACGTCAGAAGAAATTAGCAACAATTGCTGCAGTGCCATTTGACTTAACGCCGGATCAAGTGTGTCAAATTGTAGTGTTGTTCGGCTTTCGTTAACGAACAGCTCATTATCGGTGGAGGGCAATGTAACAGATAAATCTTCATAAAAGCGGTCAACTGCGCCCGACGGTGAAAGTGACAACAATTCAAGGTAGTACTGAGTAAATTCTTCAGAGTCGATAAATGCCTTCACCACTTTGCTATTATCAATACTTTCAAGAAATTGCCGATAAATACTATCAGGCGTTAGCTGAATTCCGTTCAGCTTTACTAACGATGACAGATCAAGATTATTGATGGTATGCGGTTGTGGTTTACCAATAACTGCTTCTGATTGATATACCGGAGAAATGATAAGGGCATAGGTTGTGCCAAACAGTCCTGTCAACAAAGTGACAATAGTAATTAACGCTTTTTGAGACCAAATGTTTTGCCACAATTCAAACAGATCAATTTCATCATCGATGAAGGGTTTGTTTACAGGAGTGAAATTCTCTTCGTTGGTGTTGCTTGACATAAATTATGGATCCATCCAGTTAGCGTTACGTAGTGTGATTTTGAATATAGCGGTTAGACATTTCTGTTATGACCGAATAAAGTGATTATCATCACATTTTATGGGAGTAGTTCGTTCGTAACAAGCAATTAATTCAAAAAAATATTGCGTCATCTCCTTTAAATTAGGGGCTGTAGTAGATAAGCTTGAATGCTAAGCTTATCGAGTTGGGTTGGTAAGGGTCAGATACAATTGATTCCAATAGGATAGCTCATCATCTACAAACCTATATTGGCTTAAGGTACTAACATGGATGACTCAAAACAGAAAATCGCATTATTTATTGATGCTGATAATGCGCCCGCGAGTAAGTTTGAAGATGTGCTGAGCGAAGTTGCAAACTATGGCGTTGTCACTATTCGTAAGGCCTATGGCAATTGGAAATCGCCTACGCTAAAAGCCTGGGAAGATCTGTTGCATGAATATGCCATTCAACCCATCCAGCAATATGATTTAACCAAGGGTAAAAATGCATCCGATATCGCACTGGTCATTGATGCGATGGACGTCATGTATACCAAGCAGATTGATGTGATGTGTTTTGTGTCATCTGATTGTGATTTTACGCCGATGGTGACCAGAGCTTTAGCTGAAGGCAAGGTTGTGTTGGGCTTTGGCGAGCGGAAAACACCGGCTGCATTTGTGAACGCCTGCTCTAAGTTTCTGTTTTTGGATCAGGAAAAAGAAATCACCAAAACAGCGGTTAAACCCAAGAATATAAAATCCGATAACAAATTGATTCATTTACTGCGGCAGGCCATCGAGGCAACCGAAGACGAAGAGGGCTGGGCGGCGCTTGGGCCGGTTGGCTCAAACATTTCTAATAAGACCTCATTTGATACCCGAAATTATGGCTTTAAGAATCTCAGCAGCCTGTTTAAAGCCATTGATTTATTTGAGTTAAAGCGCGGCCCTGGTAATTCATTTTTAGTGCGAAATGCGCGCAGTAAGTAGTAAGAAATATTGCAAAATTAAGGTGAGGAGCAGCCAGCTTTAATTATTATGATGATTAACTGACTTTATGGTTGATGGTTGTAATGTCCGCCGATTGCAAATATATAAATGTATTTATCATCAAATTTGTTAATAACACGATCCATTTGAGAGAGCCGACGAGACCAAAATCCGGAAAGACTGTATTTAAGCTGTTCCGGTTTTCCTAAGCCGATGGCTGGATCGTTGCGAAGCATTTCTTTCGTAAGCGTCCACTGAGCACACCCTACCGGAATTAATGTGCACCTGTTTAGATCC
>JAVVFF010000077.1:2643-10545 GCA_032250995.1 Methylophaga sp. | reverse complement strand
CTATTCAAATGGCGCTTTGCAGTTGACCGGTATGGCTTTAATTTACAGGCCAAAGACAAGTTAGCAACGCTATTAAAAATCCAGTCAATGAGAAGACAGGTCTATCTGCAAAAGCAGGCGATTGATATCAATTACCTAAAGTAATTGTTTGCCTAATTAAAGGTATCGCAGCTTTGCATATTGCCGCTGCTAAAACCGGTTTTAAACCACTCAACACGCTGCACCGCACTGCCATGGGTAAATGAATCAGGGCTGACATAACCTTGCGATTGTTTCTGCAAAGTGTCGTCGCCAATGGCGCTGGCGGCGGTCAAACCTTCTTCAATATCACCGTCTTCGAGCATTTGCCGGGTATTGTCAGCGTAATGCGCCCAGATACCGGCAAAACAATCTGCCTGTAATTCCTGTAACACCGATAGTTGATTAGCCTCAACTTCACTGGCCTTGCGGCGGGCATCATAAACCTGCTGTGAAATACCGAGCAGCGTTTGCACATGATGGCCGACCTCATGGGCAATCACATAAGCCTGGGCAAAGTCACCCGGCGCATTGAGTTGTTGTTCAAGTTGATTAAAAAAGCCCAAATCAATATACACCTGCTGATCAGCCGGGCAATAAAAAGGCCCAACGGCCGACTGCGCGGTCCCGCAGGCGGATTGCACTGCACCACGGAACAACACTAATTTCGGCTCTTGATAACGCTCGCCTTGCTCTTCAAATAACGCGGTCCAGGTGGTTTCGGTATCGGCTAATACCACAGCGACAAAATCAGCCAGTTGTTTTTCTTCGGCGGTTTGCCGTAATGGCTCGGAGGAGGTGACGCTGGTCGGACTTTGCAAGCCAATCATCGCTAATAAATTTTGTAGGTTACCAGTGAATAACGCGTAAGCACCGATGCCAACAATCAGCAGTAATGTGCCTTTAATGCCCAGAAACCTAAACACCACCGGCAACAATCTGAGCATGCCACCACCTCTGGCACCACTAATGCCAGACATCCGCGAGTTGCGCCGATCAATGATGTTGTTACTTTTGTTTCTGCCACGCCATTTCATGCGTTATATCCATGATTGTTGATCACTGGATATTAGCAGAACTCAGTCAACAGCGTTGATAACAATTTTATTTAACAATCAGTGGTTTAGCACACAGATGGTTCAGGCGGGCAGGGCCTGTAATGGATGGGTTTATCTTTTCAGAAAGTGCAATATCGAAACACTCTGATCGTTGGATGACAGATAGATTGAGATTTAAGACAAATAAGCTGAGATTTTATTACATTTGTAGATTTCCTAATTATAACCTTGAGCCGAGCTTGTCGTTCAATGACAAACTTAGTGAAATTTTTGTACAAACAAATGAGATTCAGTGATATTGATTTTCACAAACGCAGAGTTAATCTAAGCTTAAAATGTGCACATATAATTTTACCGGGAGTGACACGCAAATCACATTTTGGTGTCATTTATGTTCCAGAGCGCACATTAAACTGGCTAAACTTGCTGTAAAAAAAGTGGAATGCTACAGGTCTTAATTCAAGATTGCTGAGCTGCGAATAGGGAAGTTTACTATGAAATCCACTTTGTTTAGCGCCGCGTTTTTACTAACATGCTTAACAGTCAACACGACGGCAACTGCCGCAAGCTACCACACAACGCTTTATTACCAACCTGACGGGACTTACAAGGAAGGGGCTGATGCTGGAAACCTTTTAGGACAAGTAATTAACACAGACGCAAGCACTTATATCGGTGTTACCTATAAATTACTTGGAGGTGACTATTGGAGATCTAGTAGTAGCGGCATACAAGTTAGACCGAGAACGGCCGATGGCTATGATGGTTTTGTTGGCTTTTCATCGCTGAGCTTTAGCTACCAAGGACAATATGCCTACGGCTGTGGAAGTGGGGGCAAGTATCCCGTTCAGGGATTGAGTGCATTGTGCATGTGGGGTGATTCGCCTGGTCTGGACGCCGGCCCCGAAGGTGGAATCATTACCTTTGATGAAGTGTCATTCGGTTATAGCATGATGAATGGCGGGTTTCCTACCGAGTTTTCCCTTGAAAGCGTAAGTGCTGGTTTGAGCGCCACCCATGTCTCAGCCGTACCAATCCCAGCCGCAGCCTTCATGTTTGCTCCTGCACTCTTGGGCTTGATGGGCTTACGTCGTAAAGCTAAAAACTTAGTTGCTTAATTTAAGCAATAAAAGCATACAAAGGGTTCTGACCCGACTCCACTGATGGTTTTAAACCGGATGATTCCCGAGTATACAAAATATAGCCCGTCAGAATTATCCGAGATGATTTCTTATGTGAGCAAAGTGCAAAATCTCAGTCTATTTGGCAAAAAGACTGAAAATCTCATTTTTCATGGCAAACCATTCTTAACTAATTGATTTTAAATAAGTTGGGTCTCAACATGAATGTCATCCAACGCTGATACTTGTTTAGCCATCCAAAGATCGTCATGGCTTGCAGCCTCGCGATGACGAGTAAAATAAAAACCGGTCATTCCGGAAGCTGCTGAACAGCTATCCGGAATTTAGGTTTCTTCAAACAGTGCTAACTTTCTGGTAGCGCTAACCTGGCTTAAAGTCAGAGAGCACGGTCATTTCGAGCGAAGTCGAGAAATCCCTGCACCGATTAATCAGGCTGTTAACGCAATGTCCGGCTAAATAAATTCAACGCCAGTTGATAACCAATCGCTGCCGTTTGTGCGTCATAACGGCCACCATCACCTTCATCACGCATAAACGCATGTTCGGCATTAAACTCATGCCAGGTAAAGGTAATATCTGTTTTATTGAGCGTGGCGTAGATTTTATCGAGGCCGTCACGGGGTACATGGTTATCTTGTTTGCCCCAAATCATCAGCAATTCGCCTTTGATATCGTCAAGGCGTTCCATGCTGTGTTGGCCGGACTGATTCGGGATATTCTGATTATGTAAATCGGTGGCGTAAAAACACGCCGTGCCTTTGACTTCAGGCTGCAAAGCCGCGCGGAACGCTAAATGGCCGCCGATGCAATAACCCATTGCGCCAAAATAGCCGTTGCACCAATCCTGCTGCTGCGCATACTTAATTGCTGCCGCATTGTCAGAGTCGTAACCTTGTACATCTTTGGTCATTTTGTCGTTATTGCCTTTTTCACGACCGGCATCGTCATAACCGAGCACTGTGCCAATCGGATTCAGTTCATGAAACACTTCCGGCACCATCACGGCATAACCATGACTTGCCATGAAGCGGGCAGCACGTTCAATCGGGCCAGTCTGCTGGAAGATTTCTGAATAAAACAAAATCACCGGATAGCTACCTTCACCCACCGGGCGGTGAATATAAGTACGCATCACACCCGTTGGCGTATCAATATCAACAAAATGGCTTTGGATTTTCATATCAGACTCATGTTAGTTGCTTAAGAATTTAATGCGGCATTGTACAACGACTGAGAAGTCTAATGAATGGTTGGCAATGCCTGTGCATTTATGGTGTAACTTATTATCTCAGATGGCCATGCGGCCTTGTTGCCTGAACCAATATGAGGTGGCACAGTATGTTTAAGAGTGCTTACACCGATTCAGCTGATGGTCTGATCAGCAATTTATTACTTGAGATGGTCTCTTATTGCATGGCGCTGGAAAGCCAATAACGCAAGTTTGATACAGCGGAGTGTCCAGATGTCGATGGTGCAGGACAATACCGATAAATTTTTTATTCGCAAAGCGGTGGAAGCTGATCTGCCTATGCTGGTCGACTTTCTTGCCAAACTGGCACTACATGTTGCCGGTACACCACCCCTGAACCTTAAGAAAAAAGAACGAAGCAGACTGATGAATGTTATGCGCGCTTCGCTGTCCGATCCAGACAAACTCATTATCGTTGCAGCAGCACCTGATGATCGTCCGGTTGGCATGGGCTATCTGTATATTTCGCGAAATCAGGGCATTTGGGAGCAGGCTGAAGAGACAGAGTCAAAGTCTGCATTCATTGATGATGTCTGGGTGGAGCCAGACTTCAGGAATATGGGTATTTTCAGTGCGATCATTCGTGAGTTGGTTGAATTCGCAGAACTTCATGACGTTCATGAGTTGATTCTTGAATATGCCCTTTCCAACAAAGAGGCAGCAGCGGTCTGGACTCGGCTTGGATTTAAACCCACCGGGGTACGCGCTGCTGCTTTTACCCAAACAGTGCAGCAGGCGCTGGCAAAACGGCCATGATGATGGCTGGAAACAGACGGCTTCAACAAGCCAAAGCGGGGACTAAGTGATAGGTGATCGCAGTGTAACGGTATTTACTGACGAGGTGATGCTGGGCCGCAACCCGGAAGTAGATCTACCCTTTGTGCCCAGCCGGGTGGAGAAGCGTGTCAGACATATCCTGCAAGGACTGGATTTCAAGTGGAGCTACCCTGAGCACCCCGGCCGTTTAGCTGCGATTACCAAGCATCTGGCGGAGAATCCTGTCCCGGGTATTAATATTAAATCTGGTTCCTCGGCCACCTACGAACAGTTAAGCCGGGTGCATACCACAGCCTACCTGGATCACATTTTTTCTATGGAAGGTGAACGGGCCTGGTTGGATAGTGATACCACGGCGGTATCACCAGACAGTATCAAAGCGGTCACTGCAGCGGCGGGCAATGCCATAGCAGCCGTTGAAAGCGTTGTGAAAGGTGAGTCAAAAAGTGCATTTGCCCTGATACGACCACCGGGCCATCATGCCGAACCCGTTCGGGCAAGAGGCTTTTGTCTGATAAATAACGTGGCGGTGGCGGCAGCGCATGCACAGGCAAAACTTGGCTGCGAGCGTATTTTGATTGTTGACTGGGATGCACACCACGGCAATGGCACGCAGGATATCTTCTGGGCTGATCCGGATGTGCTTTTCTTTGACACCCACTGCGCTGCGCCGTTTTATCCCGGCTCCGGTGATTTGAATGAAGTCGGCGCCGGTTTGGGTGAAGGCTACACCATCAATGTGCCGCTGCCGGAAACGGCGGGTGACATTGCCTTTGAAAAAGCATTCCGGGAAATACTGATACCGGCCGCTAAACATTTTAAACCTGATTTGGTGCTGGTCTCGGCAGGCTTTGATCCGCATCGCAATGATATGGCGATGAATCTCAGTTATGACGGTTTTAAAGTGATTACGCGTATTGTTCAGGATATCGCAGATCAACACTGTGACGGCCGTTTAGCGTTGGTGCTGGAAGGCGGTTACAACCTAACGTCTCTGGCCCATGGTGTTCACGCCGTGTTGGAGGTGTTGGCTGGCGGCGATATACCGGAATTATCGCCAAACGGTGTCAGAGAGGTGACGGAAGCGGCAGCTTTTCATCGGTCCGCGTTCTCCGATGAAGAATAAAAGGTCAGCTTTTAGTGATATTTGCTCAGGGGGATTTGTTTGCTGGCAGGTAATTGTAAGAGCGGCGTTTATACGCTGATTCTAAATATCTCTGACCGTTCGGCATTTTGGAAAAGTTGAGCAGCCCCAGAACTGCTTACCGGCGTTTTCGCCTTTTTTCGTTTCTCTGAGCAACATCTCGCTGCCACATTTGGGACACAGCTGGGAATTTTCTTTGTCCGCGGTTATCTTTTGAATATGCCTTACATGTTCCCGATTGGTTTTAAATGATCTGGTCAGGCGATCGGTTTCAATCGCATGGGTGATTTCTACCACTTGCTCAGGGCTAAGTACGATTTCGGTCACCGATTGAATGTAGCGGATATAGCCCATGCCATAGGTCACATTGTCGGGCATTGGCGTTTTAAAAGTACTGTCACCGATAAACACCACCACCGAATGCAGCTGCTGATCTTCAAGATTTAACAGTGCTTGTAAGGTTTTTGTGTGTTTGTAGTTTTGATGCAGTGGGTTTTGAAAACGGTAAGTGTTTCTATAGATTTTCTGTGTCCACATTTTCTGTTTTGGTGAACCATAAATCCAGCCTCTGAGATTTTTGGTTTCAACGACAAATACACCAAAGACCGAGACAATGATGTGATCGATTTGCGTTGTGCCATCTTCAGTCGGCAGGGTAACGTTTTTAATTAAATGATAAACATCGTTATCAAGCTTCCATCTGGCCAAAACATTGATGATGAACTCACCAAAAATGCCTTTAAACCAAGCTGAATTAACAACCGCCGCTAAAATAAAAAGCGGGAACAAATACCACAGCGATGTCAGGGCTTGATAGATTGATGAGAAGTCCATTTTGATAGCTCAATGCTTCCATGCAATTGATAAAGTATAGATGACTATAAGCAACATTTATATTATTGCTTTAGCTGTTATCTCCAGCACAGATAAGTCACATTCCCGGATAAATCATGTTTTTGTTGTGCCGAGGACTACTCATCTTCGTCGACTGATTGATAACCTTCGCGGTATTCAATTTTGGTGTCTTTCGGGTGTTTTTCAAAGACCATACTGCTGTTAGAAATGGTCAGCTTGAATTGCTGTTGCGACACATCTGATACTTCATACTGGGTCATGTCGACAAACAGCATATTGCCGCTCAGACGGGTAATGCTGTCATCGGTTTGCGACATATAAGTCTGGTCGTCATCGTAATACGTCACCAGCTCAGAAAACGTCGCCATACCTGCATCAGTCTCGGTAAACGTTAAAGAAAAAGAGTAGGGGCCCGTATGACCAATCCAGGTGGAGTCTGCCAACATGCCGTAATCAACGCCACGTGTCAGCGTGATATCGGCAGATTCCAGATGGCCTTCGTTATTTACGGTGAACGTCTCGGTTAGCAGGTCTGCATCACCACTCAATGTGATGATTTGATCGCCACTGTCATATTCGTACTGCGCAGTGCCAATATCTTCACCACCTTTATTGATATTCACCTTACTTTCGGGCAGAAATTGATAGCTGGTCAAATTGTCCGGTGCGATAAATCTGCCTGCAAATTCATCATTATTACCACAAGCTGTTAGCAACACCGGCAGAACCAAGACAAGCGGCCAAGTTAGTTTCTTTATTGAGTAGGATTCTCTTATTTCAAGTAAAAACAATGAGGGAATTCTCGCCTACCTATTAACCGACGGAGTTTCTCAGGTATTACTTTCCGGAAGTAATAGATCCCATTTCTGCAAGTAAGCATAGATCATCCTCAAGGTTGAGAACAAACTGTGATTTGTGGAAGAGTGTGTAGAAAGCTTTGTAGCAAAAATCATTATTGATGCATTGCTAAACTTAAGCATTCAAATAATAGCAACTGCTTAATTAAAGGTTTTTTTGGTACCGAGGGCGAGAATCGAACTCGCACTTCCGAAGAAACCGGATTTTGAATCCGGCGCGTCTACCAGTTCCGCCACCCCGGCAACCAAGAGGCGCATTATAACGATGCACCGCTGATTATGAAAGGCGGTTTTGTCATTTATTTGTCATAAGCGTCGGCTGAGTACGATTAAGCCTAACGATTTTGGCGGGTGCTCTGCTATGATCGCGATATGCAACGTACCGATTTTCAGTTTGATTTACCTGATGAACTTATCGCCCAATATCCTGCCGCGCAGCGTGCCGCCAGCCGCTTGTTGACGCTGGACGGTAATAGCGGCGAGCTGAGTGATAAACATTTTCCTGATTTAATCGATTTGCTCCATGCTGATGATTTACTGGTATTTAACAATACCAAAGTTATCTCTGCACGCTTGTTGGGAGAGCGCGAATCTGGTGGCAAAGTAGAAGTGTTGATTGAACGCTTACTCGATAATAATCAGGTATTGGCTTATCTGCGTTGTAGCAATAAATTACCTCCCGGACATGGTTTGATCTTGGAAAATGTTTTGCATGCCGAAGTGGTTGAGCGTCGTGATAATTTATTTGTACTGCAATTTTTAACTCCCACACCATTGCTGGATTGTTTACAAAAATATGGCC
>JAVVFF010000077.1:0-2633 GCA_032250995.1 Methylophaga sp. | reverse complement strand
GCCGTATGCCGTTGCCGCCTTATATCGAACGTGAAGTCGAGAGGGCCGATTTGGATCGTTATCAAACCGTCTATGCCAAACATATTGGTGCGGTGGCAGCGCCAACTGCCGGATTACATTTTGATGAGGCGGTACTCGCTAAGATTGCCGATAAAGGTATCGAAACCGCCGAGGTGACATTGCATGTTGGCGCCGGCACATTCCAGCCGGTGCGGGTTGATGATATTCGCAGTCATCAGATGCATGCCGAGCGAATTGAGGTCAGTGACACTGTTTGCCAACAGATAAAAGCAGCCCAACAACGTGGCGGCCGGGTGATTGCTGTGGGCACCACCAGTGTTAGAGCATTGGAAAGCGCCTCGCAAAAAGGTGACATTCAGCCGTTTAGTGGTGAGACCGATATTTTTATTTATCCGGGTTATCAATTTAAAAGTGTTGATGCCATGATCACCAACTTTCATTTATCGGAATCAACCTTGTTAATGTTGGTGTCAGCTTTTGCTGGCCGCGATAATATTATGGCGGCTTATCAGCATGCTATTGACCAGCGTTATCGCTTTTTCAGTTATGGCGATGCCATGTTTATTACCCGGAAAAACACATGACCCGGCTCGACAATATTCGTTTTGTGCTGGTAGGCACGACTCATCCCGGCAATATCGGTGCTTCAGCGCGGGCCATGAAAACTATGGGCCTGAGTAATCTGCATTTGGTGGCACCCAAAATTTACCCGAGTGCTGAAGCCACGACACGGGCATCGGGTGCCGATGATGTATTGGCTAAAGCTGTAGTGCACGAAACCCTCGCCGAAGCTTTAACCGGCTGTCAGCATGTGTTTGGTATGAGCGCGCGGTTACGGCATTTTAATATGCCGTTGATGAATCCGCGTGAGGCGGTGCAAACCCTTGAAAATTACGATGACAATGCCCAAATAGCAGTAGTATTCGGCCGTGAACATTCCGGGCTATCGAATGATGAAATTGATCAGTGCCATACTTTAGTGAATATTCCGGCTAATCCGGAATATAGCTCGCTGAATCTGGCGGCGGCCGTGCAGGTACTGGCCTACGAACTGCGCATGAGTTTTAAACCGGTAATTGATCCGGGGCGGATCGGCGAAAAACGTGAAGCGATTGGCGCTGAAGATATGTTTCATCTTTATGAGCATTTTGAACGTAGTTTGGTGGCGATTGGCTTTTTGGATCCATCCAACCCACGTTATTTAATGCGCCGCATCCGCCGATTGTTTAATCGCGCCGATCTGGATCGTAACGAAGTGCAAATACTGCATGGCATCTTGCGGGCTGCCGAAACTAAAGCGAGGAATGCAAAATGAACGACGCCCAAGAAGTCACCCGCTGGCAACGATTTAAAGAAGATATTTATTGCGTCTTTGATCGCGATCCGGCGGCGCGCAATGTCTTTGAAATTGTGACCACTTATCCCGGTGTGCATGCATTAACCCTGCATCGTTTCAGTCACTGGTTGTGGAAAAAGAACTGGCTGTGGCTGGGACGTTTTTTATCCACCATCGGCCGCTGGCTGACCGGTATTGAAATTCATCCCGGTGCTAAAATCGGCCGGCGCTTTTTTATTGATCACGGTATGGGTGTGGTGATTGGTGAAACCGCCGAAATTGGTGATGACTGCACGCTTTATCATGGTGTGACGCTGGGCGGTACTTCCTGGAAAGGTGGCAAACGCCATCCGACATTAGCAAATAATGTGGTAGTCGGTGCCGGCGCCAAAGTGTTGGGACCAATTACCGTTCATGAAGGGGCGCGGATTGGTTCTAATGCGGTGGTGGTTAAAGATGTCGCCGCCAACGAAACGGTTGTCGGTGTGCCGGGCCGTGTGGTGCGTACCCAGAAATCACCAGATGAAAAAGCCCGTGAAAAACTGGCCCAATCCGTGGGATTTGATGCTTACGGTACCTCTAATCAAACACTGGATCCGGTAGCTTCGGCTATTCATGGTCTGATTGAGCATATTCATATGACCGATAAACGGGTCGAGCAGTTATGCCAGACGATTCAGCGTCTGGGTGGGCAAATTCCGGATGTCGATATGCCAGAATTGGATGGCTGCGAACTCGATAAGGATAATAACCGGGATAAAGTTGACTAAAATAGTCGGGTATGGAACACTTTAACTAGTTATTTTAAGCGGAATTCTTCATGCGCCTCACGACAAAAGGTCGTTACGCCGTTACAGCCATGCTTGATTTAAGCCTCAATTACGGGGCAGGTGCAATTACGCTGGCAGATATTTCCGAGCGGCAGGGCATTTCGCTTTCCTATCTCGAACAATTATTCGCCCGGCTGCGTAAGCAGGGATTAGTGAGTAGTTCGCGTGGTCCGGGTGGCGGCTATCGTTTAAGCCGCTCTGCTGAAAATATTACCGTGCTGGATGTCATTGCTGCGGTTGATGAAAAAGTCGACAGTACCCAGTGCCATGGCAAGCATAATTGTCATGCTGATGAGCAATGTGTCAGTCATGAACTGTGGGAAAGTCTTAGTGATCAAATCCGCTCTTACTTGGATGGGATCTCGCTGTATCAAGTGGTCAATGACTTTCAGCGCAGCCGTAGTGGCGAAAAAGTTATCAAGTTTGACGTCCGCTAATCATGGCGT
>JAVVFF010000076.1:0-10567 GCA_032250995.1 Methylophaga sp. | reverse complement strand
GTCGTAATCTGCCGCTGTTAAAACAGCATTATCCTGCAGCTAATATTGTCGCAGTGGATATTGCACCGGCGATGTTACATCAGGCGCGTAGCCGGATGCGGCAGGGTATCAAACGCTTCTGGCCGGATAAATCATTGCAGTATCTGGCAGGAGATGCGGAAGCGCTGCCACTGGCCGATAACAGTGTTGATTTGCTGTATGCCAATCTGGCATTGCAATGGTGTGACTTATCGGCCAGCTTCGCGGAAATTCAACGGGTACTGAAACCCGGTGGCCTGCTGATGTTTACTTCGCTTGGGCCGGATACCTTGCAGGAGTTACGGCAAAGCTGGGCAGCCGTTGACAGTTATCCGCATATCAACCAATTTCTGGATATGCATGATGTTGCTGAAGCGATGCAACAAAGTGGCTTGCACGATGCAGTACTCGATGTTGATCGATATCAGTTAGGTTATGTTGATGCCATGAAAATGATGCGTGATTTGAAGTTACTGGGGGCCCGTAATCAGTTGCCCGGTCGCCGTAAAGGCCTGACCGGTAAACAGGCTTTAAAAAATATGCTGGCCGCCGCCGAACAGTTTCGCCTTAAAGATGGTCAGTTGCCCGCCACTTATGAAGTTATTTATGGCCATGCCTGGGGCGCTGAAAAACAGCAGACAGTTGCTGCCGATGGCAGTGTCCGGGTCAGTCTGGATCAATTAAAAAGGCGCTTATGACACAGGGTTTTTTTGTTACCGGTACTGATACCGAAGTCGGTAAAACAGTCATCAGCGTCGGTTTGATTCGCGCCCTGCAGGAGCAGGGGTTGAAAGTTGCCGTCATGAAACCGGTCGCCAGCGGCTGCCAAATGACAACTGATGGGTTACGTAATGACGATGCCCTGGCACTACAGCAGACGACTGATATCAAAGTCGACTATCAAACCATCAATCCTTATGCCTTTGAGCCTGCCATTGCGCCACATATTGCGGCGCAGCAAGCCGAAGTGAGTATTGATTTAACCAGATTGTTGCAAAACTACCGACAATTAAAAAGCATGTCAGATGCCGTGGTGGTAGAAGGCGCCGGTGGCTGGCTGGTGCCGTTAAACGATAACCAAAGCATTGCCGATCTGGCCGTTAAAATAGCGCTGCCGGTGGTATTGGTGGTGGCGATTAAACTTGGCTGTATTAATCATGCGTTGCTGACCGCCGGCAGTATCCGGGCTTCAGGGCTCCAGTTAGCCGGCTGGGTGGCTAATGATTTTCTGGATGATAATCAGCATGACGCCATCATCCAGTCGATTCAAGCCCGGATTAATGCGCCGTGTTTAGGTGTGGTGCCCCGGTTAAATAAGGCTGATAATGCAGGAAAGTATCTCAAATTAATGGATTGAATTATGCGGCTTTTATTGGTGACGCTGCTGTTATTGCTGGCCGGTTGTGGTAGTGCACCGAAATCCCTGATAGATAGCGGCATCAGCAGTAATACTGAGCAACGCGTCTCAGCCTGGCGACAGTTAGTTGATCAGGGACGCACCTGGTCGGATCAACGTCAGCTGGAAGCCACCAACGATTTCATCAACCAAAATCAGTTTGTCGACGATATTATCCACTGGGGCAAACAAGACTATTGGGCAACGCCAATACAAACCATTGTTACTGAGGGCGGGGACTGTGAAGATTTTGCCGTGGCCAAATATTTCACGCTAACTGAAATGGGCATGTCGGCTGATAAATTACGGCTGACTTATGTAAAAGCGCTGACGCTGAATCAGGCACATATGGTGGTCAGTTATTATCCGGAGCAGGATGCCACGCCACTGGTATTGGATAATCTAGATCCGGTGATTCGTCCGGCAAATGAACGGGATGATTTACTGCCAGTATACAGTTTTAACGGCGACGGTTTGTGGCTGAATAAACAGCAAAACGCTGAGTATGTTGATGACAGTAGCCGGCTTAGCCTATGGCAGCAATTATTAAGAAGCATGGACGCTGAAGCTGCAGACGAGTCTTTTTATATATGCCGTTATCAACATTATGATTTACCGTCGCAGCAGGCGCTGGAAATGTGTCGCTAACCGGCAGGAAACAACACCAGCGCATCTTCTGGTTGCCATTGCGGATAATGTTGCATCACTTGTTTAAAAATGGCGGACTTTAAAAACGCATTCAGCCAGCGTTGTAATTGCGGGTAATTCGCATTGTTGAACCAGTTTTGGTCGACCATGACAAATTGGCGGATAAAGGGTATCACCGCAATATCAGCCAGCGCCGGCGAAACAGCCACCAGAAATGGCTGACGGCTTAAAATCGCCTCCAGTTTTTGTAAAAACTGCTCACCCTGTTGCCGGTAAAAACGTTGATCATGCTCTGGATAACGATCAGCGTATTTATAACGATCCAGCGCCGCTTTAAATTCGCCATCGGTTTCGGTCATTAAATCCAGCGTTTGCTGCTGCTGACTGTCCGATAAAGGCTGCCAGAAACCAGCCGGATCCTGTCGCTGAAAAGCCCACAGGGCAATATCCCGGCTCTCGTCAATAACGCGTTCAGCTGTTTGCAATACCGGCACCGTGGCTTTTGGTGAAATCTGCAGCAGTACAGGCGGTTTATCTTTCAGTACCACTTCACGCAGTGCAACCTGCAAGCCCGCAGCAGCAATCGCCAGGCGGGCGCGTATGGCATAAGGACAACGTCTGAAACTATATAAAACGGGCAGAGACATTAACGCAAAACTCCGGGCAAAACGCTGATTAGGGTGCGCCCAATGGTGAATAAAAGAACTTAACTTTGTTGTTTTTGTTGGCGCAGATTTTCGGCCTGGCGGGTGAGGGTGTGTCTGACCAGAATATTACGATCATTTTCGTTCATATGGGTAAACGCCAGTCGCAGACTGAAACCCTTGCCATTCTGTGCTGACAATAATTGCTCACAGCTGATGACTTTGGCAACTGCCCGGATTGATAGGCCAGAAGGCAGTAGAGTCAAATTGACTGCTACCGGGGTTTTCGGCGCAATCACCTGGTCACTGAGGATCGATATGCCGCCGGCACTTAAATTGACGGCTTGGGCTTGAGTATCATCAATGGGCTGTAATAAATGCTGGACATTATTGGCCAGCAGATTGATTTTTTCATCAAGCATGCGCAGCGCCCGGGCGACATCCCGATCAGCATGGCCAATCTGATCAGTTAAATGGTGAAAAGCCGCCTCCAGTGATAATAACTGCTGGTTGGGATGGCTAGCATGCGGCGCACTGTTGACAATTAGTTTGCCCAGTTCCCAGGCCGCTTCCGGTTCCAGTATTTTAATGTCAATCAATAGCCGATCGTTGATGCGGAAATAAGCTCGGCGATCGGCATTATTGTCAGTGCTGTCATTCATGCTAGTGTCCTGCTGCTACAATTAATGTAGTGAATGCTAACATGGCTGATTACAAATTCTCAGAAGCAAAATCTGCGAGCCGCGAGCGTTCACCCCGCAGCAAGGTAATATGGCCACTATGCTGCCAGCTTTTAAACAGATCGACGACATAAGTCAGACCCGACGTGGTCTCACTCAGATAAGGCGTATCGATCTGCGAAATATTGCCTAAACAAACGATTTTGGTATCAGGCCCAGCACGGGTGATAAGCGTTTTCATTTGTTTGGAAGTCAGATTTTGCGCTTCGTCGATAATGATAAACCGCTTCAGGAATGTCCTGCCACGCATAAAATTCAATGAACGTATTTTGATCCAGCGTTGCAGTAAATCATTCGTTGCCTGACGGCCCCAGTCGCCACCTTCGGTTTTATTAAGCACTTCCAGATTATCCATCAGCGCGCCCATCCACGGCGTCATTTTCTCCTCCTCGGTGCCCGGTAAAAAGCCAATATCCTCGCCAACTGGTACCGTGACCCGGGTCATAATAATTTCGCTGTAACGCTTGTGCTCAATGGTCTGCGTTAAAGCGGCAGCAAGTGTCAGCAGGGTTTTACCGGTACCGGCCTGACCGAGCAGCGTGACAAAATCAATATCCGGATCCATCAGTAGATTCAATGCAAAATTTTGCTCACGATTGCGGGCGGTAATGCCCCAGATGGCGTGTTTATCTTTGCGATAGTCGTGGATAAGTTCGATATCCGCCGAGTCGTCGTTGGTGCTCCGCACCACAGCTTCAATGGCATTTTCAGCCTCCGGCGAATAAATTAACTGGTTGGGATACCAGTCTTTAACCACCTCGCCCTGTACCTGATAAAAAGTCCGGCCATCCTGGGTCCAGGATTCCAGACGATTCAAATCATCCCAAAAGCTCGCTGCCAGTTCGGCGGCACCGCGATACAGTAAATCGACGTCGTCGAGCACTTTGTCGTTGTAATAATCCTCGGCACAAATGCCCAGCACAGTGGCTTTGATACGCAGATTGATATCTTTGGAGACCAGAATGACGTTGGTATCGGTCTGTGCCTGTTGCAAATTGATGGCAACCGCCAGAATGGCATTGTCGGCCTGATGACCGGGAAGTTCTATGGGTAAATCCTGTGCCATTTGCTGGGTCTGGAAAAACAACCGGCCGCTGGCCTGCGGCACATCATTGTTGACAACACTGGGGAGCGGAATACCGTTATTAATAGCTTCGTTATCAGCGGCTTGTAACAGTAAATCATCGAGGAAACGACTGACCTGACGCACATTTCGGGAGACTTCAGATAAACCTTTTTTACCCTTATCGAGCTCTTCCAATACCACCATCGGCAGAAAGATGTCATGTTCATCAAAGCGGAATAACGCCGTCGGATCATGCATTAACACATTGGTATCCAGCACAAACAGACGTTTTGTGGCGTCGGGTCGTTTAATCATTCGGAAGCAGTCCTCTTATGAAGTTAACCATGGCCTGAGTCTGATTATGATCCAGAAAGCCGCGTCTGCAAAGGGTTTGCCGCTGACTCATTGAAATTGTTAACTTTTATTATCTGGCAGATAGTAAGTGGCATCGGTTATTGATACCGGTTCGCGCACTCGGCTATCTGATTAGCAATATCGCAGTTCTCAGCTTGCTGATGCCGCCTGCCGGCAAGTCATCAATGGAGATAAACTGTTCAATTTGGTTATCAAAACCAATAAATGCGGTTTAATTGCAGGCCGGATTCTCCGTACCAAATCCAATTCTTACTACTGTCGACCATCATGGCATATCAATTCGGGTGACATCGCCGGTTTTGGGATGCATTTTGCCAATGTGTCAATCTTTATTGCTGGCGTACCATGGTGTGCCATTTTTATCGACAATCACGGTATGCGGGCCGGCTTTAGAGATGTCAATTTTCTGTATATCTCCAGTTTTTGGATCCAACTTAGCGACGTAATTACCGACCCGATCAACAAACCAGACAGTGCCATTGGGACCAACATAAGGTTTCCGGGGTCAGGAATCTGCCCAGGGCCCCCGCCATTCGGTGAATTCCAACAGACCGCGCAGGGTATCGCTGCCGGATTTGGCTTGCGAAATGGTTAGGAACAAGCAGAGGACTGTGAACAAGCTGATGCTGGCAGATTTAACGATGCGCATTATAGACTTCTGATTCAAATTTAATGATCTAGACCATCAGTCAGCTAAAAAGAACAGTATTTCATATACTTAACTGACTGGTAATGCGGTCGATTTAATCGGCGATTTCATTACGAACGAGGTATGCACACCGGTAACTCCGTCAATACGGGTCAGTTTTTGCAAAAGAAACTGTTGATAGGCGTCCATATCTTTGACGATGACTTTTAGCAGATAATCCGCTGACTGGCCGGTAATCAGATGACATTCCAGTACTTCCGGATATTGTGCCAAAGTCGATTCCAGCGCTGCAAAGCGCTCGGGTGTGTGTTTGTCCATACTGATGCCAATAAATGCCATCAGCGTCAGCCCGAGCTTTTTGGCATTGAGCAACGCCACATAACCATCAATCAAACCATTTTCTTCCAGTTGTTTGACCCGGCGTAAAGTTGGTGACGGGGATAATTTGATGGCTTCGGCCAGTTCCTGATTCGAGATGCGGCCTTGCTTTTGCAAAATATCGAGAATCTGCTGGTCATAACGATCGAACATTTCTGTCACAGTCTGCTCCTTAAAGTTTATTTAAAGATTATTTATTGCTATAAAATTTAAATTATACAAATTATATGCTTTAAAAGTTACTTTTTATGCAATATTAGCAATTTAATTCTGCAGCGACCTGTCTATAATATTTTCTATGCCTGAAACCGGCGGCATCAGCGCTACAAGCGCGATGCGCAGCAGCGATCAGCAGGTTGGCAAAACTAACCCAATGGCGTTGTTAGCCTCAAAAATAACCCGTTTTTGATGGCGCATCTTGCAGCCGGGATAACTTCAGGTAAATCGTTTGATTCAGGAGCTCAACTAATGCTTGCCCAGCCACAACAAAAATATCGTCGCTTTCAGCCAGTAAAATTGGCTGACCGGCAGTGGCCGAATAAGGTTATTGAACAGCCACCGATCTGGATGAGCACCGATCTGCGTGATGGCAATCAGGCATTAATAGATCCGATGTCAGTGGATACCAAAATCCGCTTTTTTAAAGCATTGGTACAAATGGGCTTTAAAGAAATTGAGGTGGGTTTTCCATCAGCTTCGGAAACCGACTTTAATGTGGTGCGCCGGCTTATTGAAGAAAACCTGATCCCCGATGATGTCACTATCGAAGTCTTAACTCAGGCGCGTGAGGATTTGATTGAACGCACCGTCAAATCCTTAACCGGTGCACGCCGGGCAATATTGCATATGTATAACCCGACAGCGCCGGATTTTCGGGAAATTGTTTATTGCACTGATAAAGCTGGGATCCGTAAAATTGCCGAGCAAGGCACCCGCTGGGTTAAGCAATATACCGAGCAGCATCCGGAAACCGAGTGGGTCTACCAATACTCGCCAGAAGCGTTTTCATCCACTGAGTTGGATTTTGCCAAAGAAGTCTGTGATGCGGTATCGGCGATTTGGCAGCCAACGCCACAACAGAAGATTATTTTTAATCTGCCAGCCACCGTCGAAATGTCTACGCCCAATACGTATGCCGATCAGATTGAATGGATGCACCGCCATTTAAATAACCGCGACAGTATTATTTTAAGTGTGCATCCGCATAATGATCGCGGTACCGCCGTGGCAGCCGCAGAATTGGCGGTGATGGCCGGTGCCGATCGGGTTGAAGGCTGTTTATTTGGTAATGGTGAGCGTACTGGCAACGTCTGTCTGGTGACTTTAGCGTTGAATCTGTATTCGCAGGGCATCCATCCGGGATTAGATTTTTCGCAAATTGACCAGGTGCGGCAATTGGTGGAGTCCTGTACCAATTTACCGGTGCATCCCCGTCATCCCTATGCGGGTGAGTTGGTGTTTACCGCGTTTTCCGGCTCACATCAGGATGCGATTAAAAAAGGCTTTGCTGCGCAAATCCCGGACAGTTTATGGAATATTCCCTATTTGCCGTTAGATCCGGCTGATTTAGGTCGTAGTTATGATGCAGTCGTGCGGGTTAACAGCCAGTCGGGTAAAGGCGGGGTCAGCTTTTTATTACAACAACAAGCAGGCTTCGAATTGCCGCGGCGGTTGCAGATTGAATTTAGCAAAATGGTGCAGCAGGTCAGTGATGCTTCCGGCAAGGAAATTAATGCTGCGACCATCTGCCATTTATTTGATCAAGCCTATTTGCAGGTCAACGCGCCGTATCAATTTAAAACCAGTAAAGTCAGTGATGACAATGAAGAGCGGGTAACCGCTCAAATCACCTTGCAGCATGACGGACAGCCTTTAGCACTGACTGGCCATGGTAACGGCCCGGTAGATGCGGCTGCAAAAGCGATTAGCGAACATCTGGGCAGTCAAATAACCGTGGTCGATTATCACGAACATGGCGTGGGATCGGGCAGTGATGCGCTGGCTGTGTGTTATGTAGAAATTAAAATTGGTGATGCCAATTCATTATTTGGCGTCGGTCAGGATAAAAATATCAGTCGCGCCGCGATTAAAGCATTATTAAATGGTGTTAACCGGATGTTGATTAACTGATTAAGCGACAGGATATTTTTAATAGAACGGTTATTAAAGCCTGAAAAATGTAACAAATTGCTTTGGTTTTAACCCAGGTTATTTAGTTTCAGCCGTATGCACGTTACCGTTTTCACAATAATAAATAAACGTGATTTCACAGCGTTTATCAATGTTGATCACGTTAATTTGACAAGGAGTACTATGAAACATAAAGCAATTTTAGCTGCATCAATAATATCTGTTTTCTTACTCAGTGCTTGCGGCGATGCACATAATCATCCTGCACATGATATGGGTGAGCGCGCCGATAGAATTAATCAGGAGAACAGCCCAGCTTATGACGGAGCACGTCAGCATGCTGAAGAAGAAGATAATAGCATTCATCCAGCCCATGAAATGGATGAGGTTGAACCAGTTGAAAGACGAGGAAACTGATTAATTTCGGATATTTTATTCAGTATTTTAATGTTTACAGACTTGCCAATTATGATCTGTGTATATTGCTGGATTTTGGTAAAGGTCTGAACAGGGCGGGTTAACAATATTTTTCCCGTCACTCATCAGTGTTTGAGTTTTTTCAAACAAAGGAGATAACGATGTTGAAACAAACAATTTCGATCATATTATCAGCTATGCTTTTAGTAATGGGTACCGCTATCGCGGATCACCATAAGTCCAATGAAAAGGACACGCATAAAGGTATGAAGCATCCCGCTCATGAAATGGGTGAGGTAGCTGATATTGATAGAACAGAACAACACAGCAAGAAGTATAAAGAAAACCTAGAACAAGCTAAAGATACCAAGCATGATGCTCATCCTGCCCACAAAATGGGTAGTGAAAACACACATGTAGGGACGAAACATCCAGCTCACAAAATGGGCGAGAGTGAAGAAGCGCTCAGAGAGCGGGGGCAATAATCCATAACGCTTGCTAATTTAGTATCAAAGCGAGTTAAAGCGTCGCATTCGATACCGGATGCGGCGCTTTTTTTTGTATAACGCATAGCAATCACCATCGTTGGCGCGAATAGGCAGCCCCACATCTTAAATCTTGGTTAAACTGAAATGAATTAATTGCTGAGGAAAAATAAATGTACGGATCAAAATATGTTTCAGCAATATTAGTGCTGGTACTGTTGAACGCCTGTGCCAGCTGGGCACCCGGCTATGAACAACCACAAATTAATTTGACATCTTTTGCGCTGGCACCTGACAGCAATGGTTTAGCCCCGCGGTTTTTGATTGGCTTACAGGTGATTAATCCTAATCGGCAAGCGTTGCCTTTGCAGGGCATGAGTTATTCAGTTGAAGTTGAAGGCAATCGTATTTTCAGTGGTGCCGAGCCGGATCTGCCGCGTGTTGAAGGCTACAGCAGTGCCGATATTGTTATCGAAGCCAGCCCCGATTTACTGGGTAGTGCCCGATTGTTCAATCAGTTGTTGTCAGGTCAGCAGCAAACACTGGATTACTTATTTAAAGCGCGTTTTGATATAGGGGCTTTATTACCTTATGTCACTATAGAAGAGCGTGGCGAATTTGGCCTTGAACAGCTCGGTAATCCTTAGCCGACCAGCCCCTTGTGCAATAATTAAGCTCTGATAACCCAAGGTCTTGTAATGGATTCAATCAATACCCTGTTTTTGCTAAGTGGTTTTCTAATTGCGCTGAGCATTATTGCCAGCCGGCTCTCCTCCCTGTTTGGTCTGCCAATCCTGATTATTTTTCTGGCACTGGGTATGCTGGCGGGTGAAGAAGGTTTGTTGGGTATTGCATTCGATAACTATTCACTGGCTTTTGTTATTGGTCATCTGGCGCTTGCCATGATTCTGCTCGATGGTGGCCTGCAAACGCGTTTATCAACCTTCCGGGTCGGCTTTAAACCGGCATTGTCGCTGGCAACATTAGGGGTATTACTGACCAGTGGCATTGTGGGAGGTCTTGCCATGTGGATGTTTGATCTGCGGCTGCTGGAAGGTCTGCTGATTGGCGCTATTGTTGGCTCAACCGATGCGGCTGCAGTATTTTCGATGCTGAAAGGGCAGGGCATTAATATTAACGAGCGGGTCAGCGCGACATTGGAAATTGAGTCCGGTACCAACGATCCGATGGCGATTTTTCTGACCATTATGCTGATTGAATTAATGACTGGCGAGACCGCCGGCTGGTTGTCGTCGCTGCTATTTTTAATGCAGCAATTTGGCCTAGCAATTGTTATTGGTCTGGGTTGTGGTTGGCTGATTGCCAGGTTATTAATCAAATTGGATTTGGCACCGGGGCTGTATTCTTTACTGGCGTTAGCACTGGCTTTTTTTGTATTTGGCCTGACCAGTTCGCTGGGTGGCAGCGGTTTTCTTGCGATTTATTTATGTGGTCTGATGATCGGTAATCAGTCTGGCCGGTATTTGACCCATATTTTGCCGGTGCATGATGGTTTGGCCTGGCTCAGTCAGATTGGTTTGTTCCTGATTTTGGGTTTATTAGTCACGCCCAGTGAAATGCTGACCTATGCGCTACCGGCGTTGTTGATTGCTTTGGCGTT
>JAVVFF010000075.1:0-10614 GCA_032250995.1 Methylophaga sp. | reverse complement strand
CTCTTCTGACCAAATCAACTTTGAACCCGGCAACTCGACGCCCCAGGCGCCCATTTTTGCCAGGCGGTTAGCAACGCGGTTTAAAGCCTGACTTTCTCGTAACTCACGATCATATTTTTGGATAATTCTGGCTTCTTCGAAGCGGTCGAGCGCATAACTGATATCGTTTGCCATCTCCAGCAGTAGCCTTTGTTCCGGTGAATTAAAGGCATTAATACTATCGGCGTAAAGATTCAATGTACCAACAACCCGATCGCCACGATGCAAAGGTATTGCCGCCGACGCCTGCCAGCCAAAACTTTTGCCACGCTCCCACCAAGATGAGGTTATCGGATTGTTCTGATAATCCTGACACCAAACAGGTTTATTCTCCCTGAATGCAATACCTGTTGGGCCTTTACTAGTGGGCTTATTTTCTGACACCGAAATTTCTACGGCTTTGAGATATTCACGACCCTCACCATATGAAGCCAGGGGCAAAATGGTTTGCTGGTCATCGGCCAACATCCCTATCCAGGCCATTTTTAATCCGCCATAATCCACAGCATCTTTGCAAATTGCAGCAAATAGCTCATCCTCATTTTTATAACGAATAATCGCTTCATTGCATTTACTTAAAGCCGCGTATAGACGATTGGATCGTTCTAATTTTTTTTCGGCAATCACCCGGCATGTGATGTCTCTTGCAGCGCCTTCATAAGTATCATTTAGTTTGCGGCCAAACAATTCGACATTAATGATTGCGTTGTCTTTTTTCTGCCACTCAACAACGTCCAGTGTCTGCCAGGCTTTACTCTCATCCATCTTGTTCAGTAGCTGAGTACGCACCATCGGATCAATATAGAGTTGTTCAGTAATATTGTTGAGGGCATTTAATGCTTGTTGCGCATCAGAAAAGCCAAGCATTTCAGCAAAAGCAGGATTGCAACTTAATAATTGGCCTTCATGAGAGGTCTGAAAAAGACCAATTGGCGTATTTTCATAAATATTGCGGTATTGCTGCTCACTGATTTTTAAAGCTTCTTGCGTATTGATGAGCTGCGTAATATCCCTTGCCACACCAAACAAACCAATGATCTCACCCCGATCGTTATTGATGGGATATTTACGATTATCAATCCAACCTGACTGACCATCTTTATTGAGGTACGGCTGGATTTCCTGTGCGACGGCAAGCTCACCATTAAAGACCTGTTTTTCCAACCGGAAGTATATATCTGCATATTCTCGGGAAAATACCTGATAATCGGTTTTGCCAATCAGCTCAGACCAATGTGAATCAACATCGGTAATGGTTACCAGTGTTTGACTGGCCCCGGTAAACACATGATATTTATCTTTAAAATAAATATAGTCATCGGTTTTATCGAGCATTGAGACAAAGTTCATCAACAGGGACTGGTTGACTAAATCTGCGGGCGCCGCTGATGAAAAAGACAAATTGACCGTTAAATGAGCAGACGCTAAAGCCGGAGAACTATTTTTATTAATCAGCGATTTAACGATATTAACTTTATTGTCACAGGTAATCAGTCTGAATGTTAATGCTTTGTCTTCGATGGCTGTAGAACCAGAAAAAAGCGCTTCAGCAATATCCTGGTCATCCGGATGAAAAAAGTCTCGAAAACGCACGCTGCCGCTGAGGAATTCATCATGAGCCACGCCAAAAAGCAGATTTAAATCACCCTCAGCAGCGAGACATTTAATTTCATTACCTTGGATTTCAAAAGCAAGCTTTACATGAAATACTTTTGAAAGCGGGTAGTTCATCAACTTTTCCTTGGCGAAGCTTCTTGAAACTTACGTGCAAGACTGCTTGAGTTATACAACTAATGTTAAAGTGAGATTAGCGAATATATTTTGAATATAACATTGCGAGCAAAGTATATCGGCAGAAACGGGTTATATTTTTTTAACTTCAATCTGTTCAAATAAAATATTGCATAAAGTGTCTTGTTGAGCAACTCCATTAATATTTATTCCTGCGCAGCTGCATAACCACAAGAACGGTTCGCTGGGACAGCAATATCCATCAATTTCGGGTTTGGCAGATTCAGGTTATCCATAATTTTCTTATATTCCAGCGCATGAGTAACTTGCAGACGCGGATTATGGCGTCTCTCTTCGAGAACGCTGCTAACCGTCCAGCCTTTGTAATCGTGCGCCGGATAGACTAGGGTGTGATCGGGCAGTTTCAGCAATACATCAAACAAGCTGTGATATTGATCCAGGGCGTTACCATTCTGAAAATCAGTCCGGCCGGTGCCGCGAATCAACAAGGTATCACCACTAAATAAATATGTCTGGCCGTCATTTTCCAACACAAAACTGTAAGAATCATCGGTATGGCCGGGCGTATGAATTGCCCTGATTGTCAATTTACCGACTTCAATGATTTGCTGATCGCTGAACTGACCGCTGGCACAGGCAGAACCAGCCTGTTGCCCCATTAATGTGATACAGCCAGTGGCTTCGCGAAGTTTGCCCAGCGCAGTAATATGGTCAGCATGAGTATGGGTATCCATCGCGACGGTTAACCTTAAATCCAGCTCGGTAAGTAAACGCAGATAGCCATCGGTTTCATCGACCACAGGATCAATCAATACCGCTTCGCGACTGTCTTCGTCGGCCAGTAGATAAGTGTAGGTACTGGAATTTTTTTCGAATAACTGTCTAAAAATCACTGCCTTACTCCTGTGCAAAAAAATTAAAACCCAGCATAGTCGGCACCATCAGCGCTAAAGCCAACGCAAATAATTTTTGTAAGCGGGCATTGGCAATTCTTTGCGTTAGTTTTTGCCCCAGAAACATGCCAACAATACCGCCCACAAGCATCCACAGTAACCACTCAAGTGGTAAAACCGCCCCGCTCTGCCAGTTCAAAAAACGATGACTGATAAACCCGATGCTGCTAATCACACTGATCACAATCAGCGAGGTGCTAACCGCCTGCATCATATTGACCTGGCTAACGAATAACAGCAGCGGCACAATCAAAAATCCACCACCAACACCGAACATGCCTGATAACAACCCGACCAGCATGCCACCAGCAAATAAACCACTGATACAGCGTGGCCGCATCTGAAACTGACCCGTCGGGCTAAAACGGCACAATAAGCCATCACCATCAGCACCACTGAAATCACTGGCCCGTGTGATCGCAGCCTGTTCAGGCTGATTAACCGATAAATGCCACATCCGCGCTGCAATTAATATTGCCAGCACACTGAAACCAATGATGAGCAAAGATGCTGACAGTTGTGACGCCAGCCACTGCCCTACCGGCACAATCGCCATGCCTGAAACCGACAACATGATGGCTGGCAACCATAAAACAGTTTGTTTACGATGATTGCGAATACTGCCAAAAATCGCGCTGGCCGCGACCGCGAGCAATGACAAACCAATGGCCTGATGTATATGCACACCGGCAATAATCATCAATAGCGGCACAGCAAATACCGAGCCGCCAGCGCCGGTCAGGCCCAAAACAAGGCCGATTACAATACCAATCAGCAATAGCATTCAGATGACCGAATCAACGATTCCATGGTGCTTTGGCAATCAGCATGCCCATCGCACAGCTATCGGTAATACCCGAAAACATCAGCCCTGCACCGACAAACGCACTCAGGCCAAAAAAGCCGGCATGCACAGCAAATCCCAAAATCACCCCCAACACTACCAACGCCCCGGCTGCGATACGTACCTGACGCTCCAGACTAATCATCGGCTTGTGTTCGGTTTGCAAATAACCGATGCCGGTTTGTTTAATGGCATTCATGCCACCCTCAACCACTAATAACGGTTGCCGTAATTTGCCCGCCAGTTTCTCGGCAGCTAATTGCGATCGTTTGCCAGTCTGACAAACCAGATACACCGGCTGATCGCCCTGTGAACGACGATCAATCACGGCCTGTAACTTTTCGGCATTCAATTCATCTAGGGGCATCGTGATAATGCCTGGCAACGCTTCACTACGAACCTCTGCTGCGGTACGTACATCAACCAGACATAAATCCTCAGGGGCATGCTGTTTAAATATTTCGTTGGCACTTATCTTTTCACTCATCACATTTTCCTGTTTTAAAAAGACCGTATTAACCAGCCATTTCTGGACAATAAATTTGTTGTAATACAGCGATGATTCGCATCGCGGCATCGCCCTGTAACTGGTAATAAACGGTCTGACCTTCTTTACGGTTTTTAACCAATTGCGCCTCACGCAAACTGGCCAGATGCTGCGATAAGGCCGACTGACTTAACGGCACTTTCTGATTTAATGCAGTGACAGACATTTCACCGGCTGACAGCACACACAGCAGCATTAACCGATGCGGGTTGCTCATTTTTTTCAGTAATGTCGCTGCCGCCTGCGCATGTTCAGCTAATTGAACTGTAGATTGCAGAACCGGCAAATTTGCTTGCATTCTGAGTTTCCTCTTATAAAGGTTTCAGCTAGTATATTAGATATATCTAAATTAGTAAATACTAATTTATAAATAGCGTCTGTTTAGTACGCTTTAACAGTTAAATAGAAAAATTCAGAAATAGCGTCAACGCGACACCAACCGTGGCACTGATAACCAGCGGTAACGAGATCTTGATAGCTAGTTCACGACCACCAATCACGCCAGCCATGAGGGCTTTCAGCAGATTATTCATGGCCGCTGCAATCACACAACCAAAGACAAACAACTGACTGCTGATCGATTCAGTCATGCCGATTAACGACAACACGATGGCATCAACATCCGCAATACCGGACACCGCTGATAACACCAGAATACCGGCATCACCAAAACTTTCACGTAAAAACACCGCCAGAAACATCACCACGGCAAGCAACAAACCAAAGCCCAGTGCAGTGCGCAGTTCTAGCGGATTGGTAAGCGCCGCTACCGAACCAGCGATATGATGAGTGTCACGATGCCACCAGAACAGTGACGGTAAATAGGTTAACACTGCCATTACCAGAACCGGTAACCACAGTTCAATGAGCAGATGACTATTGAGAATAGCTACTAAAATCAGCATGCGGATGTACATAGTACCGCAGGCAATCAGCACCGCACTGGCAATAACCGGACGGATCTCAACCGCTTGTTTACCTAGTCTCGATAGATGCAAGGTGACCGCTGTTGACGAGGCCAATCCGCCAAATAAGCCGGTAAACAGAATACCGCGCCGAGCACCGCCGATTTTGATAGCAAAATAACCGACAAACGAGATACCGGCTATCAGCACCACCATCCACCAGATTTTGTGTGGGTTTAAAACCTGCCAAGGCCCGTACCCCTGATCCGGCAAAACTGGCAGCAACACCACCGACATCAGCAACAGCTGAATAGCCGCTTTTAATTCAACTGCTTCCAGTTTTTTGACCCAGCCATGCAATACGGGTTTATTGCTGAGCAACAACACCATCACCACAGCCAACGATGAGGCAATAACTGTCTGCCCGGTTACTGCCAGCGCTCCCAGCAAATAAACCAGAATGGCAGCGATCAGGCTGGTTATGCTCCACTCACCCTCACGCAGTTGTTTGGCCAGAAAAAACATGCCCAGCAGAATCAGTAGGCCAATGAGCCCAAGGCCCAGAATCAGTGAACCGAAATTCGCTGATAAAACGCCCAGTACACCACCTAGCAGACCAATCAAGCCATAAGTCCGAACACCTGCGATGCGCTGCCCTTCTTCACTGTCACGGGCTTGCCAACCGCGTTCAACGCCAATCAGCAGGCCAATAGCCAATGCCACCAGCAACAAATAAAAGGTATTTAAATCCGCATTCACATCTCATTACCCACGATTTTGTTTAATCGTGACTGAATATGGCGTGTCCTGCAATGATCAAAGCAGTGATTCAATCGCCTCTGTCAGTTCCGCGCTATCCGGTTCTGCTTTGCTAGGAAACGCTGCAATCACTTTGCCATGGGAATTGAGCAAATATTTACTGAAATTCCAGCCGGGTTCGTTGCTTTGTTGGTTGATTTCCTGAAATACCGGATTGGCACGCTGCCCGGTAACATAGCTGGGCGCAATCATGGTAAAGGTGACACCGAAACTTTCCCGGCAGACCTGATTGGCTTCTTCTTCGGTCTGCGCTTCCTGATTAAAATCATTGCTGGCAAACCCGACTACCATCAGACCCTGATCTTTATATTTTTTATGCAACGCTTCCAAGCCTTCAAACTGCTTAGTATAACCGCAATGACTGGCGGTATTAATCACCAGCAGCGGTTTACCCGCCGCCGCATCACATAAATTGACAGTGTCTTTAGCGTGTAATTTAGGCAAATCATAGTCTAAAAATGTCGGACACTGACTGTCACCGTGACTTAGAAAAGATAACAATAGCAATGCAGCAAAAGTATAGACGCGCATCATAGTTCATTTCTCGTTGTTGATATAAACATTTCATGGCAAAGATGCACTGCCGACTGTGAAAAAAATGTCGCGTTGATATTAAATTAGCCAATTAATGGCTATACGTTCGGATAATATTCTACCTGCGTGGTAGCCGCTGGCAGGCGGTTAGCCCCCCAACTGCGATGCACACTATCAATCACACCTTGTAATTCGGCATCACTGATCAGCGCCAATTCGCCCGGTTCTAGGGGATCGTAATGAAATATATATAAGCGCGAAGCAAACTGTTCGAATGGTAGTGACGACTCACCAAACCGTTCTGAATTACCTGCTGTACTGACCACTATCTCATCCCCCCAATTCTGACCGCTGTCATTATTAGGATTATAAAAATAAACCCGCATCACCTGTTGCGGATCCAATGCTACCCGCAAAATAGTAATGGCATGCCAGCCAATAAACCGCGACGCACTGTCTGTTGCCGCAATCCCCGCTGGCTGTGGATGAATTAATGGCTGATTGCCATTGTAATAAGGATGATAGCTGGCATAAAAATGCCGTAAAAAATCATTAAGTTGAATTAAGTTTCCAGAATTAACGTCCACATTGATACTGAAGCCGCGACCACACCACCAACCATGAAATTCGGGATTCACCCAGCGATGTGGATCACCGTCTCTATCCATACATCGGCGGCCCATTTCAGCATAAATACGATCCAGATGGGGTACTAATATCAAAGATACCGGATCCAGATCCATAGGCAACTCGGTCGCGACACCGGATAAACTGTTCACCGATGAAATCGCCTGGCCCTCAAAGTGCATAATGATTTCATCATCTCGCGCCGCCCACACCAGCATTTGCAACAAGTAATCAGGATCGTTGTATGCCCACATAGAAATCGCTCTAGCTGACTGGCAGGTCGGATTATTGCCCTGACCCACACCTAAAGGCTGGCCGAGCACACATAACACCCCTTCCATCAACCGAACACTGACCGACGGCTGTTTACCAAATAAGCTTTCCAAACGGCTGGTTGCCGTATTAGAGAGCGGTAAGGCTAACTGCCGCCATAAAGCCGGTGCCACCGGTGGCTGATACAAAATACAACGTTCCAGCATCAATGCCAGCCCATAAACTGATTGTGCTGTTTCCGGATGCACCGCAAAATCAATCAGGGCATGCACCAAATCACTGTAACTGAGTAAACAATCTCGCCCGGTACTGGATAAGCCCATTGCTTCGGACAATAAATGATCGCTGTGCTGTTCCAGATAACGGATTAAAAACGCATGATATGGCGAAACCAGACCGGTATCGTGCATGGCACGGGCGCAGCCCGTCGCCTCGAATTGCAGGGCGGCGACATCCATTGCTTCCAGCCGCTGTAAATACACCTCAAAGCCCGGATCTTCCCGACTCGCCTGAGTCGGCCCATACAAACTGCTGATCAGCCGATCTGCGCCATGACCGCTATTACCTAAATCAATATCAGGGTTTTGCCGGCAAATGGCGATCTGCAGAATCATATGCTTGATGCTTTCGACTTGAATCGGCCGTTGTTGCAAAATCCGCCAGATTTCATCAATCAGTTGCTCAATGATGTATTGATAACCGATTTGCTCTGCCAGATGCTGTAATAACTGCCGGCTGATCTGCGCCAGACGGCCCTGTAATTCCCGTTCTGCTTCATCGGCCGGAGTAAATATGCGCTGTAAATTCACCGCCAGCACTTGCGTCAAAAAATGATGTGCCTGTTCAGCTGAAATGCCCGGATGCTGATAATCACCCTTGGCAATCGCCAGCATCCGCAACTGACTGAGCACTTCGATGATCAGCGAATCAGCGTCAGCACTTTTTAAGGCGGCCGTGCTTAACGTCGGCAACAGGATCTGCGGCTGATCGTAATCAGAGTTTTTAAATACTCCTGCCGCCTCAATATCCGGCACAGCGGCTTCAATCAACGCACAACCATCCGGCAAATACAAAATGCGCCTTACCGCATCAAACAGCCTTCTGACTTTGGTCGGCTTGGCAAAGTCTTGTGCTTTGGCCAGCACATCGATAGCGTCCGTTAATTTGGCGGTGAGTTGTGCTTGCTGATCAGCATTATTGTCAGCGATGGGTTCAATCAAACTGATTCCTTAACTTTATTGGCGGGTGAGCATTTTATTAAACATAGAAATCTAACGATTCCTGATGTTTCAGTAAATCGCGCATGGTTTCTGGGTTATCACCAAAAAAGTATACCAAACCCCAGTGCGTCCCAAAGGCGGTGCGCTTAGTTACCGTCTCTTCTAAGGGTGTGGTTAATTCGTGAAAATCAAAGTAAGGATGATCTTCGGTTTGCTCAGGAATTTCTAATTTGCTGACGACGCGGCGACGCGGATACACCCCAAAACACCCAGCATGACCTTTGGCATCAATGACTTCAGTCGGGAAAAAGGCATCAATTTCCTGTTCGGTGGTTTTCGGATCAAAAGCCAGAATCAAACCCTGATAAGCATTAAAGCCGTAGGCGCGTTCTAACAGTTCAAATACTTTAAAACCAGGCGGCCGATAGGCGACTTCACCAAAGTACATCTCACCATCACTGGTGACAAAATACTCGGGATGAACAAAACCAAATTCGATATCAAAGGTTTTAATCAGTCTTTCAATCTGTTCAACGATTTTTGGCCGGTATTGTTCAAGCTCAGGCGTCGCCGGCACAAATACCGAATAACCTAAAGTCACATACTCAGAGATATTCAGGAATTTGATTTTGCCATTATGGATCCATGCCTCAACAGCGAATTCCCAACCATCTAAATGCGATTCCATTAATACCGGGAATTCTTCATCAGGGATCATATCGACTTCATCGGGCGTGCGGATCACCCGATGGCCCAGACAACCAGCTTTATCAAAGGCTTTTAAATGGATGGGATCATTGGGATCACCATCCAATTTCAGCAAGGTCTGGTTGACCCGTTTTAAAAAGCGCACCACGTCGTCTTTATCGTGGGCTTCTTCAAAAATCCCGACGCGGATACCACCAAGCTGAGCACGGCGTTTCATCAAAGCTTTGTCGCGTAACAGCAGCGACTGGCCAAATAACCGCGGGTTATCCATTAACACCGCGTTAATTGCGCCGGCCCACTCTACCGTTTCTTCAAACAAGGGAATAGCGACATCAACGCCCAGCTCTTTTAATGTTTGGGCTATTTCCATTGAACGATCATTGAGTCGTTCAAAATTCCAAGGGATGTAAGGGATATTGTGTTCTGTGCAATAAGCTTCTGCCCAGTCAGGCGCAACCACCACATAACGCCTGTCAAATGATGCCGCGGCTTCTACTGCAGCAAGGCTCCAGCCCAGGAAAGCGACATAACCTTTGTTAGCATTAAAGTTTGCACCTGTTACTTCTGCCATTGCCTACACCTCGTTTTTTATAAAAAAAAACAATAACTTAACTGTTTTTAGACAGAATTTAAACCAATGGGCGGTACGACAGCATCACATATCAGCAGCATCGGCAGTCATGACAAGCGTTAAGCCAATGCCGAATTTTTTCGGCTATTTTCGCTAAATTGGCATAGGTGGTTAAATTGTGCGCAATAAAAAAGGCGCAGAACTTAGCGTCTTGCGCCTTCTTTTTACGCTTTAAATAGATTTAAGAAACTAACTCAACCTGCACTAAGTTATCGGTAAACGTCGGCGCATTACCCATATCAACCAATTCTGCTGAGCTGACGCAATTCACCGTACCTTTGTTTAATTGCCGCCAATAACCCAGCGTGGCAACCACCAATCCAGAAGTAACATCATCGGTGATTTGCGCGACACCTTCAAAGCCGCCGCGGTCATTAAATACCCGCACCTTATCGCCATTTTGCACATTACGCAGGTCGGCATCACTGGCATTAATCAGCACAAACTGTTCACCTTGGACTTTCAGTTTGGTTTCCATATTGGCATAGCTGGAATTGATAAAGCCATGACTTTTTGGCGAAATAATATTTAGCGGAAAACGTTCTGCCAATTCTGGATTGGTCTGCGGTGTTTCCCTGGACGGCACATAATCCGGCAAGCTGTCCAATGCCTCGCCCGGCTGAAAGCCTTCATACATTTGCCGGAACGGACCTGCGACAAAATTTGTTGCGCCTACCACCTGAAAATGGCATTTGCCGGTCGGTGTCGGGAAGTTACCATTTTTATGCGGCGCCCTATTATCACGGGTACCGACGTTTAACC
>JAVVFF010000074.1:0-10824 GCA_032250995.1 Methylophaga sp. | reverse complement strand
ATATCTTTTGATTTCTCTAAATACCAAGGGCGTGCTGGAAATGCGCGGTTTTGATCGCCAGTCCGGCAAACTCGAAGAGGTGGATTTAATAATATGAGTCATTACGACGAGGCAACGCTGCTCAAGGCAGCTGAAATCGCACTCGACAAAGCTCGTGAGCTGGGCGCCAGCGCCGCTGAAGTGGGCGTGTCAAACAGCTATGGTTTATCGGTTTCGGTGCGTCAGGCCGAAATCGAAACGCTGGAACACAACAATGATACCGGTCTGGCAATAACGGTTTATCTGGGTCAGAGTAAGGCCTCGGCTAGTACCTCCGATCTGCGGCCAGAGGCGATTGCTGAAACCGTGGTGATGGCATGTGGTATCGCCAAATTTACCCAGGCTGATGAGTTTGCCGGTTTAGCTGATAAAGACCTGTTGGCCACACAGTTTCCGGATTTGTCATTGTTTCACCCGTGGGCTATTTCGCCGGATAAAGCCATCGAGTTGGCTTTGTTATGTGAACAAGCGGGACGCGATTTTTCGACACAAATCAGCAACTCTGAAGGTGCCAGTGTCTCGAGCCATCAGGGCTTGCGGGTGTATGCCAATAGTCTCGGTTTTGCCGGCAGTAATCAATCCAGTCGTCACAGTATTGGCTGCACTTTAATTGCCAGCGATGCGAACGGTATGCAGCGTGATTATTGGTATGACCAGGCGCGCGATGCAGCCGATCTGCAAGCAGCTGAATTGATTGGCCGCCGTGCGGCAGAGCGGACCTTGTCCCGACTTAATGTCCAGGAAGTTAAAACCGGCCAGTATCCGGTGATTTTTGCTGCAGAAATGGCCGGCAGCTTATTTGGTCAATTGATCGCAGCGATCCGTGGTGGTGCCCAATATCGGCAATCCAGCTTTTTGCTGGATGCTTTGGGCCGGCAAGTTTTTCCGACATTTATGCACATCCATGAACAGCCGTATTTGCCCAAAGCGATGGGCAGCAGTAGTTTTGATGCCGAAGGCGTGGCGACACAAAATCGCAATATTATCCAAAACGGTATTTTGCAGGGTTATGTGCTGGACAGTTATTCGGCGCGAAAACTGAATATGACCACCACAGGTAACGCCGGTGGGGTGCATAATCTGACCGTTGATTCAGGCGATTTGGATTTTGCGGCTTTGCTAAAAACTATGGACCGCGGCGTGATTGTCACTGAAACCATGGGCATGGGCAGCAATATTGTTACCGGTGATTATTCGCAGGGCGCGGCCGGTTTTTGGGTAGAAGATGGCGAGATCCAACATGCTATTGATGAATTCACGATTGCCGGTTATTTACCGGACATGTTTATGGGCATTCAGGCGATAGGCAATGATATTGATTTGCGTGGCAATACCCGCAGTGGTTCGGTATTAATTGATCGGATGACGGTCGCCGCCTAGAAAGCCTTCAGGAATATTGGCTGGCAATAATCGCAGTGACATCGGTTAACTGCCCAATCGCAAACAGACTATCCAACGTTTCGCGGATCTGTTTGACCTTATGACTGTTATGACGGCGCAGTTGGCTGAGTTGTTGTTGCAAGTCGGCAGCATAGGCATCGTGGCCAGTTTTGATAGGCTGTAAATAACAATTAAAAAAATGTTGTTCTGCAGCCGTTAATGCCCTGCGAATAAATAATTGTTTGCTTGCATTATCGTCAAAACTCAAATCACTGCCGATTTGCCAATCGGCATCGGTATTACGGCGAAAAGCATAAATGCCAAAACAGATGCTGGTCTGCTGATCGGTGATCGGTAATTTCAGTGGTTGGGTTAACCGGCCGGCCATTGTTGCCAGCGATTGCCATAATGAATCGCGTTGTTGCGCGGCATTATGCTCAGTCGCTGCCACGGCTTGTAAGATCCTGTTATTACTGGCGTCGAGACCAAAAAATAACAAAATATCCTGCAACTGATAATTAATTTGTTCGGCAAATAAGCGGCTGCTTAAGCTCTGCTGCAAATCATCACTACGCACCGCCAAAGTGGGTTTGTTTTCCGCTAAAACCTGTTCAAAAAACTGATTTACCGGTGTCGGACAATGTTCAGTCAGCCGCCGCAGACCCAGTAAGTTTTTGCCCTGCCAGTATTGCTGACTGCGCACTTCATAGGGAATCTCAGTGAGTTTCAGTTTGCTTTGTTGTTGCCAGCGAACAAAATCCACCGTCACCCGGCCGCCCGTTGATAACTGTTGCCCGGTCGGCAATTTCACCGAAAAGCCGCCTTCCGATAGTTCATTGGTCGTTAAGCTCAGCGTTTGCTGGTGGTGATGTAAGACAATCGGTGTATGGATTTCATAACGCTCGGTCTGGCGATTAATAAACAGACTTAAACGCCGTGCGTCTGGCAATTCAACCGCAATAAAATTTACCGGCTGGTTTTGAAAGGCGGTCATTTCTGCTGCTGATGCCGTTGGTTCGATGACCGCGCTGATATCTGTCATCGTCACCAGTTGTGCGCATTGTTGAATTTTTTCGGACAACGTTTTGGCAATGTCAGCCTGCCGCTGTGCCAGTGCGGTTAATTGCAATTCAACCTGTTCGGTGGCAAAAGCAATCGGTTGTCTGCGCAATAAATAGATTTTTTGCAGCGTTTTTTGCAGCAATAAGTTTTGAATATCAGTGTGCCAATGGAGATCGCCGTTATCCATTATACCCAGCAATAAAGATGTGTGATCATATAAAGGGGTCAGCGGCAGTTTATTAACTAAGTTTTGTTGCCGCAACGGCGCTAAAACGGCATCGGCTGCAGGACTGCTATGCATAAACAGAACCTTATCCAGGGCCACACTGCACCAGAATAAAGGCCCGCTAAAATGCTCGCAAAACAGCCGTAAATAATACTCTCGCGCCAGATTAAACAACTCGTTGTCGAGATCGGTATGACTCAACTGCTGGCGCTCAGCCAGCCAATTATCAAACCAATGGCTCAGCGCCAAATCATCCTCGCGCTGGCGCTGAACAATTGCCACAGTATGTTGTGCCGTGTGTTCCAGCGACAGGATCCGGAAAGGCATTTCGGTCAGCAAATCAGCCGGCGCATTTTGTTGCAGATCCGGCAGGCTGACCAGTATTTGTTGCTCGGTTTGCAGATGCTGCGCCCGGCGCATACTGATGCGCAGGGCACTGCTGCTGATATTAATGGTGCTGGCGTGATATCGCAGTTCACTGGCGTCAATTAATACCCGTGTGGTGATATTAAATCGTGGTTCGCGGCGTTCTATACGGCCGGCAAAATCCAGCAATTGATACTGCTGGCTGTGACGGCACAAAATCGGTTTTTGTTCGGTTTCAATAGGGGAAGATTGCTGTTGCAGTAATGATTTCAGGGCTTTTTGTAATGCTTCAAAGACACCAACAGTCAGTTGGTTATTACTGCGTTCCAACAAGGTTTTTAACAGCAGATAACTGCGATCATCAAGATAATGGGTGCGCTGGCCGATTTGATACGCCTGACATTCGCCGGCAACTTTGCCGCGCAGATCAATAATGCGTAGACAGGGTTTTTGCAGGCGCTGGCGTTCCAATTGTTGCAAAAACGCCTGATTTTGCTGCCGGCTATCGTTTTCGGCCATTGGCTATCCGTGAAATTCCGCCGGCGTTTTGGCTACGATACTGAGCGCGTGGATCTCGGATTGCATCATATCGCCGACGGCATCATAGACCAGCCGATGGCGTTTTAACGGCAGCAGACCAGCAAACTGTTCGCTGACAATCAGCACGTTGAAATGACCGCCACCGGTATTACCGGCATGACCCGCATGTAAATGACTTTCGTCGATAATTTCCAACGTGACAGGTGCCAGTGTTTGCAGTCGATTAGAAAGCTCATCCTGCGTGTTCATGGCAATACCTTACGAAATGGTTTAACACTGACTTTGGCATACACATCGGCATCAATATAGGGATCGGCACCGGCCCAGGCTTGTGCAGATTGTAAATTATCAAAATCTGCCACCACCAGACTGCCGGTAAAGCCAGCGCTACCAGGATCTTCACTATCAATTGCCGGATGTGGTCCTGCAAGTAACAGCCGGCCTTCATCCTGCAATGCCTGCAATCTGGCTAAATGCGCTGGTCGGGCGCTCAGGCGGCGGTCTAAACTATCGGCTTTATCTTCGCTGATAATGGCATACCACATTAACGGGCATCCTCAGATTTCGGTACTTCGGTGGCATGTTTAGCCAGATAAACAGACTGAGCGATGATAAACAGGATGGTCAGTCCCAGCATGCCAAACAGTTTGAAATTGACCCAGGTTGCTTCAGAAAAGCTGTAAGCGACGTATAGATTCAGCATCCCGGAGAGGATAAAAAATACAATCCAGGCCAGATTCAAACGCGCCCAGATGGTGGCTGGCATTTGCACATGTTGGCCCATCATACGCTCCAGTAGGGTTTTATCAGTAAATAGTCTTGCGCCAATAAAGCCCACCGCAAACAACCAGTTAACAACGGTCGGTTTCCACATAATAAAGTCTGGATTTTGCAGCCACAGCGTGGCGCCGCCGAGCACGGTGACCAGCACCAGGGTAATAATATGGACTTTTTCAACGCGCCGGTGACGCAGCCAGGTATAAGCAACCTGCAACAAGGTGACGACCATCATCACGGCGGTTGCCGCGTAAATACCGGCAACTTCATAACTTTGGCCGTTAAATTCATAGGTGCCACCGGCGAATTTATAGGCAATAAAAAATAGAATAATCGGTAAAAAATCGTTGAGTAATTTCATCGTTTATCTTCAAAACCTGCGAGAGACGCTATTCTAACGTAAAATCAATGACATGACTCAACAGCCACTTATCTACGACTTGCACTGCCACTCCACTGCTTCGGATGGCGCTTTAACGCCCACTCAACTGGTTATCCGTGCCGCGGAATTCGGCGTTGATGTATTGGCCTTAACCGATCATGACGGCACCGAAGGCATTGCTGAATCGCAATTAGCGGCGCAGGATTTGCCGCTCGATTTATTAGCGGGTGTAGAAATCTCGGTGACCTGGGGCGCCAACACGTTGCATATCGTCGGGCTGAATATTGATATTGAAAATAGCCAGCTGCAAAACGGCCTGGCAGCCTTGCGCGATTATCGCCGGGGCCGCGCCGTAGAAATCGGCAAACGGCTGGAAAAATCTGGTATCTACGGCGCTTATCAGGGTGCCAGCCAATATGCTTCAGAAACCATGCTGGGCCGTTTGCATTTTGCGCAGTTTCTGGTCGCTGCTGGTCATGCCAAAGATACCCGCGACGTATTTAAGCGATTTTTAGTGCGAAATAAACCCGGCTATGTCCCCGGTGATTGGGCAAGTCTTGAGGAGGCTTTGGGCTGGATCCATGGTGCGGGCGGCCAGGCGGTGATTGCCCATCCGGCGCGTTATAAAATTACCGCGACCAAGCTGTGCTGGCTGATTGCTGAATTCAAAGAACTGGGCGGCGTTGGCCTCGAAGTGTGCTCCGGTAGTCAGCATGGTGATGAGATCCGGCATCTGGCGACATTAGCCAATAAACATCAATTGTTGGCCTCGTGTGGCAGTGATTTTCATAGTCCCGAGCAAAGCTGGACCGAGTTAGGCAAAATAAGTCCTTTGCCGGCCAGTGTCACACCAATCTGGTCAACATGGCCGCAGTCTGAAACACGGAAATTCGCATGAGTCAGTTTTTTCAAATCCATCCCGATAACCCGCAGCCACGGTTAATTAAACAAGCCTGTGAAATCATTCGTCGTGGTGGACTAGCGGTGTATCCCACCGATTCCGGCTATGCGCTTGGCTGTCACTTGGGTGATAAAAACGCTATGGAGCGGATTCGTCGGCTGCGGCAACTGGATAATGAGCATAATTTCACACTGGTCTGCCGGGATTTATCGGAATTATCGCTGTACGCTAAAGTGAATAATTCGGTATTTCGCCTGCTCAAAGCTCATACCCCGGGGCCGTACACATTTATTTTGCCAGCGACCAAAGAAGTGCCCCGTCGATTACAGCATGCCAAACGCAAGACTATCGGCCTGCGGATCCCGACCAATAATATTGCCCTGGCTTTGTTGGAAGAACTGAATGAACCGCTGATGAGTTCGACGCTGATACTGCCGGGTGATGTCTTGCCGATGACCGAAGCTGATGATATTGCCGATGCCATCGGTAAACTGGTGGAATTGATTATTGATGGTGGCGCTTGTGGCGCCGAACCGACCACGGTGGTCGAATTCATTGATGATGTCCCCGAAGTGGTTCGGGTCGGCATGGGTGATACCGCGCCATTTGAAGCGGCATGATGGAGTTTCTCTGGTGGCTGTTGCCGCTGCTGATTATTTGGTTAATGGGTCTGCTGTTTGCCGGCGCTGACTGGGGTGGGCCGCAGGTTAACTGGTTGGATGGCTGGATCCGGATCCTCTGCCGTAGTTTGCATGGATTGGGTAAACAGCGCATTGATCTGCCCGAACAGGGGCCGGCGATAGTCGTCGCCAATCATATTTCCGGATTAGACCCATTGCTGCTGATTGCCGCCAGCAAACGGCCATTGCGGTTTTTAATTGCCCGTGAAGAATATCAGCGCTTTGGTATGCAATGGCTGTTTCGCGCCGCCGGCTGTATACCGGTGGATCGGGATGGCCGGTCGGAAAAATCCCTGCGTCAGGCGTTAAAGGCACTGCAACAGGACGACGTTATTGCCATTTTTCCACACGGCAGAATTCATCTGGACGGAGATCCGCCACGACAACTAAAAGCCGGCTTTGCCCGTCTGGCTGCCTGGTCTGATGCGCCGATTGTTGCGGTGCGTATTGATGGTGTGACTGCACAGGGCAAAGTACTTAGCGCGCCGTTTATTCCCAGTAAGGTGTTGCTTACCGTCGCCCCACCAATAAAGGCAAATGCTAATGCGCTAAGCCAGGCAGTTGATACCGTTAGTAATTGCATTAAAAAACCGTCCAACACACATTAAAAACTAATTCAAGCCACCTGCCACTTGATTTAAGATTTGGCTCCCCCATTTTAGCAATTAACTTAGTTTTATTAGGGGCTTTACGGTTATGCAAATCGACAAACTCACCACTAATTTTCAAGAGGCTATCGCTGAAGCGAATAGCCTTGCTAACAGCAAAGATCATCAATTTATCGAGCCAGTACATTTGATGCTGACGCTGCTGAAGCAGCAGGGCAGCACTGTCAAATCATTACTGGCACAGAGTGGTGTTAATGTTGTCAGTTATCAGGCTGATTTGGAAAACCAACTTAATCGGCTGGCGCAAGTTCAGGGTGGAACCGGTGATATTCATATTTCGCAGGATTTAAACCGATTGTTTAACCTGACTGAAAAGCTGGCCCATCAGCGTCAGGATCAATTTATTTCCAGTGAATTATTTGTACTGGCAGTGGTTGAAGATAAAAACCAGGCCGGTGAATTATTGCGTAAACATGGTGCCAGCAAAGCCAGTTTGAATGCGGCCATTGATAAAATTCGAGGTGGTGAGCGCGTGACCGATCAAAATGCTGAAGAACAACGCCATGCGTTGGAAAAATACACCATTGATTTAACTGCGCGCGCGGAAAGCGGCAAGCTGGATCCAGTGATTGGCCGTGATGACGAAATTCGGCGCACTATACAGGTATTGCAACGGCGCACCAAAAATAATCCGGTTTTAATTGGTGAACCCGGTGTCGGTAAAACGGCGATTGTTGAAGGCCTGGCGCAGCGGATTATTAATGGTGAAGTGCCCGAAGGCATGAAACATAAACGCGTTCTTTCATTGGATATGGGCGCGCTGATTGCCGGTGCCAAATTCCGTGGTGAATTTGAAGAACGTCTCAAAGCGGTACTTAATGATTTATCCAAACAGGAAGGATCGATCATTCTGTTTATCGATGAAATTCACACCATGGTCGGCGCTGGTAAAGCCGAAGGCTCAATGGATGCCGGTAATATGCTCAAACCCGCCCTGGCACGGGGAGAGTTGCATTGCATTGGTGCCACCACGCTTAATGAATATCGTCAGTACGTCGAAAAAGATGCGGCATTGGAACGGCGTTTTCAGAAAGTCATTGTCGACGAACCCAGCGTTGAATCAACGATCGCTATCTTGCGCGGTTTAAGCGAGCGTTATGAAGTACATCATGGCGTCAATATTACCGATCCGGCGATTGTCGCGGCAGCAACCTTGTCGCATCGTTATATCACTGATCGTAATTTGCCTGATAAGGCGATTGATTTGATTGATGAAGCTGCCAGCCGCATCCGTATGGAAATTGATTCCAAACCCGAAGTATTAGACCGATTAGAGCGGCGGTTGATTCAATTAAAAATCGAACGGGTTGCTTTGCAAAAAGAATCAGATGATGCCTCCAAAAAACGTCTCGATACCTTGCAAACCGAAGTCACTAAATTAGAACGTGAATTTAACGATCTGGAAGAAATCTGGAAATCTGAAAAAGCTTCGGTACATGGCAGCCAGCATATCAAAGAAGTTTTAGAAAAAGCCAAGCTGGAAATGGAAACCGCTCGCCGTAATGGGGAATGGGAAAAGGTTTCAGAATTGCAGTACGGCACGATTCCGGCGCTGGAAAAACAGTTGGAAAATACTGACCAGTCGAATGAAAGTGCGGCATTTACATTGCTGCGTAATAAAGTGGGTGAAGAAGAAATCGCCGAAGTGGTTTCTAAATGGACTGGCATTCCGGTCAGTAAAATGCTCGAAGGCGAGCGCGAAAAACTGCTTAAAATGGATGAAGCTTTGCATCAGCGGGTGGTGGGTCAGGATGAAGCGGTTAATGCCGTCGCCAATGCCATTCGCCGCAGTCGATCCGGTTTATCAGATCCGAATCGTCCCAATGGTTCATTTTTATTCCTTGGTCCGACCGGTGTTGGTAAAACTGAGCTGTGTAAATCATTGGCCAGCTTCTTGTTCGATACCGAAGACGCCATGATCCGCATTGATATGTCGGAATTTATGGAAAAACATTCGGTGTCGCGACTGGTCGGTGCGCCGCCTGGATATGTCGGCTATGAAGAAGGTGGTTATTTAACCGAAGCCGTGCGCCGCAAACCATATTCGGTGATCCTGCTTGATGAGATCGAAAAAGCCCATCCGGATGTGTTTAATATTTTGCTGCAAGTACTTGATGATGGCCGGTTAACCGATGGTCAGGGCCGTACTGTTGATTTTCGCAATACGGTTGTGGTGATGACCTCCAATCTTGGCTCCAATGTGATCCAGGAAATGGCTGGTGAAGAAAATTATCAGGCTATGAAAAATGCCGTGATGGATATCGTCGGCCAGCATTTCCGGCCGGAATTTATTAACCGGGTCGATGATGTGGTGGTCTTTCATCCGCTGCAAAAAGCGCAAATCCGGGCGATTACCGATATTCAACTGGTGCATTTACGCAAACGGCTGGTCGAGCGGGATTTGTCGCTAGAATTAACGGATGCGGCGCTGGATCATATTGCTGAAGCCGGGTTTGATCCGGTTTACGGGGCCCGGCCGTTAAAACGGGTGATTCAGCATGAAGTTGAAAATCAACTGGCGCAGGCTATTCTGGCGGGTAAATTTGTGGCGGGACAGGTCATTAAGATTGATGTGCAGGATGAGCAATTAGTGTTCAACAGTGAGTTAAAGCATTGATTAGAAGTTAACCACAACGGTACAGAGGAAACAGAGATTAAAAATGTCACGCCGACCGCAGTGGCGGCATCACGGCACAGCAGAAGAGATTCCTCGACTGCGTTCGGAATGACACAAATTTGTTCACGGCGGTATCGATAAATAAACGCTGTGCCTTTGTGGTTCATCATCGAATAATTCAATTAAACCGAACATCAGGAAGCTGCTCCCTGCAAAACACCCGCCCGCCACTGCTATAATAATCAGCTTTATTTAATGCATCAGGGAACTACTCATGTCTGATTTCGGCAAATTTGTCGATGCCTTTACGCCAGCGGAAGTCGCCGAAAAAGTCAAAACCATTGGTGTTGATAAAGCCAATATGTCGATTATTCCGTTGGTGGTGTTATCGCTGATGGCGGGTGCTTTTATTTCTTTTGCGGCAATGTATTACACGGTGGTGATGACCGACGCCGGCAGTGCTTATGGTCTGGCACGGCTGATGGGCGGTGTGGTATTTGCGCTGGGCTTTATTTTGGTGGTGATTGCCGGGGCGGAGTTATTTACCGGTAATACGCTGGTGGTGATGGCTTATGCCAAGGGACAGGTCAGCTTTAAAGGGCTGATGCGTAACTGGAGCATTGTTTATATTGGTAATCTGGTGGGCGCTTTGGTCACGGTCTACTTGGTGTATTTATCAGGCTATCTGGATAACGGTAATTACGGGGTCGGCGCCACGGCTTTAAAAACTGGATTGGCAAAAGTGGAGCTCACCACGACCGAAGCGTTTGTCCGCGGTTTGTTTTGTAATGTACTGGTTTGTCTGGGCAGCTGGATGGTTTACGCTTCGCGCAGCGTGACCGATAAGGTGATGGCGGTGTTATTTCCGATTTCCGGGTTTGTGGCGATGGGCTTTGAGCATTGCGTCGCCAATATGTACATGATCCCCATTGCCATGATCGCCGCAACCGATCAGGCTATCGTGGCTGCCAGCCATTTGTCGCAGGCGCAATTACAGTCGCTGGATTTTTCTGGCTTGATAGCCAATCTGATCCCGGTAACCTTGGGCAATATTGTTGGCGGTGCCGGTTTTGTGGCGATGGCCTATTATCTGGTTTATGTTTACGCGCTGCCCAGCCGCAGCTAAATTACACCCCCCCCCAGGATTTGTACGGTAGCAATTTGCCGTTCAGCTTCAGCACCAGAC
>JAVVFF010000204.1:0-1879 GCA_032250995.1 Methylophaga sp. | reverse complement strand
TTGTTCGGGTTTATAGCCAAGCACCACTTCAACGCCGGCACTGGCGTAATGAATTGTACTGTCTTCGCTTACCGCAAAAAATGCGTCAAGCAGCAGATCAATTTCATGCGGTAATGGATTAAAGCTGGTGCTTTTCATGGCTGTCAGCAAATGGCACACCTAAAGTTATTAAGCATTGAATTATGGATTTTAGAGCAGTTATCATGCCAAATCGGATTAAGATTAGGTAATGACTATACTACGAATGAAGAGGTAGAACGAACTCATTGATATTACTCAAACTGGCCAGTTTGCAGAAAAATCAACGTCTGTTGTTGTACTTCATCACTACCCATGATGAAAGGATGAGTTTGCTCAACAACCAAAAAATCGCGCATGCCTTCGAGTCCAGCACGTTTGACCGCTACTTTGCCATCATCCGGCCCCGGAATTAAGCCCGATAAAATTAGATTGATTGAACGATTACCGGTAATCACACCCAGCGCAAATGTTGCCGGGCCCAACTGATTCGGCAGTGAATCCTTAGCCGTACCGAGCTGTTGTCCGGCCGGGCCATTTAGCCAGTTAAACAAACCAAAATTGCCTAATTTATCGACTACCTCACTGCCCTGGTTGGGCGGTGCCAGCATCACCACCCGGCCGATTTGAATATCAGTGTGTTTGGCTGCCAGTTGCCGGACAATAATGCCGCCCAGCGAATGACTGACAAAATTTATCCGCCCCGTGGCAAAACAATCTCGAATCGCCGGCACAACAAAATCTGCTGCCAATATTTCAATCGGGTGATGCCGTGATGGATAATCAATATTGCAGATCTTAAAACCGTGATCCTGCAAATGCTCAGCCATCGAATGCATGGAGCCGGCGCTGCGCGCCAGTCCATGCAATAACACGACTTGTTTAGCAGAATCGGCGACTGCTGGCAGAGCCAACAGACAACCGATAAGACCGAATAAAAAGTGACTAAACTTCATCCTCAACCGGCATAGTGCGTTTGAGGTGCACCGGTACCGATTTTTTGCGGATACGGATATTGATCATTTCTACCGCAACCGAAAACGCCATAGCAAAGTAGATATAGCCTTTGGGAATATGTTGTCCCAAACCTTCTGCCATCAGCGTAAAGCCGATCAGGATCAAAAAACTCAAAGCGAGAATTTTGATAGTCGGATGTTCATCTACAAATTCACCAATGGCTTTTGCAGAGAACATCATCAATCCGACCGCAATCACAATCGCGATGACCATAATGCTGAGTTGATCCACCAGCCCCACCGCGGTAATCACCGAATCCAGCGAAAACACAATATCAATAATGGCGATCTGCACAATCACCGAGGCAAAAGTGGCGGTATAAACCATTTTTTCGCCGGTCTCAGATACCACCGCACCTTCCAGATTATTATGGATCTCATGGGTACTTTTGGCCAAAAGGAACAAACCACCACCCAGCAAAATAAGATCCCGTCCCGACACCGTGTAATCAAACACTTCAAATAACGGCTCAGTCAGTCCCATGATCCATACCAGCATAAACAACAATAAAATCCGGGTGCCCATGGCAAAGCCCAGCCCAATCATCCGTGCCCGCTGTCGTTGTTCTGGTGACAGTCGGCTGACCAACACCGAAATAAAGATAATATTGTCGATACCAAGGACAATTTCCAATGCGGTCAGGGTCGCTAAAGCTACCCATGCCTGAGGATCTGCGAACCATTCCATTTTGCTACTCCCGGGGTTTGTTTATCTTTCAAATCCACCACTGCTGGCGGCTATTTTTGTGTCCAGCAAGGCGGAAAGCGTGCTGTGTAGACACTCTACATAAGCGATTGACAAATGGGTCTGGAACCCATTTGAACAGCTTTGCTGGCCGCGAAGC
>JAVVFF010000203.1:0-1880 GCA_032250995.1 Methylophaga sp. | reverse complement strand
GAGATGATGAAGTCATTGCCGCCGCCGATGAACACGGTATTGCCATGGTGTTTACCGGCATGCGTCATTTCCGACACTAATTATGTCTCGGGATCGCGCGCAGTCGCTGCGGCTTTTTCAGACGCATAATGGCGTTCAGTTAAGCCGGCTGACGGCGTTAGCACCGCATCCCCAACCACTGTTTTTCCAGTTACTGCCGTTGATCCTGCATGGCAATTTTAAATTATTGCCGGGTTTTGTCAGCGAAGATTGCTCCACCGGTATTATTGATTATCAGCCGGATATTGCCAGTCTGCGTGCCGCCAGCAGTGTCGATCGTAACTTCCAGTTTCGCCGTAAAGCGCTGCGCCGTTATGCACTGCGCGGTGTTTATTTGCTCAATAGCTTTAGCGGTTTCAGCTATCCGCAAAATCCACATTTCACACTGTGGGTCATCCATAATGCCCATTTGCCAACTGAGGCGTGCCAGACACTGCAAGCTAAACTGCAAGCTATCACTGTCTGGGCCAGCCAGCTGGGAATTAAGTTAGACAGCCTGCTGGTCAGCGAAGCCGATGTCCGGCAGCATCCGGATATTCAATATAATTTAGCCAATTTTTACACCAATGGGCTGGTGCTGGCCGGCAGTCTGCCTTTATGGTGGCTGATCGGCAGTGATGAGCATGCTGATTACAATAAAATCGCTGACCGGCTGCTGGCGCAGCATCAACTCAGCCACAACAGTTTGCTGGATTTTGGCGCCGTGCCACCGGCCGAACCACAACGGCTGTTAGCTAATGTAATGCAATGCTGGATGGCTGCCTTTTGGGGTGATGCCCGACAGGATTTAGCGTTGCTGTTTGCTGCCCAGCAATGCCAGTCGTTACCTGAGACGGTCGATTTAAGTTTGCTATTCAAACAAGCTATCGAAACTGACGATAACGACAGTGCCATGCTGAGCAAAGCACATTTGCAATTGACGGCGTTGGCCAATGATCTGCGTGCTGAAGATTTACAACGGGCCCGGCAATCGCTGTACTTACAATCACAAGAACGGTTATCCCATAAAGTGCTGCATCCCGCCCATCCTTGGCGGCGGCAATTTATCAGCGTTTTAGTGGCAAACTGGCAATGGCCGGCTATGCAGTTACGTGGTCTGGATCAGCCACTGACTTTAGGTTTGCGCGAACTGCTCAAGCAGCCAGCAAAACGCTGGCAATGGCTGGACGACATCCTGAATGTGACGCAGCAATTTGTCTGGCAGCAGTCGCTGTCTGACAATGATATTAAACTTGCCCGCAAGCGCTTAACACTGAAACAACAACCTCAGGCTGATGTTATTACCCAGTTGGGTTTATCGGCCATTTCCAGTAATGGCCCGGAACAACTTAATCTAAACCGGCAATCTGATAAAAGCCCCTGGCAGCTTAGCGACTTACCCGCCGGCACTCGCCCCCAACAAGCTTTGTACAGTCATAAAGCGCTGGTTAATGTGCTAGCCTTTGCCATCATTAATGGCCTGTTAAGCCGCAGCAGTTGGCTGCGGGTGAACGATCCGCAGCCACAACTGGCCAGTCATCATATTCTTGAGCTAAGCCAGTTGTTACTGCGCTCAGCCCTGGCAACGCCGGTCAAGCCAGCGGATAGTGCAGCGCTGAATCAGCCAGCCAACGCCATAAAAATAATTCTGCTGGCGAATTTACAACCAGCACCATTGGATTATTTACAACAACAGGGGCTGCAATTAAGCAGCAACCAAAACGATCCGCTCAGTTTCAGTTCGGCGCAAGCTAATCTTATCGCCAGCGTGGATATCTTACTGCTCAGCAGTTGGGGGCAGTGGCATCACCGGCAATTTACCGGACCGACGGCGGTCATTGAAATGCTGGCCAGTGTCTTGC
>JAVVFF010000073.1:0-10907 GCA_032250995.1 Methylophaga sp. | reverse complement strand
TTATATTCATTGGCTCCCCGAGCTGGACTCGAACCAGCGACCCAATGATTAACAGTCATTTGCTCTACCAACTGAGCTATCGGGGAACATAAAGAAGCGTATGATAGTGACTTGAACCTGATGGGTCAAGGACTATTGGCAATTAATTTCCAGCGATAAATTCGGCGATACGGCTCAGCGCATCACGCAAATTACTCTCGCTGGTAGCGATCGACAAACGCATATGGTTTTTCAGGCCAAAAGCACTGCCCGGTACCACGGCAACGCCTTTATCATTCAGTAATGCTTCGGCAAATTCTAAATCATCATTAATACCGGGCATATTCTCAATCACGCCTTTGATATCCGGAAACACATAAAAAGTACCGTCCGTGGCCAGTGCGGTCACGCCGGGCATAGCATTTAATTCGGCGATCACAAAATCATGGCGCTTTTTGAATTCGGTCAGCATGGTCTGAATGCAGCCCTGATCGCCATTAAGTGCTTCGACGGACGCCGCCTGCGAAATCGATGACGGATTAGATGTGCTTTGCGACTGAATTTTTTTCATCGCTTTAATCAGTTGTTCCGGACCGCCGGCATAACCAATACGCCAGCCAGTCATCGAATAGGCTTTAGAAACACCATTCATAACAACAGTGCGCTCATACAAATCCGGGCAGGCCATGACGATATTGACAAACGATTCATCAGCCCAGTGGATATGTTCATACATATCATCGGTGGCAATCATGATCTCTGGATATTTACGCAGCACATTGCCTAAAGCTTGCAACTCAGCTTTGCTGTAGGTCATACCAGTCGGATTGGATGGGCTGTTAATCACAAACAAGCGGGTTTTATCGGTAATGGCGGCCTCTAACTGCGCCGGAGTGATTTTATAACGCTGATCAATATCACCCTCGATAATCACAGGTTTACCATCGGCCAGCAGTACCATATCGGGATAAGACACCCAGTACGGTGCCGGGATAATCACCTCATCACCGGCTTCCAACATGGCCTGCGCCAGGTTGAAAAAGCTTTGTTTGCCACCACATGACACTAAGATTTGATTTGGTTGATAATCCAAACCGTTATCGCGGGCAAACTTTTTGATAATGGCTTGCTTTAATTCAGCCGTGCCATCAACGGCGGTATATTTGGTCTGGCCTTTGTTAAGCGCTTCAACGGCAGCATTTTTAATGTGCTCCGGGGTGTCAAAATCCGGTTCGCCGGCGCCCAGACCGATAATATCTTTGCCTTCGACTCGCAGTTCAGCGGCACGGGCGGTGATGGCTAAAGTCGGTGACGGTTTGATGCTTTGGACGCGCTGTGAGAGTTTGATAGTCAAAATAAAACCTTCGAAAAACAATTAAATTGAGAACCTCGTAATATACGACAATCGTCAATATTGCTAAAGCCTATGAAAAAACAATTTGAGTTAGTGAGTGAGTTTCAACCGGCTGGTGATCAGCCAGCGGCGATTGCGTCGCTGGTTGACGGCCTCAACAATGGTGAAATGTGGCAAACCTTGTTAGGGGTGACCGGTTCCGGTAAAACCTTCACCATTGCCAATGTTGCGCAAGCCGTGCAGCGGCCGGTGATGGTGTTGGCACCCAATAAAACGCTGGCGGCGCAGTTATATAGTGAGATGAAAGAATTCTTTCCCAACAATGCGGTGGAATATTTCGTTTCTTACTACGATTACTACCAGCCGGAAGCCTATGTGCCATCGTCAGATACTTTTATCGATAAAGATGCCTCGGTTAACGAACAGATAGAACAGATGCGCTTATCAGCCACCAAAGCCATGCTGGAGCGTCGTGACGCGATTATTGTCTCCAGTGTCTCGTGTATCTACGGCCTTGGTGAAAAAGACGCTTATTTGTCGATGGTCCTGCATCTGGTGAAAGGCGATATCATTAATCAGCGCGATGCACTGCGCCGGCTGGCAGAATTACAATACACCCGCAATGATATTGAATTGTCGCGCGGCACCTATCGGGTGCGCGGTGAGGTGATTGATATTTTCCCGGCTGAATCGGAACGTGATGCGGTGCGGATTGAGTTATTTGACAATGAAGTCGAGCAAATCAGCTACTTTGATCCTTTGACCGGCGAGATTTTGCAGCGGCTCAACCGCATCACTATTTATCCGAAAACCCACTATGTAACACCACGCGAAAATCTGTTAAAAGCCATTGATGCCATTAAAATCGAAATGGCGGATCGGCTTAAAGAGTTGACCGATCAAAACAAATTAGTTGAAGCCCAACGCCTGGAACAACGCACCCGCTATGATTTGGAGATGCTGCTGGAACTGGGCTATTGCAACGGGATCGAGAATTATTCGCGGCATCTGTCCGGTCGTGAAGCCGGTGCTTCGCCGCCTACCTTATTTGATTACTTACCCGATGATGCGATTCTGATTATCGACGAAAGCCATGTGATGATCCCGCAGATTGGTGCCATGTATAAAGGCGATCGTTCCCGTAAACAAACGCTGGTGGATTATGGTTTCCGGCTACCGTCGGCGCTGGATAACCGGCCGATGATGTTTGAGGAATGGGAAAAGCAGGCACCGCAAACCATATTTGTTTCGGCAACCCCCGGTAAATATGAAGCTGCCAATGCCGGTAATGTGGTTGAGCAAGTCGTTCGACCCACCGGACTGGTGGATCCGGAAGTGGAAATCCGGCCGGTCGGCACTCAGGTTGATGATTTGTTATCGGAAATTAGAAAACGCGCTGCGGTTAATGAGCGGGTACTAGTGACTACGCTGACCAAACGCATGTCGGAAGATCTCACTGATTATCTCCGTGAGCATAATGTCAAAGTCCGTTATTTACATTCTGATATCGATACAGTGGAACGGGTGGAAATTCTCCGTGATTTACGGTTGGGGGAATTTGATGTGCTGGTCGGTATTAACTTGCTGCGTGAGGGGCTGGATATTCCCGAAGTATCGTTGGTAGCGATTCTGGATGCTGATAAAGAAGGCTTTCTACGCAGTGATCGGTCGCTGATTCAGACGATTGGCCGGGCAGCCCGTAATCTGAATGGCCGGGCGATTCTCTATGCCGATCGAATCACTGGCTCTATGCAGCGTGCTATTGAAGAAACTGAACGCCGGCGAGAAAAGCAAGTTGCCCACAATCTGGCACATGGCATCACCCCGGTCGGTATTATCAAATCTATTCGTAGCGGTATGGATGACGTTAAAGCCAGTAATGATGCCCGTCAACAACTGAAAAAAGTCGCTGAAGAACAAGCCGAATACGCCAGACTCAGCCCGCAGCAGCTGGCCAAACGCATTCAACAAATCGAAAATGCCATGTACAAACATGCGCAAAATCTGGAGTTTGAACAAGCTGCCAAAATGCGTGATGAACTGGAGCATGTCCGCAAGGTTGCACTGGGTCCGGTCACCGTTTAAATGCTTGCATTATCGGCCTGACTGCGTATAATTTCGCGCTTTCACGGCAGGCACGTAGCTCAGTTGGTTAGAGCACCACCTTGACATGGTGGGGGTCGGTGGTTCGAATCCACTCGTGCCTACCAAAATTCAAAGCGCTTTGGCGCTTTTTTGGTTTATGACCTTTCGTATCGGCCACAACCAAGGATTTGTAATGATTTCAGTGACACTTCCCGACGGTAGCCAGCGTCAATTTGATCACCCGGTCAGTATTTTTGATATTGCCAATGATATTGGTGCCGGTCTTGCACGCGCTGCATTAGCTGGCAAGGTTAATGGCAAACTGGTGGATACCAATCATATTGTTGATAACGATGCCGATGTCGCCATCATTACCGAGCGTGATGAAGAAGGCCTGGACATCATTCGCCATTCCACCTCACATCTGATGGCGCAAGCCGTTAAACAGCTATATCCGGATGCCCAAGTCACTATTGGTCCGGTGATTGACGATGGTTTTTACTACGATTTCTCTTACCCGAAAGGCTTTACCCCAGACGATCTGGAGAAGATCGAACAGCGGATGGAAGAACTGGTTAAGCAGGATCTTGAAGTGGTTCGCGAAGAAGTGCCCCGTGATGCGGCGATTGCTATCTTCCGGGAAATGGGCGAAGACTACAAAGCTCAAATCATTGAAGATATTCCCAAAGATGAAATCTTATCACTGTACCGTCAGGGCGAGTTTATGGACTTGTGCCGCGGCCCGCATGTACCGAATACCGGCAAACTCAAAGCCTTTAAATTAATGAAGCTGGCCGGTGCTTACTGGCGCGGTAAATCTGAAAACGAAATGCTGCAACGCATTTACGGTACAGCATGGCCGGATAAAAAGGCCTTGAAAGCGTATTTACATCGTCTTGAAGAAGCTGAAAAACGTGATCACCGTAAGCTGGCCAAAAGCTTAGACCTGTTTCATATGCAGGATGAAGCTGCCGGCATGATCTTCTGGCATGACAACGGCTGGCGTATTTTTCGGGAAGTTGAAAATCATATCCGCAACGTGATGCGTGACAATGGCTATCAGGAAGTCAAAACGCCACAAGTTGTCGATCGCAGCCTGTGGGAAAAATCCGGTCACTGGGACAAGTTCGGCGACATGATTTTCACCACTCATTCGGAAAATCGTGATTATGCGGTGAAACCGATGAACTGCCCGTGCCATATCCAGATTTATAATCAGGGGCTGAAAAGCTATCGCGACTTACCGTTGCGTATGGCGGAATTCGGTTCTTGCCATCGTAATGAGCCCTCCGGCACCTTGCATGGTCTGATGCGATTGCGCAATTTCACCCAGGATGATGCGCATATTTTCTGCACAGAAGATCAAATTCAGTCGGAAGTCTCGACCTTTATCGATTTATTGTTTGAGGTTTATAAAGACTTCGGCTTTAACGAAGTCATCGTTAAATTATCGACCCGCCCGGAAAACCGTGTGGGTAGCGATGCGGTTTGGGATAAAGCTGAACATGCATTGGAACAGGCACTCAATACCAAAGGTTTGGACTGGGACCTGCAGCCGGGCGAGGGGGCATTCTATGGCCCGAAAATCGAGTTTTCGCTGAAAGATTGCCTGGGCCGGGTCTGGCAGTGCGGCACCATTCAGGTTGATTTCTCAATGCCGGGTCGGCTGGATGCAACTTATGTTGCTGATGATGGTAGCAAACAAGTACCGGTGATGTTGCATCGGGCGATTCTCGGTTCACTAGAGCGTTTTATCGGCATTTTAATCGAAGAATATGCCGGCGCCTTCCCGGCATGGTTGTCGCCTCGTCAAGTTATTATCATGGGGATCACTGATAAACAAGCCGATTACGTGCAACAAATTGCCCGACAATTGCAAAATCAGGGATTTAGAGCTGATACAGACTTGAGAAATGAGAAGATTGGCTTTAAAATACGCGAGCACACATTGCAGCGCGTCCCGTATTTAATTGTGGTTGGCGAACGCGAGGCACAAGACAATGCCGTGGCAGTACGTACCCGCAAGGGCGAAAACTTAGGCGCAATGCCGCTTGATAGCTTCGTTTCCTTGCTGAAAAAGGACGTTGCTGGCCGCGGTCGAATTATTTTAGAGGATTAAAAACATCGCTACAGATCAGAAACGGCTGAACCAAGAAATTACAGCCAGAGAAGTACGTGTTACCGGTGCAGACGGCGATCAACTGGGTATTTTGCCTTTGGCAAAAGCGCTGGAGTTAGCTGAAGAGGCGGATTTGGATTTGGTGGAGATTGCCCCACAGGCGGAGCCACCGGTTTGTCGTATAATGGATTACGGCAAGTTTGTATTTGAGGCTAATAAACAAAAAGCCATTGCCAAGAAAAAGCAAAAACAAATACAAGTGAAGGAAATTAAATTCCGACCAGGGACGGAAGAAGGAGACTACCAGGTAAAACTACGCAACCTGACCCGTTTCCTAGAAGAAGGCAACAAAACCAAAGTCAGTCTGCGTTTTCGTGGACGTGAGATGGCCCATCAGGATTTAGGTCTGAAGTTACTTGAAAGAGTTGCTGAAGACTTGCAAGACCTGTCATCCATTGAACAGCGTCCGAAGAAAGAAGGCCGGCAAATGATAATGGTTTTGGCGCCCAGTAATAAAAAATAAACTTTAAATTAACAATGCGGAGTTCCAAATGCCCAAATTAAAAAACCATAGCGGTGCGGCGAAGCGATTTAAACGCACCGGCAGTGGCAAGTTTAAGCGTGCCCAAGCGTTTACCAGCCATATTCTTACCAAAAAAAGCACTAAGCGGAAACGTCAGTTACGTTCTACGCTGACAATCTGCAAAGCAGATCATTTGTCAATCCGCAAAATGCTGCCAAATTTGTAATCGGGGAGAATAGAAATGGCTAGAGTAAAACGTGGTGTCACAGCACACGCTCGACATAAAAAAGTTATCGCGCAGGCCAAGGGTTACTCCGGTCGTCGTAAAAATGTTTATCGGGTGGCGGTGCAGGCCGTTACCAAAGCCGGTCAATATGCCTATCGTGACCGTCGTCAGAAAAAACGTGTTTTCCGCACGTTGTGGATCGCCCGTATCAATGCTGCTGCCCGTGAATGTGGCATGTCATACAGCCGTCTGATTAATGGCCTGAAAAAAGCAGCGATTGAAATTGATCGTAAAGTACTGGCTGATATTGCCGTTCACGATAGTGCGGCTTTTGCCACTATCGCTGAAAAAGCTAAATCGGCATTAGCACAGTAGTGTTGATTCGCGCGTAGCGAATCACATGTTAAGTACGCTGAAAAGGGCCGTTTGTCGGCCCTTTTTTGTTTCTGATTGATCCTCAGGTGGAGGAATTATGGCTGAACTGGCATCACAGTTACAGGCTTTACAAACAATCGTCGACGGCGCCCGGCAAGCCATTGCCGACGCTGATAATATCCGGCAATTAGACGATTTACGGGTTGCTTATCTGGGCAAAAAAGGCGAAATCACCGCCTATTTAAAAGCCTTGGGCAATGTCAGTGCTGATCAGCGACCTATAATTGGTAAAGAAGTTAATATTGCCAAGCAAGAGGTTGCTGCATTAATTGATAATCGTAATAAAGTGCTTAGTGAAGTGGCATTAAATGCGGCATTGGCAGCCGAAACGATTGATGTCAGTTTGCCCGGACGCCATAGTGAAGTCGGTGGCCTGCATCCTGTGACAAAAACCATGCAGCGTATTGAGCGCTACTTCCGGCAAATCGGTTTTCAAATCGCCGAAGGCCCGGAAATTGAAGATGGTGATCATAACTTCACTGCGCTGAATATTCCGGAAACCCATCCGGCGCGGGCAATGCACGATACTTTTTATTTTGATGCCGATTTATTACTGCGTACCCATACCTCGCCGGTGCAAATTCGGGTAATGGAAAACGAAACGCCACCACTGCGAATTATCGCGCCGGGTCGCGTTTATCGCTGTGATTCAGATCTAACGCATACACCGATGTTTCATCAGGTTGAAGGTCTGATGGTTGATGAGAATGTCAGCTTTACGGATCTGAAAGGCATTTTGGCTGACTTTTTACAGGCATTTTTTGAAAAGCAGTTAAACGTGCGGTTCCGACCATCGTATTTTCCATTCACCGAGCCGTCCGCAGAAGTGGATATTGAATGTGTCATGTGTGAAGGCAAAGGCTGCCGGGTCTGTAGTCATACCGGCTGGCTAGAAGTGTTGGGCTGTGGCATGGTGCATCCAAAAGTCTTTGAGCATGTGAATATCGACAGCGAAAAATATTTGGGCCTGGCTTTTGGTATGGGCGTCGAACGTTTAGCCATGCTGCGTTATGGCGTTAATGATCTGCGCTTATTCTTTGAAAATGACTTGCGTTTTCTGCGCCAGTTTAAATAAGTGGATGGCTGATAATGAAGTTTAGTGAAAAGTGGTTACGCGAGTGGGTCAATCCGGCGTTTGATACTGACACGCTGGTCGCTAAATTAACCCAGGCCGGTTTGGAAGTTGATGCGGTCACGCCGGTTGCCGGTGATTTTCAAGGTGTCGTAGTTGGCCAGGTTAAAACTGTGAAAGCCCATCCTGATGCCGATAAATTACAGGTATGTGAGGTTGATATTGCAGGCGATGAGCGACTCAGTATTGTTTGTGGTGCCAGTAATGCACGAGAAGGTCTGAAAATACCCGTCGCCGTTGTCGGTGCAGTATTACCAGATAATTTTAAAATTAAGCAAGCCAAGCTGCGCGGTGAGCCTTCATTTGGCATGTTGTGTTCTGCCAAAGAACTTGGCCTTGCTGAAAGTTCGGAAGGTTTACTGGAACTAGCTGCTGATGCACCGATCGGCCAGAATATCCGTGATTATCTGGAGTTAAATGATCACAGTATAGAAGTCGATTTAACCCCGAATCGCAGTGATTGCCTGGGTGTTGCCGGTATTGCCCGCGAAGTGGGTGTGATTAGCCAGACTGATGTAACCGCTCCGGACATACCTGACGTTGCTGCCGCAATTGATGCCACACTGCCGGTAAAAGTATCGGCAGCAACAGCCTGTCCACGTTATTTGGGCAGAGTGATCAAGGGCATTAATCCACAAGCTGTCTCACCGTTATGGCTACAGGAAAAATTACGCCGCAGTGGTCTGCGTAGTCTGGGTGCTATCGTCGATATTAGCAACTATGTAATGTTGGAACTGGGCCAGCCGATGCATGCCTTCGATTTGACAAAAATCACGGGCGGTATCGAGGTGCGGTTAGCTCAACAGGGTGAATCACTGACGTTATTGGACGGCCAGACCATCGAATTGCTAGACAGTAGTTTGTTGATTGCTGATGCAGATGGTCCGTTAGCTCTCGCAGGCATTATGGGCGGACAAGACAGTGCTGTCAGTGATGAGACCGTTGATATATTCCTGGAATCAGCATTCTTTGCACCAGATGCGATTGCCGGTCAAGCGCGGGGCTATGGTCTGCATACCGACGCTTCACATCGATTTGAACGGGGTGTTGATCCTGAGTTGGCTAAACAGGCAATACAACGGGCCAGTCAATTAATTATTGATATTGTCGGTGGTCAATTAGGCCCGGTGATTGAGCAGTGCAGTGCGGCCAATTTGCCGAAGTCTGCCGAAATCACCCTGCGCGCTGATCGTATCAAACGGGTCTTAGGCATTAGTCTGCCGGCGGATGATGTTGCAGAAAAACTGAGCCGTTTAGGTTTGCAAGTAACATCGACTGAAAACGGCTGGCAGGTTGTCGTACCCAGTTTCCGGTTTGATTTAGCCATTGAAGCGGATTTGATTGAAGAACTGGGTCGTTTGTATGGCTATGATCAGTTGCCGCAAACCCGTCCACAGATCAGCGTGCTCAGCAGCAATATTTCTGAACATCAATTGCAAACTGAACGTTTACAGAATTTATTGGTGGATCGTGGTTATTTTGAAGCAATTACTTATAGTTTTGTCGATCCGCAGTTACATCAGTATTTTGCTGTCAGTGAATGGGCACCGATTACGCTGGCCAATCCGATTTCTGCCGATTTATCGGTGATGCGCCAATCGTTGTGGCCGGGATTGGTACAGGCATTAAGCTATAATTTAAATCGTCAGCAAGATCGGGTGCGATTATTTGAAATTGGCCGGGTGTTTAACGGCGAAAAGTCAGCGATTGAACAAGAGCTGTGTATCGGTGGTTTGATTTATGGTGATATTACCGTCGAGCAGTGGGCTGATAAAGCTCGCAAAGTCGATTTTTACGATGCTAAAGCCGATGTCGAAACCTTACTGGCGCTGGCCGGTGGTGAAATGACCTTTGTTTCGGAAGCACATCCGGCACTACATCCGGGACAAAGTGCCCGAATTATCAAAAATGGTCAGCCAATTGGCTGGCTGGGTGCATTACACCCTAAATTAAACAAGCCGCTGGATATTAATGGCAAAGTATTTGTGTTTGAAATACAGCTTACTGCAGTGTTGGCGGCGCAAGTGCCTGAATTTTCTGGCGTATCGCGTTATCCAGCGATTCGTCGCGATTTGGCACTGGTGGTTGAGGATACAATTACTGCCGGACAAATAGAGCATTGCTTGAAGTCTATCGACTCTGATATTCTTAAAGCATTTCAACTATTTGACGTCTATACTGGAGACGGTGTCGAGCAAGGCAACAAAAGTCTGGCCATTGCTTTTCGCATTCAGCATGGCGCAAGAACCCTGACCGATGATGAAGTCGAGGCGTTAATGATGCAGATAAGAGACAATCTGCAATTGTCGCTGGGCGCGGTGATCAGAGCATGATGTCGGGTCAACACAATAAGAATAAGAGGTAACAATGGCACTGACCAAAGCCGATATGACCGAGCAGCTTTACGAAGAGCTTGGATTTAACAAACGTGAAGCCAAAGAATTGGTGGAAATGTTTTTTGAAGAGATCCGCAGTGCTTTAGAGCAAGGCGATCAGGTGAAATTATCAGGATTTGGTAATTTCGAGTTACGTGATAAAAATGAGCGGCCTGGCCGCAACCCTAAAACCGGTGAAGAAATCCCGATCACCGCGCGTCGGGTCGTGACCTTCCGTCCTGGGCAAAAACTGAAAGCGAGGGTGGACAGTTATGCTAGAAGCAAGTAACAACAATGAGTTACCGGCGATCCCGGGCAAACGCTATTTCACTATAGGTGAGGTCAGCGAATTGTGTGGTGTCAAACCACATGTATTGCGTTATTGGGAGCAGGAGTTTTCACAATTAAAACCAGTAAAACGCCGTGGCAACCGTCGTTACTATCAACGTCATGACGTGGTACTGATCCGCGAAATTCGTGGCCTGTTGTATGAACAGGGCTTTACCATTGGTGGTGCCCGACAGCAGCTGGAAACGGAACCAAAAGCTGCCATATCACACGACAATGGCAAAGATAAAAAACGTATTATTGCAGAAATGCTCGATGAGCTTGAATCTCTGAAAGCTTTTCTAGCTTAACGGCATTTATCAATATTTTAAAGCCCTACGGGCCCAGGTCT
>JAVVFF010000072.1:0-10924 GCA_032250995.1 Methylophaga sp. | reverse complement strand
ATTAAAAAAGGTCCGTTTATAGACCAGCACCTTGAAAAAAAGGTCTTGGAAGCGATCGAAGCCAGTAACAAGCGTCCGATCAAAACATGGTCGCGCCGTTCAATGATTTCGCCTGAAATGATTGGCCTGACTTTGGCTGTTCATAATGGTAAACAACACGTCCCCGTGTTCATTACGGAAGATATGGTAGGGCATAAGTTAGGTGAATTTTCACCAACACGGACCTTTAAAGGTCATGCCGCTGATAAGAAAGCGAAGCGATAAGGTTTAGATATGGCGACGAAAGCAAAACACACTTATGCACGCATTTCTGCACAGAAAGTGCGATTAGTGGCTGACCAGATCCGTGGTTTGCCAGTAGAGCGGGCAATTAACTTATTGGCATTCAGCCCGAAAAAAGCCGCCGTTCTGGTGAAAGGTGTGCTGGACTCTGCAATTGCCAATGCGGAACACAACGATGGGGCAGACATTGACGAGTTATTCGTCACAGCCATCATGGTTGATGACGGTCCGACTATGAAACGTATGTCACCACGAGCCAAAGGCCGTGGTAACCGTATCCTTAAACGTACAAGCCACATTACTGTGGTTGTTGACGAAAAGTAAGAGAGAATACTTATGGGACAAAAGGTTCACCCAATTGGTTTCAGACTTGGTATAATTAAAGATTGGAATTCAATCTGGTATGCGGATTCAGCCAATTTTTCAGAGATGCTAAATACCGATATCAAGGTTCGTAGCTTTCTGAAACAAAAGCTGGCGCATGCCTCTGTTAGCAAGATTCAAATCGACAGGCCAGCGAAGAATGCCAAAATTACCATTCATACCGCTCGTCCTGGCATTGTGATCGGTAAAAAAGGCGAAGACATTGATAAGCTGCGCCGTGAAGCGTCAGAAATCATGGGTATTCCTGTTAGTGTCGGGGTTGAGGAAATTCGCAAGCCTGAGCTGGATGCAACCTTGGTTGCCGAAAGTGTCGCTCAGCAACTTGAGCGCCGCATTATGTTCCGTCGCGCCATGAAACGTGCTGTCACCAATACCATGCGTCTTGGTGCTGAGGGTATTCGTATTAATGTTGCTGGGCGTCTCAACGGTGCTGAAATCGCCCGTACTGAATGGTATCGCGAAGGCCGTGTGCCACTGCATACCCTGCGTGCGGACATTGATTATGGTACGGCAGAAGCCAAAACCACTTACGGCATCATTGGCGTTAAGGTCTGGATTTTTAAAGGTGAAGTTTTTGACGCCACAGCGCCAAACTCACCGGTAACAGAGAAATAAGGTTATAACCGATGTTACAGCCAAAAAGAACAAAATTTAGAAAGCAGCAGAAGCTGCGCAACCGGGGTATGGCCCACCGTGGCGCCAAAGTTAGTTTTGGTGAGTTCGGTCTGAAGTCATTGGATCGTGGTCGTCTGACCGCGCGCCAAATTGAAGCCGCACGTCGCGCCATGACCCGTTATATCAAGCGTGGCGGCAAGATTTGGATCCGTGTATTCCCGGATAAACCTATTTCCAGCAAACCGTTAGAGGTTCGCCAGGGTAAAGGTAAAGGTAATGTGGAATATTGGGTTGCTAATGTGCAGCCAGGCCGCATGCTATATGAAATGGAAGGTGTTTCTGAAGAGATTGCACGTGAAGCATTCCGTCTTGCAGCAGCAAAGCTTCCTGTTAAAACGACATTTGTAACGCGGGCGGTACTGTAATGAAAGCAAGCGAGATCAGACAAAAATCTGCTGAAGACGTAGCCAAAGAATTAACCGAGCTTCACAAAGAACAATTCAATTTGCGGATGCAGCATGCCACGGGCCAACTGCAGCGCAGTACTGAGTTAAAGCGTGTGCGCCGTGATATCGCGCGTATCAAGACTGTACAGACCGAGAAATAATAGGGCACTGAAATGAGTGAACAAGAAAACCAAGCACGTTCTTTAGTGGGTCGTGTCGTCAGTGACAAAATGGATAAAACCATTACGGTTCTGGTTGAACGCAGTGTTGCGCATCCGATCTATAAGAAATATGTAAAACGTTCTACCAAGCTGCATGTGCACGATGAAGATAATGATTGCAACATTGGTGATGTAGTCAGTGTTGCCTCGTCGCGACCATTGTCTAAGACAAAGTGCTGGAAGCTGGTCGATATCATCGAACGTGCGAAATAAGCAAAATTCAGTTTGGAGTTTAGACCATGATTCAAATGCAAAGCAGTCTCGATGTGGCCGATAATAGCGGTGCTAAACGAGTAGAATGCATCAAAGTGTTGGGCGGTTCGCACCGTCGTTATGCGGGCATCGGTGATGTGATTAAAGTCACCATTAAAGAAGCTGCACCGCGTGGCAAAGTAAAAAAAGGTGACGTGCATAATGCCGTTATCGTTAGAACCCGTAAGGGTGTGCGTCGACCAGATGGTTCAGTTGTGCGTTTTGATAGCAATGCTGCGGTATTGTTGAATGCTGCGCACCAGCCAATTGGTACGCGTATTTTCGGCCCGGTCACACGTGAGCTTCGTGGTGAAAAATTCATGAAGATTATCTCATTGGCACCGGAAGTACTTTAAGTAGGAGCGCTGGAAGTGGAAAGATTAGTTAAAGGCGATCAAGTCGTCATCACGGCCGGTAAAGACCGTGGTAAACAAGGCGAAGTTCTGCGTCGGGTCGAAGGTGGCAAGTTTGTTGTACAAGGCATCAACCTTGTCAAAAAGCATATGAAACCAAACCCGGCGATGGGTCGGACAGGTGGTATTGTTGACAAAGAAATGCCAATTCATGGGTCGAATCTGGCACTGTTAAACCCTGCCTCAGGCAAGGGTGACAAGGTCGGTTTCAAAATTCTCGAAGATGGTCGCAAAGTTCGCGTCTTCAAGTCGAACGGCGAAACCGTTGGCGCTTGAGTTAGAGTTGGGATAATACAGTGAGCAGATTAAAAGATTATTATCGTGAGACAGTAGTTCAGCAACTGCAAGAGCAGTTCGGCTACCAGTCTGTTATGGAAGTGCCTCGCATAACCAAGATCACCTTAAATATGGGTGTCGGTGAAGCGTTGACCGATAAAAAAGTATTGGATAATGCCGTTGCCGATATGGAACGTATTGCTGGTCAAAAAGCAGTCATTACCAAAGCTAAAAAATCAGTTGCCGGTTTTAAGGTTCGTGAAGGTTGGCCAATCGGTTGTAAAGTGACACTGCGCAGTGAGCGTATGTATGACTTTCTGGATCGGTTGATCAGTATTTCCATTCCACGTATTCGTGATTTTCGTGGTTTGAACCCGAAATCGTTCGATGGTCAGGGAAACTATAGTATGGGAATTAAAGAGCAAATCATTTTCCCGGAAATTGAGTTTGACAAGATCGACAAAACCCGCGGTATGGATATTACCATTACGACCACTGCCAAAAACGCAGAAGAGTCCCGCGCTTTGTTGGCTGCGTTCAAGTTTCCTTTTAGAAAATAAACCGAGTCTGGGTGGAATAAATTATGGCTAAACGTTGCATGGTTAATCGCGAGATTAAGAGAGCAAAACTGGTAGAGAAATACGCAGCTAAACGCGCTGAGCTGAAAAAGCAAATACTTGATATGTCATTAAGTAGTGATCAGCGTGAAGCAGCCGCCAAGAAGTTTCATGCGCTGCCGCGTAATTCAAGCCGGACGCGTCTGCGTAATCGTTGCGAAATTACGGGTCGACCACACGGTGTATACCGTAAGTTCGGTCTGGCCCGTAATAAGTTGCGTGAACATGCAATGAAAGGCGATATTCCTGGCCTGGTCATGGCCAGTTGGTAATTGCCAACCTGATTTGTGGAGCAAAAAAAATGAGTATGACAGATCCAATTGCCGACATGCTGACCCGCATTCGCAATGCCCAACAGGCCAACAAAGCCGATGTGAAAATGCCATCTTCTAAAGTAAAAGTCAGCATTGCTGATGTACTGAAGGAAGAAGGCTATATCAGCGCTTATAATGTTAGCGAAGAAACTGGCAAACCGCAGTTGACCGTGACTTTAAAATACTTCGAGGGCAAGCCGGTTATCGAAACGATTAACCGTGTTAGTCGTCCTGGTTTGCGTGTTTATCGTTCAGCTGGCCAGATCCCCAAAGTAATTGGTGGTTTGGGTGTTGCTATCGTCTCGACCTCTAAAGGTGTAATGGCTGATCGTAAAGCCCGCGCTTTAGGTCAGGGCGGCGAAGTAATTTGTTCGGTTAGCTAAGCCTAATTTTCGGAGAGAATAATAATGTCACGTATCGCAAATGCGCCAGTGCAAATTCCGGCAGGCGTGGAAGTCTCGCTGAAAGATAATGAGATCACCATAAAAGGCAGCAAAGGCACACTGACCCGTACCCTTCATCCAGAAGTTGAAGTGGCACAAGAAGGTTCAGCACTGACTACCAAGGCGAAATCAAATAGCAAAACAGCAGTTGCTCTAACCGGTACTGCCCGATCTTTGATTAATAATATGGTGCAGGGTGTATCACAGGGTTTTGAAAAACGATTGACTTTGGTCGGCGTTGGTTACCGTGCTAAAGCGCAAGGTAATAAACTGGATTTGACGCTGGGATTTTCACATCCGGTTCAATATGACGTGCCCAATGGCGTCACTATTGACACTCCAAGTCAAACAGAAATTGTAGTCACCGGTGCCGACAAACAGGTAGTGGGACAAGTGGCGGCAGATATTCGTGCTTACCGTTCACCAGAGCCATATAAAGGTAAGGGTGTCCGTTATTCAGATGAATATGTTGCTCGTAAAGAAGCTAAGAAAAAATAATTAGGCTCAACTATGGATAAGAAATCTTCAAGATTACGCAGAGCGGCCCGGTCGCGCGCCAAGATCAGAGAGCTGGAAGTGTATCGACTAACCGTTCACAGAACGCCGCGTCATATTTATGCACAAGTATTAAATACTGACAGCACTAAGGTGATTGCTACCGCTTCAACTTTAGATCCTGAAGTTAAGAAAGCGCTGTCGGCAACAGGCAATAAAGCCGCCGCTGAGTTAGTTGGCAAAATGGTTGCAGAACGTGCGGCAAAAAATGGCGTCACTGAAGTGGCTTTTGACCGCAGTGGTTTCCGTTATCACGGTCGGGTTAAAGCTCTGGCTGATGCGGCTCGTGAAAGCGGCCTGCAGTTCTAATTTAATAAGGTAAGTCATATGGCTCAGAATGATCAGCGCCAAGCCACATCTGATGGCTTGATTGAAAAATTAGTCGGTATTCGCCGCGTCGCTAAAGTCGTAAAAGGCGGGCGTGTTTTTGGTTTCTCAGCTTTGACAGTTGTCGGTGACGGCAATGGTCGCGTTGGCTTTGGCCAGGGTAAGGCCCGCGAAGTGCCAGTTGCCATCCAAAAGGCAATGGATGAAGCCCGCAAAAACATGCACAAAGTTGTGCTTAATGGTGATACATTGCACCACCCGCTGACTGCCCGTCATGGCGCCGCTAAAGTTTTCATGCAGCCTGCCTCGGAAGGTACCGGGGTTATTGCGGGTGGTGCGATGCGTGCAGTATTTGATGCTGTCGGTGTCCACAATGTTCTGGCTAAATCAATGGGTTCAACTAACCCATTGAATGTAGTACGTGCCACCATTAACGGCCTGACCGATATGAATAACCCAGAAGCAATTGCAGCCAAACGTGGCAAGTCAGTTGCTGATATCACGGAATAAAGCAATGAGTTCATCCGCAAAATTAAAAGTGACATTGGTGAAGAGCACCATTGGTCGGCTTGAAAAACACAAAGCTTGTATTGTTGGTCTTGGTTTACGTAAAACCGGCAGTAGCGCAGAGGTGTTGGACACGCCAGAAAATCGCGGCATGATCAATCGCGTTTCTTACATGCTTAAGGTTGAGGAAGTTTAACTATGAACCTGAATACGATCGCACCGGGACTAGGCGCCAAAAAAGATGCTAAACGCGTTGGTCGTGGCATTGGTTCCGGTTTAGGTAAAACTGCTGGCCGTGGCCATAAAGGTCAAAAAGCACGTTCAGGTGGTTTTCATAAACGTGGTTTTGAAGGCGGTCAAATGCCTTTGCAACGTCGTTTACCGAAAGTGGGTTTCACTTCACGTAAATCTGCTACTACTGCGCAAATTCGCCTTGATGTGTTGAACCACATTGAAGCTGACGTCATTGATTTGCTGACTTTGAAAGCAGCCGGCGCAGTACCTGAAAACACATTACGCGTTAAAGTTATTAACTCTGGTGAATTAAAAACCAAAGTTAATTTGAAAGGCATTATCGCTACAGCTGGCGCACAAAAAGTGATCACAGCTGCCGGCGGCAAAGTCGAAGAGTAGGTCCTAAGTGGAAAAAAACAAACAACAAGCGGCAGGCATACTCGGTGGTGGACGTTTCGCTGAATTGAAAAGTCGCTTACTGTTCGTGCTGGGTGCTTTGTTGGTCTATCGGTTAGGTACCTTTATTCCGGTACCTGGTATCGATCCAGCTGCATTAGCGATTATGTTTGAACAGCAAAGTGGCACCATTTTAGATATGTTCAACATGTTTTCGGGTGGTGCTCTTGAACGTTTGTCTGTATTTGCTTTAGGTGTGATGCCCTATATTTCAGCATCGATCATTATGCAGTTACTGACAGTGGTGCATCCTAAGCTGGCACAGCTGAAAAAAGAAGGTGCCGCGGGCAAACGTAAGATCACGCAGTACACACGCTACGGTACATTGATGCTGGCAACTTTTCAGGCAATTGGTATTTCCATTGCATTAGAAGGTCAACAAGCCGGTGGTATGGGCGTGGTTATTGATCCGGGTATGTTGTTCCGTGTTACTGCGGTAGTGACGTTGGTCACCGGCACTATGTTTTTGATGTGGCTAGGCGAGCAGATCACTGAGCGTGGCATTGGTAATGGTATTTCATTAATTATCTTTGCTGGTATCGTCGCTGGCCTGCCTCAGGCAATTGGCGGTACGTTGGAGTTGGCCCGTACCGGACAGTTACATGCATTTTTGGTTATCGCCTTGTTAGCGATGGCTCTGGCTGTTACTGCTTTTGTGGTTTTTGTTGAGCGTGGCCAACGTCGGATTCCGGTGCATTACGCCAAGCGTCAGCAAGGCCGTAAAATGATGGCCGGCCAGGTAACGCATTTACCGTTGAAGCTGAATATGGCGGGGGTTATTCCACCAATTTTTGCTTCGAGTATTATTTTGTTTCCGGCGACTATTGCCGGCTGGTTTGGTGCTTCTGGTGGAATGAGCTGGCTGCAAGATATCTCAACATTGATGTCACCAGGTCAACCGATGTATGTGATGGCGTATGCTTTTGCTATTATCTTTTTCTGTTTTTTCTATACCGCGTTAGTATTTAACCCGAAAGATACCGCAGAAAATTTGCAAAAATCAGGCGCGTTTATTCCGGGTATTCGTCCGGGTGAACAAACCTCACGTTACATTGATTCTGTAATGGGGCGCTTGACTCTGGCTGGTGCGGTCTACATTACGGCAGTATGTTTATTGCCAGAGTTTTTGATTCTTTACTGGAGTGTACCGTTCTATTTTGGTGGTACATCGCTGTTGATTATTGTGGTGGTCACAATGGACTTTGTGTCTCAGGTGCAGTCGCACATGATGTCTCAGCAGTATGAAAGTTTGATGCGTAAGTCAAACAAAAATAACAATGGGATTACTGGCTTTTTAAGCTAAGTACCTGCGACAAGGTTGCTGGAGAAATTTGATGAAAGTTCAAGCGTCGGTCAAAAAGATTTGCCGTAATTGCAAAATTGTGAAAAGAAATGGTGTGTTACGGGTTATCTGTAAAGAAGCTCGTCATAAACAACGTCAGGGTTAATCTGACGGATCGTATTTACTTTGTTGTTGGACAGTGTTTTTGTATGATACAATTCGCTGTTCACTCCTGAGAAATTTAGGGTAATTGAATGGCTCGTATAGCTGGTATAAACGTCCCTGTGCAAAAGCACACGGTCATCGCATTAACATCGATTTATGGCATTGGTCGTACTCGTTCTCAACAAATCTGTGCAGCCGCTGGTATTGCACCTGATGTAAAAATCAGAGATTTGTCTGAGGCTGAAGTTGAGCAATTGCGTTCTGAAGTTGCCAAATTCGCTGTTGAAGGCGATTTGCGCCGTGAAGTGTCGATGGACATCAAACGTCTCAAAGATTTGGGTTGTTACCGTGGTGTGCGTCATCGCAGAGGCCTGCCAGTTCGGGGTCAAAGAACCAAAACCAACGCCCGGACCCGTAAAGGTCCGCGCCGTGTGATTAAGTAAGGAAAGTCTTCGATGGCAAATGCATCAGCACGACAACGTAAGCGTGTCAAAAAGAATGTAGTGGATGGCGTTGTCCATATTCATGCTTCTTTTAACAATACTATTATCACCATTTCTGACCGTCAGGGTAATGCGCTGTCATGGGCAACTGCCGGTGGTTGTGGCTTCCGCGGTTCTCGTAAGAGCACCCCTTTTGCAGCGCAGGTTGCTGCAGAAAAAGCCGGTGAAGTCGTCAAAGAATTTGGCATGAAGAATTTGGACGTTGAAATCAAAGGCCCGGGTCCTGGTCGCGAATCAGCTGTCCGCGCCCTGAATAATCTGGGTTTTAAAATCACTAATATTACTGACGTGACACCGATTCCGCATAATGGTTGTCGTCCGCCAAAGCGTCGTCGCGTTTAACAGGTTTTTGGAGTAAGACAAATGGGAAAATATCGTGGCCCTACTTGCAAGCTGAGTCGCAGAGAAGGTACAGACCTTTTTTTGAAAGCTCGTGGCAATCCACTGGAAAGCAAGTGCAAGGTTGATCAAAAGCCAGGCCAGCATGGCGCACGTCGTGGTCGTGATTCTGACTACGCAACACAGTTACGTGCCAAGCAACGTATTCGTCGTATTTATGGCGTTTTGGAAAAGCAATTCCGTAATTATTACAAGCTGGCTGATCAGAAAAAAGGCGCAACAGGTGTCAACTTGCTGAACCTGTTAGAACAGCGTCTGGATAACGTCGTTTATCGTATGGGATTTGGTGCTACACGTGCTGAATCACGGCAGTTAGTTTCACACAAAGCTGTCATGGTAAATGGGCATGTGGTTAACATCGCTTCTTATCAGGTTAAAGAAGGCGATGTGATCGAAATCCGCGAGAAAGCTAAGAAACAAGACCGCATTGTTAATGCGATGTCTGTTGCTGAACAGCTGGGCTTCCCTGAATGGATTGAAGTCAATAGCAAATCATTGTCAGGTACTTTTAAACGGGCACCTGAACGTGATGAATTGCCGGCAGAACTGTCAGAAAACCTGGTGGTTGAGCTTTACTCTAAATAGTTTTAATTAAATCTCATTAGAGATTTATCAGAGGAATTTGCATGACGACTTATACGAGTCAATTTCTTAAACCAAGGATCGTTGATATCCAGAAGTTTAGTGACACACGTACACGTCTTGTTCTGGAGCCGCTTGAGCGTGGTTTTGGTCACACCTTGGGCAATGCCCTGCGCCGCATTTTGTTGTCATCAATGGATGGCGCAGCAGTTGTCGAAGCGCAAATTGATGGTGTTGTACATGAATATTCAGCTATCGATGGTGTGCAGGAAGACGTTTTAGATATCCTGTTAAATATGAAGGGTATCGCTGTTCAATTGCATGACGCCAATGAAGCCGTGTTGAGTTTAAATAAGAGTGGTGTCGGCCCGGTTACAGCTGCGGATATTCAATTGCCACACAATGTTGTGGTCACGAATCCAGAGCACGTCATCGCTAATTTGACGGGTGGTAGTTTGGCCATCACTTTTAAGGTGGCCAAAGGTCGTGGTTATTCAGCTGCCAACACGCGTTCCGTTGGTGAAGATGAAGATCGCGCTATTGGTCAATTGTATTTGGATGCTTCATTCAGTCCAGTGCGTTTAGTGACTTATAGCGTTGAAAGTGCCCGTGTCGAAAACCGCACTGACTTGGATAAACTGATTATTGATGTCGAAACCAACGGCACACTTGATGCAGAAGACGCTATTAAGTATGCAGCAACTATCTTAAGTGATCAGTTAACGGCTTTTGTTGATTTCACCGTTATTGAAGAAAGCGTCATTGAGCATAAACAGCCAGCTGTTGATCCTGCTCTATTGCAAGCGATCGATGATCTGGACTTGACTGTTCGTTCGGCAAACTGCTTAAAAGCAGAAAATATTTATTATGTGGGTGATCTTATTCAGCGGACCGAAATGGAACTGTTGAAAACGCCGAATTTAGGCAAAAAGTCACTGACCGAAATTAAAGAAGTACTGGCATCAAAAGGTTTGTCATTAGGCATGCATCTTGATAACTGGCCACCTGCTTCATTAGAGCAAAAATAATACTGATTCACTTCAGCATAAAAGAATAGGGTAACCACCATGCGTCATCGTAATTCAGGTCGTAAATTAAATCGTAACAGTAGCCACCGCAAAGCGATGTTCAAAAACATGGCTGCCTCGCTGATGGAGCACGAAGTCATTCGTACTACTTTGCCGAAAGCTAAAGAACTGCGTGGTGTGGTTGAGCCGCTGATTACACTGGCTAAAACGGACAGTGTTGCCAATCGTCGTCTGGCTTTTTCGCGACTGGGTAGCCGTGACGTTGTCACTAAACTGTTTAATGATATTGGTCCACGTTCTGCCAATCGCCCAGGTGGTTATGTGCGTGTTCTTAAAACCGGTCTGCGTGATGGTGATAAAGCGCCAATGGCTATCGTCGAATTGGTTGATCGTCCCGAAACTGCACAAGTGGTTGCTGCTGAATAAACTTAGCGCAAACACTATAAGAAGAGCCGGCTAACTACCGGTTTTTCTATTTATATAAGTATCAAAAAATCACTAAGCAGCTGATTCAATTTGGCTTCTTAGTTAGTCAACAAATAAACCTGTAAAAATGCCGGTTTTAACGTTGACACCCAAGCGAGAGTGCGTATAATTCTCGCTTCTTTGCCGGCAGTATTGGC
>JAVVFF010000202.1:0-1913 GCA_032250995.1 Methylophaga sp. | reverse complement strand
TAACAAAGTCGTGATGATGTTGGCAACGCCGCAGCTCAAAGTCGCGCTGGTCACGACCCATTTACCGCTGAATGTCGTCAGTGCAGCGATTAATCAGCCTGATTTATTGCGCGTTATCGAAATAATCCAACACAGTATGCAACAACAATTCGCTATCAAGCAGCCAAAAATTGCTGTGTGTGGCCTTAATCCGCATGCCGGTGAGGGTGGTCATCTGGGCCGTGAAGAAATCGATGTGATTGAACCGGTGATAAAAAAAGCAGTTGAGCAGGGTATTGCTGTAAGTGGCCCATGGCCGGCAGATACGATTTTTGTCAAAAGCCGCTTGGCGGAATATGACGTGGTGTTAGCGATGTATCACGATCAAGGTCTGCCAGTTTTGAAACATTCGGGATTTGGCGAGGCCGTAAATATTACGCTGGGTCTGCCATTTATCCGTACCTCGGTGGATCATGGCACAGCACTGGATTTGGCAGCGACAGGTAAAGCGCAAGTTAGCAGCTTGTTGGCGGCCGTTAATATGGCGCAGTGGCTTACTGAGCAGCGATCATTATGAGCCGCTCAAATAATCCTTATCCTCAGGCTCGTAAACGTTTTGGTCAGAACTTTTTGCATGATCAGACGGTTATTGATGGCATTGTCGCGGCAATTAGTCCTCAACCAGATCAGCATCTTGTTGAAATTGGTCCAGGCCACGGCGCACTGACCATGCCGCTGTTGACATCAGGCGCCAAACTTGATGTTGTCGAGTTGGATCGCGATTTGGTGCCATTGCTGGCAGCGCAGTTTAACGGGGCAGACAACCTGACCCTGCACAATGCCGATGCACTGCAGTTTGATTATATGTCGTTGGCGGTCAAGGGCGAAAAACTGCGTATTATTGGCAATTTGCCTTACAATATCACTACGCCATTATTATTTCATTTACTGGCGCAATCAGCGGTTATCGATGATATGTGTTTTATGCTGCAAAAAGAGGTGGTCGAGCGCATTTGTGCCGCACCAGGCAGTAAACAATATGGTCGGCTGACAATTATGCTGCAATATCAATGTGCCGCCGAAGCCTTGTTTGATGTGCCGCCGGAAGCTTTTGATCCAGCGCCAAAAGTGAATTCAGCCATCATTTACCTGCAGCCACGTAGTGAACCTTTAGGTGGGCAAGTAAATAGAATGCAATTGAATAAATTGGTTACCCAAGCCTTTAGCCAGCGCCGAAAAACTATTGCTAATACCTTGAAAAAATTGGTAAATCTGGAGCAGCTAAGGGCAGTGGGGATTTCCCCTGAGCAGCGTCCGGAAACCGTCAGTATTGAGCAGTTTGTCAAATTAACCCGTGTGGTATTTGCTTAGGGTTGAATATACCTGTCAAATTTACCTTGCTGACTTGCGAAAAAGTATCTGCTAATCGGCGTTTAGACCCTGTTCACAAAACCTTTTAATAAAGCCGGCTAACGGCTGATGCTGTCTTGACACACTGATTTTGCTGTAGTTAGATACACACAACCAATAGGCCCGTGGTTTGGTGGCGATTGGGACTCGACGATATAATTATACAAATGACATGAGGAATTAAGCTGTGAATAAATCTGAATTAATCGATGCAGTTGCTGCAGCTGCAGATATCTCTAAAGCAAAAGCGGCGCAAGCGGTTGATGGTGTAACTTCTGCTGTCACCAAAGCGCTTAGCAAAGGCGATCAAGTCACTTTGGTTGGCTTTGGTACATTTTCTGTTCGTGAGCGTGCTGCTCGCACGGGTCGTAACCCGCGTACTGGTGAAGAAATCAAAATTGCCGCAGCCAAAATTCCTGCATTTAAGGCTGGCAAGGCCCTGAAGGATGCTGTAAACTAGTCGTTTTTCTTGGGGTGCTTAGCTCAGCTGGGAGAGCATCGCCCTTACAAGGCGAGGGTCGGGG
>JAVVFF010000071.1:0-11053 GCA_032250995.1 Methylophaga sp. | reverse complement strand
GTAGCGGCGTCGATATTTACTTTTGAGGCCGTCGTTAAGGTGCTTTAATCGCCTTTAGGGCCAAGTAAGAACCAAATAATCAGACCCAGTAAGGGGAATAACAACAAGATCAGGATCCACAAAACTTTGGCAAGACCACCAGCCGAACTTTTAGCGACCTTAATGATCGCCCAAATAACAATAATTAACCAAATCAGACCTAACAGGCCACCGATTTCTAAGCCCATGAACTCACTCCTTTGCTTAAGCAGAAAAATACACGTTTAGCATAGCCAGAAAATACCACTGGTGCCAACTAAGGTGTCGCAGTTTGCGCTAATAATCCGCCACCCAGCGCCTTATATAGCGTCAGCTGATTACGTAAACGTGCCATATCCGTGGCGATCTCGGCTAACTGCGCATCAATCAGACTGCGCTGGGCATCAAGCACTTCCAAATAACTGTCAACACCGGCATCAAAACGTTTCTCAGCCAGTTCCAGACTCCGTGCTGTGGCTTTCCTTAAATCCTGCTGGGCGGACAGTTGATCTTCCAGTGTTTGTCGTGCCTGCAGCTCATCAAAAACTTCTTTGAAGGCCGTCTGAATAACCTCCTGATAACGCACTACGCTGATTTCTTTCTCCAGCTCGGCAACATCCAGATTGGCGTTATTAATGCCCCAGTCAAGCAGCGGAATGTTAAACTGCGGCGCGATCTGCCAGGTACGACTGCTCGATTCCAGCAAATCAGCCGGATTAGTCGCCGCCAGTTCCAGACTGCTGGTTAAACTTATCCGTGGGAAAAAAGCCGCCCGCGCCGCGCCGATATTGGCGTTAGCAGATTTAATCGTCAACTCGGCGGCAGTGACATCCGGGCGCTGCAATAATGCATCTGATTGCAGGTTGTCGGGCAGTTTACGCAGTAAATCAGCGGGTTGCCATTGCACCGCATAGTCGGTTTTTTGCAATGCCTGACCGACCAGTAATTCCAGTAAGGTGAAATTTTGGTTAGCCTGCTGGTGGAATTCTGCCTCGGCAATACGGGCTTCATGCACTGCCGTCTCAGCTTGTCGTAAAGCCAGTTCCGATGACAAACCGCCTTCAAAGCGGCGGTTGATTAACTGGTAACTTTCTTCTCGGGCTTCGCGGGTGGATTGCGCCAGATTAAGTTGGGCCAGACTGGCTTGCCAGCTCAGATAAGCATCAGCCACTTCAGCGACCAAGGTCAGCTGAGTGCTTTTTAACGTGGCATCCTGCGCTAAAAATTCGTTCAGGGCGGCCTGTTCCAGGCTGTCAAGGCGACCAAAAAAGTCGATTTCCCAAGAGGGTATACCAACGCCAACACTGTACTCTTCAAAAAAACCGCTTTGCCCGAACTCATTGGCATTGGCTGAGAAACGCTGGCGCAGGTACCCCCCTTCGCCATCCAGCATCGGTAAACGGTCGGCGCGGCGGATTCGGTATTGAGCACGTAATTGCTCAACCAGCAGTGCCGTGGCTTGCAGATTGCGGTTATTATTCAGTGACAAGCCGATTAGTCTTTGCAGATCAGCATCCTGATAAAAATCCTGCCAGCCAATATCGGCGGCGGTTAACTGCTTGCTGGCGTCCTGTTGCTCAGGCAGCGGGCTGGGATTTGCCGGCCGTTGGTAATCGGGGATTATCGAGCAACTACTTAAAGTCAATGCGAGCAGACTGACGCTGAGCCAAGTCCTTGAAAATGTCATGCCAATTCTCCTGGGGCAGTCGTTTGTTTTACCGGGGTTTTGCCGGTGAATTTCGCTGATGAGCGAAATACCACCACAAAAAATACCGGAATAAAGAAAATCGCCAATGTTGTTGCCGCCAGCATACCGCCAAAAACGCCGGTACCGATGGCATTCTGCGCGCCGCTGCCGGCACCACTGGCCAGCATCAGCGGTGTCACGCCAAGCATAAAGGTCAATGCCGTCATGGCTATGGGACGTAATCGCATCCGAATCGCTTCCAGCGTCGCCTCGGTTAGCGATTGGCCTTGTTCGTACAAGGATTTGGCAAATTCGACGATTAAGATAGCATTGCGCGCTGATAAACCTATCGTCGTTAACAGGCCGACTTGAAAGTATATGTCATTGGACATTTCCCGTCCCAGTGCAAAGACTACTGCGCCCAGCACACCGAGCGGCACCACAAGCATTACCGAAAAGGGTACCGACCAGCTTTCATAAAGTGCTGCTAAAAACAGAAAGACCACGAGAATTGACAACGCATATAACAACGGTGCCTGTGCGCCGGATTCGCGCTCCTGTAATGACAACGCCGTCCATTGATAACCAAAACCTGCCGGCAGTTCAGACACCAGTTCTTCCATCGCCAGCATGGCATCACCGGAACTGAAGCCCACCGCCGCCTGACCCTGAATATTCATTGCCGGTACGCCGTTGTAACGCTCCAGTCGCGGTGAGCCATAAATCCAGCGTGATGAACTGATCGCCGACATCGGCACCATTTCACCTTCTTTATTACGCACATGCCAGTTGCCAACATCATCCGGCATCATCCGAAACGGCGCATCACCCTGCACATACACCCGTTTAACACGACCTTGGTCAATAAAATCGTTAACGTAGGTCGCGCCCCAGGCGGTGCTGAAAGTATTATTAATATCATCGATCGATACGCCAAATGACATGGCTTTCTGGTGGTCAACATCAATCTTGAGCTGCGGTCGATCCTGCAAACCGCTGTGGCGCACCTGCATCAGTCTTGGATCCTGATTGGCTTTGGCCAGCAATTGATCGCGGGCTTTGACTAATTCCTCATGACCCAGACCACCTAAATCCTGCAGCATCATATTAAAACCGCTGGCGTTACCCAGTTCACGGATCGGTGGTGGTGCAATGGCAAAGGCCGTGGCATCGTTAAATTGGCTGAAATGGCCGGATGCCCGATTGGCAATTGCCTGGGCACTTTGAGCAGATTCGCTGCGCTGATCCCACGGTTTCAGATTCACGAAAATCAGACCGCTATTCTGGCCACGACCACTGAAACTGAAACCGATGACAGAGAACACCGATTCAACATTCTCTGATTCCTGTTCGAGATAATAATCTTCAATACGGTTCATCACCTCAATTGAACGTTGTTTGGAGGCGTTGACCGGCAGCTGCATTTCACTGAATAAAATGCCCTGATCTTCATCCGGGAAAAATGAGGTTGGTAGTTGAGTAAATAAATAACCTAGGCCACCAACTAACAGCGCATAAACCAGCATGGTTCGCCCGGAGCGGGCAATCAAATAACCGACGACACTTTGTGTGCCACGGCTGGTACGTTCGAAACTACGATTAAACCAGCCGAAAAAGCCTTTTTTCTTGGCCGGATCATGTTCGGCATCTTTGAGTAATGCTGCGCATAATGCCGGCGTTAACGTCATGGCGACCAGCAGTGATAACCCCATTGCCGAGACCACGGTGATGGAAAATTGCCGGTAAATTACACCGGTGGAGCCGGGGAAAAATGCCATCGGAATAAACACCGCCGAAACGGTCAAGACAATACCGACCAGTGCGCCAGTGATTTGATCCATGGATTTGCGGGTGGCTTCTATAGGTGATAGGCCATCTTCATGGATCACTCGCTCGACGTTTTCAACCACAACAATGGCGTCATCGACCAGTAAACCGATGGCCAGCACCATGGCAAACATGGTCAGCATATTGATGGAGAAACCGAAGGCCAGCAAAATGGCAAAGGTGCCGAGAATCACCACAGGCACCGCGATTGCCGGGATCAGTGTCGCCCGGAAATTCTGTAAAAATAGATACATCACCAAAAACACCAGAATCATCGCTTCAACCAGGGTGGTGACAACGCCTTCAATGGAAATTTTGACAAACGGGGTGGTGTCGTAAGGGTAGGTAACCTGCAAACCTTCCGGGAAAAACGGTTCTAAGTCGGCAATACGATTCCGCACCGCCTGGGCAGTTTCCAGCGCATTGGCGCCCGAAGCCAGCGTGATACCCAAACCGGCAGCAGATTGTTTATTGTATTCGGTTTCAAACTGGAAATTTTCACCGCCCAAAGATACGTCAGCTATATCTTTAAGTTGGATTGCCGAACCATCCGGCTCGACCCGCAGCAAAATATTTTCGAATTGTGCCGGCGTTTCCATCCGAGTTTCAACGACAATGCTGGCAGCAATTTGCTGACCGTCAACAGCCGGCGTGCCACCAATTTCACCTGCGGCAATTTGTACATTTTGTTCGCGGATGGCATTAACGACATCCTCGGTGGTCAGTTTGTAATAGGCCAGCTTGTCAGCATTAAGCCAGACGCGCATCGCATACTGGGATCCGAATAGATTGATTTGACCGACACCGTTGACCCGGCTGACCGGATCCTGAATATTGGCGGCGACATAATCGGCAATATCGTAACGATCCATTTTACCGTTTTTGGAGACAAACCCCATGACCATTAAGAAACCCGTGCTGGATTTGGTCACCCGGATCCCTTGCTGCTGAACCTCTTGCGGTAGCAGTGGCATCGCTGCTTGCAATTTGTTCTGAACCTGCACCTGGGCAATATCGGGATCGGTATCGGCCTGAAAAGTCACCGTGATTTGACCGACACCACTGGAATCACTGGTTGAATTGATGTATTGCAGATCATCAAGCCCGGTCATATTTTGTTCGATCACCTGAATCACTGAGTCTTCAACCACTTTAGCCGACGCACCGGGATAACTGGTGCGGATTTCAATGGCGGTCGGGGCAATACCGGGATACTGCGCGATGGGCAACACAAAAATCGACAGCAGCCCCGCCAGCATAATCAGAATGGCAATAACCCAGGCAAAGATCGGGTGATCAATAAAAAAGCGTGCCATGGATTAGCCTTCGTCCGCTGTGCGGCTATTGTCAGTGATGATATCGACTACATCGCCTTCAGCAATTTTTTGCAGGCCCTCAATAATGACTTTATCGCCGCTTTGCAAACCTTCGGAAATTAACCAGTGATGATTAATATCCCGTTGCACGGTAACGGGTCGCTGTTCGACCTGATTACTACCATTAACCAACATCACCGATGCCTGCCCCGCACGATTAAAAGCCACGGCTTTTTGTGGCACTAACAGGGCATTATCAATACGGCCTTCATCCACCTCAGCGCGGGCATACATACCGGGCAACAATAATCCATCAGGGTTAGGGAAACTGGCGCGCATAACAATGCTACCGGTCATTTCATTGACGTTCACTTCTGAAAACTGCAGCACACCAACATGTTCATATTCGCTGCCATCTTCCAGTTTCAGTCGTACTTGTGATGCCGCTTCACCATCGACCCGGCCCGACATCAGTTGCCGGCGGAGCTGCAGTAATTCTTTGGCGGCCTGAGAAATATCAACATAAATAGGATCCAGCTGATGAATGGTGGTCAGGCTGTTTTGCTGACTGGCACTGACCAGCGCGCCTTCGGTGACCTGAGAAATGCCGATTTGGCCATCGATTGGTGCGTTAACTTTGGTATAACGCAGATTAATTAATGCACTGTCCAGCGCTGCCTGACGCACGGCAATTTCTGCCTGAGCCTGTTCAAATGCTGCCAGTGCATCATCATAATCCTGCTGACTGACAGCATTGTGGTTCAGTAAATTTTCATAGCGCTGCTCACGGCGCTCGGTCACTTTTAAATCAGCGCGGGCCCGCTGCAAACTGGCCTCGGCATTATTAACCTCGGCCTGATAAGGCGCGCTTTCAATTTGATAAAGCAACTCACCGGCTTTAACGTTGGCACCTTCCGTAAACAGCCTTTTTTCGATAATGCCGTCTACCTGTGGCCGTACTTCTGCCATGCGAATGGCGGTGATCCGGGCGGGAAGTTCAGTTTGCAGTTCAACCGTTTGTGGCATTAATTCAGTCACTTCCACGGCCTGTTTTGGCGCGGTTTGTGGCTGGGTATTTTGGCCATCAGACTGACTGTCATCAACACAGCCGCTAAGCAGCAAACTGCTGAGAAAAAGTGGGGTCAGTATTAAATTAAAAGAGTTACGGGTAAACATATAAACTCCGGTTCAGGCCGCTGTAGGCCGGACAATGGCAATCGCATCCCAGGATGCGGTAATAATTTCGCCCAAGCTTGCCGGGTCAACCTTAATCACGCCAATCAATTGCTGACGAGCGAGATACATATAAGGTTCAAAACTGAGACTCGCCAGTACATCATCCTGCAGATCCTTGATTTGTCCGCTGTACCGGCCTTTGGCAAATAAAATCCGTAATGGTGCAAATAGACCCCATGCATCGTCGCGCTGGCTGCGTAAAATATCGGGTGGTAGATGATCAAATTGTGCCTTGCTCAGCAATACTGATGGGTTATTGACCAGAAAACGCCATAAATTGCAGCATAAATGGTGATGTTGCTCGGCCAGCGGCAGTTGCTCATCATGATCGACAAACATCGCTGCGGCAAAACGCTGCAGGATATTCATATGTAATTCCCGGATCAATGAATCCCGATCCTGAAAATATAAATAGATCGTGCCGGTGGCGACGCCCGCTTTGGCGGCCAATTGTTTGATAGAAAAACCGTGAAATCCGGAGCTTGCCAGTAACTCCAGCGTGGCATTGAGAATAGCTTCACGTTTTACATAACTTGGACTGTCAGTGGTCATCAGGCTTGGACGCCAATTATGAATGAACGTTCATTCATAATATAGAAGATTTTTATGACAGTAAAATGAAAAGGTAAAATTTTTGCGTTAACTGAACTGTTCGATCAGCTTGTGTAATCGCTGTTTGTCGCTGTCGAGCGTTAATGCTGCCTCAGCAAAAGCCCAATCATGTTGGGCAATTCGTTTAGCTTCTTGTTTAAAGGTTGCCGCATCAATTGCCGATAAAGCTAGCAGCGATTTTTGTAGTCTGATATGGACTTCAATTAATCCTGATGCGTCACGGGCGATCGGCAAAAACAGATCATCAAACATATCCGCTAAGCACAGTGCCGGGACTTGAATATTTTTGTAAATAGCTGTTTCGGCAGTCGCCGGCTCAGTCCGCCAAACCTGTAAAACGCGCACGCCACGCCCTAGGATATCAATCGCTGTGCCGGGGTCATTGACGGCTGGTGACAAGGCCCGGGAAGCGATTTCTGTCATAACACATAAACCAAAGCGGGGATCTTGTTCAAATGATCGCTCATCACCGATGGTAAATGCGCAGCGAAGATCACTAATAACTTCCAGATCACGGCAATTGCGCAGCCAGGCAATCGGTTCACCGGCATGCACAAACTTACCAGGCAATTGCAAAACCGCTATTTCAGCGTGTTGTTTTGTTGCAATACTGGCCAGCGCACCGGTATCGACGTGCTGTAAATAACCTACCTTATCTGTGAAAATAGCAACCGCATCATCAGGAATATCTTTATTTTGTAGTGGCTTGCCGCCCAGACAGGGGTGTCCCTGCCATTCGCTGAGCGCTTTTTGGGTGGTAACCTCAACACGTTTGGTGGTTTCAGCAAGCCGGCCCAATTTCGACAGATGATCGATCCAACGCAATATGGTGATGACTATCAGCGCAATAATAGCGATTGTGGTGGTAAACAATATGATCAAACCGGTTTCGCCATAGACATTCATATGCATGGCGATAATACCGACCAAACTATAAATAAAACTACCCAGAAAAGTGGCTAAAACATTCTGACTGGTGGCGTCCTTTTTGACCAGTTGATTGGCGCGTGGCGTAGCGCTGGAACTGGCAGAGCCATAGGCGGTGACCATGACCCCCAGCGAAAAAGTGGTCACCGCCAGCATGCTGGAAGCGAGAATATCGAGAATATCGGCAACGGCTGCACTGTTAATGGCAAATGGCAGTGGATTCTCAATAAGTTGTTCCAGCGGTACGGCCAATAAGGCAATAGCAATCGCCAAAATGCCAAATAAGGCGGCCCGCAGCCACATTTGTTGGAGTAGCTGAGACAAGATCCATCGCCATTTTGAAAACATTATCGTGCTCCTGACCGAGGTCAGTGCATTATGCCTGCATTCAACTTGTGGGCATAAAAAAACCGGCCGGAGCCGGTTTTAAAACATCTGATAAGGCAGTCGTTACGGTGAAAACGAAGAACCGCAACCACAGGTGGTGGTGGCATTAGGATTACGGATCACAAATTGTGAGCCTTCAACACCATCGGTGTAATCAATTTCGGCACCCACCAGATATTGATAACTGGCCGGGTCAATAAGCAGCGTGACACCGGCTTTTTCAACCTGAGTATCACCATCACTGACCTGATCTTCGAAAGTAAAACCATACTGAAAACCCGAACAACCGCCACCGGTAATAAATACCCGCAATTTCAGCTGATCATTGCCTTCTTCGGCAATCAATTCACTGACTTTCGACGCTGCCGAATCGGTAAACAGGACTGGACTAGGCATTTCGCTGGTCATATCGGACTCCACTGCAAAAATAATAAGACTTGAGGTTAGTATCTAATTTCTGACTAATTTAGTCAAGATTTATCCGGATCTTGTTCATGGCCGGTCAGCTGTAAATTTTCGTTGTCATTACTGTCATGATTGACGTTCAAAACACGATCTTCTTCACTAACATGCACCAGCTGACCATTGACTTCAGCACCCATGGCCATTTCCAGTAAATGATAAAACACATTACCGTTAATCTGCGCTTTTTCTGCCAATTCAACGTGCTCACTGGCATAAATATGACCATTTACCCGACCATTAATCAATTGGTTCGAGACGTGGATTTCGCCCTGCACCCGGCCTTTTTCACTTAAGGTCAGCATGGCGGCTTCATCCTGATCAGCAATAATATTGCCGGTCACTGCGCCATCAATACGCAAACCACCACTGAAATGAATATCGCCTTTGATATGGGTATTTTCACCAATTAAGGTGTCAATACGCGAAGCTTTGCGGACTTTTTGATGTTTGTGCTTGCTAAACATTTAGTACCTCATAAATCATTAGGCATGATTTCTTGCCAGTTAAAGGTGCGTGACGTCAACGTTTTACCTTTCTGTGACAAAGTCACCACCAACTGCGTAGGTACGGTTGCTGGCATAATAAAACTGCCTTCAATAACTTGTACATAACGCAGATTCAGCCCATGTTCGCCAATAATTTCGATGCTTTCCGGGGCGTCTGGTGTCGCTTGTAAGGCGACCACCACCTGGCCACTGATAGGCTCGCTGATATTGTCACCTTGCGTTAGTACCAGACGATAGCGTAACTGTTTGGCATCAGCATTATCAGCGCGCAGCTGTAATTCACGCACCTGTAATTCACTGCTGCCCGTGCCTTGGGTGACTGTCTGATAAAACAATAATTCTTTATTCAGATCAATGACTTTTTGTTGTAATTGTTGCAAGCGGGATTCTAATTGTGTGGTGGTAGCCTGATGGATGGCCTGCATTTGTTCATGACTGTTGCGGGTTTGACTGAGTGCCTGATATTTAGTCTGCAGCTCGGTAAACTCGGTTTTTAATTGCAGGTTTTCCGCTAGTATCTGTGCTTGCTGAACACTGATATGCCGATGGTAATACCATTGACCAGCTGCCACCAGAAAAATCATCAGAAGTGTCCATAACAAACAGCGAAATGGCCGGCGCTGGCGAATTTCATAGGTATGTAGTGACGACATCAGGGCAACGTGGCAATATTGTGCAGCCCTTGCGTTTCTGCTAAGTCGAACATAATGTTCATGCACTGAATCGCTTGTCCGGAGGCGCCTTTGACCAGATTATCAATAACCGACAGTACCACCACGGTGTTATCGCCTTGAGGCTGATGAACAGCCAGTCGGCAGACATTGGCCCCCCTGACTGAGCGGGTTTCCGGATGGGTACCGGCAGGCATTACATCGACAAACGGCTCGTCAGCATAATGCGCTGCAAACAATGCCTGTAAATCCGCCTGACGCTGCAGCCGGCCATATAAAGTGGCATGTATGCCGCGGATCATCGGCGTTAAATGCGGTACAAAGGTCAAGCCGATTTCGCCGCCCGCCATCTGCGTCAGTGTTTGCTGAATTTCTGGCAAATGCCGGTGGCCAGCAACGCCATAAGCTTTCATGTTTTCAGCGGCTTCAGTCAATAAGGTACCCAGTGCCGCTTTACGGCCAGCGCCGCTGGTGCCGGATTTGGCATCGGCAATTAGTTGCATGGGATCGATAAGGCCGGCTTTCAGCAACGGATAAAAACCCAGCTGCACTGCGGTTGGATAACAACCAGCCACGGCGACCAATTGGGCAGTGCGAATCGCGTCACGATTTAATTCCGGCAAACCATAAACGGCTTGTGCAGCATATTCAGGACAGGTATGCGGGGTGTTATACCATTGCGCCCATAAATCAGTATCTTTCAGCCGAAAATCGGCTGATAAATCAATCACCCGCACGCCCTGTTGCAACAATGCCGGTACGCTAGACATGGCAACGGTATGTGGCGTCGCAAAAAACACCACATCACATTCGGCCAATGCCGTCTCATCGGGTTCACTGAATGACAGATCCAGATGGCCACGCAAATTGGGAAACATATCAGCCACCGGCATCCCCGCCTCGCTGCGCGAAGTAATAAGACGGATTTCAACTTCCCGATGGCTGATGAGTAGCCGGAGCAGTTCGACGCCGGTGTAGCCGGTGCCACCGACAATTGCCACTTTAATCATATTGATTCCTGTTAATGCTTTGCAGCTACATCATAAAAGAGCGCAGCTTAAAGCAAAAGGTTTAACGCTGCGAGGCATTGGCCTTTACCGAATTATCCAATAGTGGATCAACACGACTGGCAATGGTTTTGGCGTCAATCTGATTGCGCCATTCAGATAGTGTTCGTGAGCTGATCTCGGTCTCAATCAGCGAATCTTGCCATTGTAATTGCCAGAATTGCTGGCCACTGCGCAGTAAATAACGACCGTTATCGGCATTGTGGTGTTGAAAGCGCAGCAGATCGACCAGCAGCGACTGTAAGCGCTGACTGATTGTCTGACCGTAATTAGTTGTGGGACACCAGCATAAAAGATCTTTGTTAATCGACGGTGATGGCTGCCAGCGCAAGAC
>JAVVFF010000201.1:0-1917 GCA_032250995.1 Methylophaga sp. | reverse complement strand
GGGCCGGAAGCGATGCAATTAGCTACTTATATGGGCTGGCTGTTACATAAAACCTGGGGCGGGATCGTTGCTGGCGTGCTCTTTGTGGTGCCATCGCTTTTTATATTGATCGCTTTGGCATGGCTGTATCTGCTCTATAACGATCTACCCGTAATGCAGTCCGTTTTTTATGGCATCAAACCGGCAGTCGTGGCAATCGTTTTATACGCCGCTTTCCGGATAGGTACTAAAACCCTGAAAAGCCCTTATCTTATGGGTATTGCTCTGGCGGCATTTATCGCTATCTTTGTGTTTCATCTGCCATTTCCGTTGATCATTTTAACCGCAGCGTTGCTGGGCTGGTTAGGTGGTCGTTATTTGAGTCAAGCAGATAGCAAACAAAGTGGGCTTGAAGATAATTGGCACCGGGCCGAGCACACACGATTCAGTTGGCGGCAAACGATAAAAGTTGTACTGGTTGGACTTTTGCTGTGGTGTCTGCCAATGATGGTTTTATATCTTGGTTTAGGATGGAGCCACACATTGACCCAAATGAGCTGGTTTTTCACTAAAGCTGCTTTTTTGACATTTGGTGGTGCATACGCAGTTTTGCCCTATGTTTATCAAGGTGCCGTTGTCAGTTATGGCTGGCTGTCGCCAACGCAAATGATTGACGGCCTGGCCTTAGGGGAAACGACACCCGGCCCTTTGATCATGATCGTGGCGTTTGTTGCCTTTGTAGGCGCTTATATTGAAGCCTTTTTTGGTACTGATTTTTCCTTGATTGCAGGGATTAGCGCTGCACTTTTAGTGACCTGGTTCAGCTTTTTGCCATCGTTTATTTTTGTGTTGCTGGGCGCACCTTTAATTGAATCCAGCCATAATAATCAGTATCTGACAAGACCTTTAAAAGGTATTACTGCGGCAGTGGTCGGTGTCATCGTCAATCTGGCGTTATTTTTTGCTTATCATGTGCTGTGGGCGGATGGTTGGGCTGGGCAATTCGATTGCCTGGCCGCTACTGCTATGGTGTTGGCAACAATTGCGTTGATTAAATTTAAGCTAGGTGTGATGACCTTACTGATGATCAGTGCCGGACTCGGATTGCTTACCTTGTTGCTATAAAAAGTCGGATGATCTTTTCAGAACATCCGACAGACTGTATAGATTAAAACCGTCTGTTAATGGATAACTTATTGACGGTATCCACTAATAAATCAATCTCATCAAGGGTGTTATAAAAGGCAAACGAAGGCCGAACCGTGCTTTCCACACCAAAACGGCGCAAAATAGGCTGGGCGCAATGATGACCGGTGCGCACAGCAATACCGACTTCATTTAGGGCTTTTCCCACCGCAGCATTTTCGTAACCATCAAGGGTAAATGACATGACACTGGTTTTGTCTTTTGCCGTACCAATCAGTTTGACGCCATTGATACGTTGGATGGCCTGCGTTGCGTAGCCGAGCAATTCATGCTCGTACTGGGCAATCCGGCTTAAACCAATCGATTGCACATATTTAATGGCGGCTGATAGTCCGACTGCATCAGCAATATTTCCGGTGCCGGCTTCAAATTTTGCCGGCGCGCCTTGATAGCGGATTTGCTCGAAAGTCACATCTTCGATCATATTACCGCCAGCTTGCCATGGCTGGGTTTCATCCAGTAATGATTGTTTACCGTACAGCACACCAATACCGGTGGGGCCGAATATTTTGTGCCCGGAAAACACCAGAAAATCACAGTCGAGCTGTTGCACGTCGACGGCTAAATGTGATACCGATTGTGCCGCGTCCAATAGGGTGACTGCCCCCACCTGTTTGGCCATCGCAATGATTTCCTTGGCTGGGGTAATGGTGCCTAAGGCATTGGCAACCTGGGTAAAGCTGACCAATTTGGTTTTATCTGACAGCAGTTTTTGGTATTCGCTGAGGATAA
>JAVVFF010000070.1:0-11121 GCA_032250995.1 Methylophaga sp. | reverse complement strand
CAGCATTACGGATTAACATATCAACATCGCGGCCATCTGCCGGATACAGACTGATACCGATGCTCGGGCTAATATTTACCTCAACATTATCAAGCATATAAGGCAGAGACGTTGTGGTCAGGATCTTTTCAGCAATCCGGCCAACATATTGCGCCGAGGTAATATCTTCAAGTACCACGGTAAATTCATCACCGCCAAGCCGAGCCACCGTGTCACTTTCCCGGACACAGGAGCGGATCCGTCGTGATACTTCACAAAGCAGCGCATCACCAGCTCTATGACCCAGCGAATCATTAATATGTTTGAAGTGATCCAGATCGATAAAAAATACTGCCAGCCGGCCACTATTACGCTGTAATTTATGAATAGCGTGTTCGAGTCGATCATTAAACACGCTACGGTTAGGTAATCCGGTCAATGGATCAAGGCTGGCCAGGCGGATTAAACGATCTTCATTTTGCCGCTGTTGGGTCACATCTTCATAAAGCCAGATGCTGCCAGCAGCCGGAGCGGCACTGTCGACGGCCTGTCCAGATAAAGAACACCAGAAACGTTCGCCATTCAGCCGAACCATTTCCAGTTGTGCTTCAAAATTTTCACCCTGAGCCAACGCGCTATAAGCCTGTTCACCAAAACGCTGAAAAGCATCCTCGCTGGTATGCAGACAGCGTGCACTTTGCCCTTCCAATTGCTTATCAACATCAGCAAATAATTGCTCAAATTTATGGTTGGTCCGAACTAACTGTCGATTTTTAACAAACGCAATGCCGACCATAGCGTTTTCGAAAATGGCATTAAGTTCATTACTGGTCTGGCGCAGCGTCTGCTCGGTCTGTTTCCAACTGGTAATATCAGAAACCACCGCTACCCAGGCAATGCTTTCTTGTTCTGCCAACGGACTTAATGACAGCCACAGGACAATCGGTTGGCCCCGATAATTAGTACCTGCATATTCGTGATTTCGTTGCTGCTGACTGCTGATCTCCTGGAGTGTCATCCATTCTGCCTGGCGAATAAATCGCGCTAAAGGCTGATCCTGAATATCTTCAGCAGCGGCAGCGAATACTTTTTCAGCCGCCAGATTACAGTCGATGATTCTACCTTCAGCTGATAAAGTCAGAATCGCTTCTGGCACACTGCTTAGAATGGTCGAAAGTTGTTGCTCACGATCTTGTAAGCGGTAACGGGCCTTATCCAGTGCCAGAATCAATTGTTCGGTATTCGCAGCAAACTGATTAAAATCCTTAGCCAGCAAACTAAATTCACTGCGACTGGTTGTTTCCGGCAGGCGAATTGCGAAGTTTTCTGCAGTCAATGCCCGCATTCCCTGACGCAGTTTTTTTAATGGTTGCTGGATACGTTGGGATAAAAGCATGACAAATATCAGCATGGCAAAAATCAAAACACCACTTATCAGCCAAACCAAACTGCGAAAATCAGTAATCATCGTTTTCGATTGATTCAACTGTTGCTGATTATGCGCGGTTACCTGAGACGTCAGTTGTCGCAGACTGTCTTGCAGTTTTTCTAATACTTCAACACTTTGACCAAGCACATTACGCAATCTCTGCTGATTAGTTTGTTGTTGCAGTGAGAGGCGGCGGGCAACCTCAGCACTGGGGTTTAGCGTGCTACGCTGCTCATTCAGCTGATGCTGGCGTAACATCAAATCAAATATTTGCTGATCGGTTTGTAAAAAATGCTGATAATTTTGTTGCAGGGGCAATAATAATTGCTGATCAATTTGCATTCGTCGGCTCAAGCTCAGCAAACGCTGCCATTGCAGCTCGAAACGTTGTTCCAGTTGAACGCGATTAGGCACGTTAACCAGCATTTGCCGGCTGTCAGCATGAAGGATTAGTTGCTGACGGGCAATAAATTCTGCGGCGATAGCGATAATTTCTCGACTGCTGTCTTGAAGTGGCAGCAAATTATCCATTAGCATCGACTGGTTGTCTGCATATCGCTTGTGATTGCCGATTGACAGAGCAGACATCAAAACGATGGTAAAAATCGTCATCACCGCCCAAACATGGAGTAAACTGCGGATCCGCCAGTTTTTAAACATGCTGAACCATAGCCATATGCACCGTTAATACTTTATTTACGCGGCACATCAGATGCATTGTCGTCTTCACTGTCTTCTGCTTCATCCGTTTGCTCAACCGGCGCATCCTCATCCATTAAAACCCGGTGTGCAGCGCCTTCCATATCATCATACTGACCATTACGGACGGCCCAAAAAAACACGACTACACCGACAATACCCAGTAATAACATACCCGGTAACAGGCCATATATAACTTCCATGACTTACCTCTTGAACAGCCGGCTGATGCGGGCAGCATTACCAATCACCAGCAAAGAACTAATCGGCATGGTTACGGCGGCCAATAATGGGCTAACCAGTGCCATCATCGCCAGTGGTACCATAATGACGTTATAACTTATGGATAATACAATATTCTGCCTAATCGTGCGCAGCGTCCGTGTCGCCAGAAGTTTTGCTTCGGCAACCTGCGATAATTTATTCCTGAGCAACACAATATCTGCACTTTCTATAGAGACATCAGTGCCAGTTGCCAGGGCAATACCGACATCAGCTTGTATCAGCGCCGGGGAGTCATTAATCCCATCACCAACCATGGCCACCGTCGCTCCGCTCTGTTGCAAATCACGGATACATTTTTGTTTATCTTCCGGTAATACCTCAGCTAGGCAATCAATATTTCCAAGCTTTGCCGTTACAGCGACAACCACTGCATGACGATCACCGCTCAGCACGGTGACTTTAATGCCCTGTGCCAATAAGTCACTGACCGTTTGCCGGGCATCTTCACGTAAATAGTCACTAAAGCCCAGTAAGCCCATAATTTCATTTGCAAAAGTGACCAACACACAACTGATACCTTGCCGTTCAACATGCTGGGCTTGTTGTTGCCAACTCTCATCAATTGTCAAACCTGTTTGTTGTAACCAGTCCAGTGTGCCCACCTGAATGGCTTGCCCTGCAACAACCGCAGAAACGCCGCGGCCCGGAAACGCTTTAAATTCAGAGGCGACCGCCGGTGTAATTTGTTTTTCTTCAGTAAACTGTAAAATCGCCCGGGCAATCGCATGTTCTGAGCCCTGTTCAACCGCAGCGGTCAATTCCAACAAGGCCTGTTCACTCAGTCCATCAGCCGGTTTAATAAGACTTAACTGCAAATTGCCATCGGTTAGCGTGCCGGTTTTATCGAATACCACATGATCCACCGATGACAAAGCTTCCAATGCTGCACCCTGCTTCACCAAAATACCGCGCTGTGCACCCGCGCCACTAGCGACCGCTATCGACATTGGCGTAGCCATACCAAAGGCACAGGGGCAAGTCACTACCAATACTGATGCCGCCGCTAATAATGCAATTTCAAGGTCCTGCTGAACCCAGTAGATAAATGTCACCGTTGCCAGCAACAGTGTTATCAAAACAAACCATGGCACGATGCGATCAGCCAGACTCTGGATCGGCGCTTTTGATGCCTGTGCTTCATCCATTAATTGCAAAATTCTGGCCAGCGCCGTATTGCGTAATACCGCTTCAGCACGGACTTGAAAAGCGCCTTCGCCGTTAACACTGCCAGCCACCACCTGATCACCGGCTTTTTTAACTACTGGCCGTGACTCGCCGCTAAGCATCGATTCATCAATCACACTATCGCCACTAATCACTAAACCATCTACCGGCACCTTTTCACCCGGTTTAACCAGCAATAGGTCACCGCTTTTTACCATGCGGATCGGCACAATACGTTGTCCTTGATCGGTGACCAATGTTGCCAGTTTGGGTTGTAATTCCAACAGCCGACGCGTTGCTGATAATGCATTACGACTGGAAATTGCCTGCAAATAACGACCAATCAAAATAACAAAAATAAAATTAACGACGGTGTCGAAAAACACCTCACCCTGCGTTGAGCCGGTCACAGTGATGTAAACGGAATACAAGTAAGTTGCGGTGGCGCCGATGGCTATCGGCAAATCCATGGTCAGGTGACAGTGCCTTAAACCAATAATCGCATTTCGTAAAAACGGGAAACCGGAATACAGCAAGGTCGGTGTGGCAATTGCCATGCCCACCCAATGAAACCAGTTACGAAATTCATCCTCTGCCGCACCGGCATACAGTGCAATCGACACCCACATGATGTTCATCATGCAAAAACCGGCGAAGGCCATCCGGTAAAGCAAATCCCGGTGACGACGCGCCAATGCGCCCTCAGCAGTTTCCGGATCAAAAGGTACCGCTGAATAACCGATTTGAGACAGCAAATGAATCAATTGCGAGAGCTTGACCTGGGTCTGATCCCAGCGAAGCCGCAGACGCTTTGCTGTTAAATTAACATCGGCTGCCAGAACGCCAGCCTGTTTGTGCAAAGCCTGTTCAATCAGCCAGACACAGGCAGCACAATGAATTCCCTCGACCAACAGATGCATCGTGCGCTGCGAACCGTTGATCGTGACATATTCCTCCTGCACTTCTGGTAAGTCGTAGGCTTCCAGTTCGGCAGGGACTTCCGGTGGCGGTGCCAGCGTTTCACCGCTGGGAGTTTTCTGATAAAAGCTTTGCAGTCCGGCGGAAAAAATGGTTTCACAAACACTACGACAACCATAGCAACAAAATTGACGCTGTTGACCACCCAGCTCAGCCGAAAACGTCGCTGACGGAGGCACATCTAGACCGCAATGAAAACAGGCAGCAGTCGATCTGGCAGGTGTTGCAGACAAAAATCAGGCTTTCCTACAGCTTGTCGTTATCAGGGATCAATGTATATCCGACGGGTAATCATAAACTCATCTTCACCACGCTGCGCTTCGACAATCAAATCCCAATTACCCGGTAGATTGAAAGCGATATCCACGCTGTAGCGACCAGCAGACATTTTATTCATTGGTACAGAAAAGTCAGCATCCATATCGGATGGGCGGTAAGCAAATAACGTCACCGAATCCAGATCCAAACCGGCAGAATTTTTGCCTTGTATTAACACTTCATAAGGCTGACTTTGATTAACACGACTCTTAGGGGGCGTCATAATCAGGCCGTTCCAACCGAGTTTTTTCTCTTGATCAACGGCCGCTTCTTTCATGGCATAGGCTTTGCCACGCTCATAAAAATTATCAACCACTAAATTCGGCGGTTGTTTGAAAGCCAGATAAATAAATATAAAGTTAGCCGTCAGAAACACCACCAGAAAACCCAGCATACCAAGCACCCAGGGATTTTTCAGTGCTTTTGGGTTATCTTGCGAAATAGCCATTATTGCGGTCCCATAAAGACGGTTTTGGAGCGACTGTCCAGCGATGGTTTATTAATCACTTCCGCTTCAAAATATAACGGCATCGTCGATGCATTGATTTGTTCTGCCGGTACCCGAACCAATGCCTGAATTGGCACAACATGGCCCGGCTCAATGACAACCGGTTGATCAAATCCCTGCAATTTTGCGCCTTCGACACCAGTGACCTGATAACGCACTAAAATATCTTCTTTTGTTTTATTAAGCATTTTCAGTATGTAACGGTTTTGGATCGACCCATCACTCAGGCTGACATAGAGTGGTTGTCGATTGTGTATAACTTTAAATTCTGTCGGTGCCAAACTGGTAAAACCGTAAATCACGCCACCCAGCGCCATCAGCAAAATCAACGAATAAATAATCACCCTGGGTCGCAGGTATAAGGGCACAGATTTACCGTTATGATGCAGTTCTTTATAAGATGCGTAACGGATCAGACCGCGTGGTTGATTGGTTTTATCCATGATCGAATCACAGGCATCAATACACATGCCACAGGTGATACAACCTTCTTGCTGACCTTTACGAATATCAATACCGGTAGGACATACCGCCACACACACTCGACAATCAATACAACTGCCCTTATTGGCATCCACTTCACCACGTTTCAATTTACCGCGTGGTTCACCACGCTCGGCATCATAGGCGGGTAATACAGTGTCCTGGTCATACATAACGCCCTGCAAACGTGCATAGGGACATAACCAGAAACAGACTTGCTCACGCATAAAACCGGCAAAAATATAGGTACCGGCAGCAAACATACCCAATACAATCCAGGCTGCAATCGACGCTTGTAAGGTAAAATAGTCATGCCACAACTGATAGGCATCGGTAAACCATGCCGCAAACGACACACCCGTTAACAGGGCGATAGCCAGCCATAAAAAATGTTTGGTGGTGATACGCAGTGCTTTGTTGGCACTCATCGGGGCCTGGCGAAATTTCATTGCTTTAGGCGGTGTATCACCTTCCAGACGGGTTTCGATAAAGGTGTAAATATCGGTCCACACAGTCTGAAAGCAAAAATAACCACAAAATACCCGACCGGCAATACTGGTAACGGCTGCCAATAAGATAGCAAAAAACAACAGGGTCAGTGACAACATCCAGATGTCTTGCGGGTAGATAGTAATATTGAAGAAGTTGAACTGGCGATTGGGAATGTCAAACAGGACCGCTTGCTGACCATTCCAGCGCAAATAAGGGCCCAAGAAGAAAATCAACCACACCGACATACCATACCATTTTAACAGTCGAAACCGTCCAGCTATGCGTTTGGCAACGACTTTATTGCCACCGGCATTGACATCCCAGTCAGAGACATCGTCGTAAATACCAGACACATCGATCGGCACGGCTTGCTGTTGTTGAGACACCCGGCTTACTCCGCAACTATAACTGTCAAATTATAACACAACGGTAAAATATCAGCATTTGCTGATTTAGCATTTCTGACAAGAAAAAACCGACACTGAAGTCGGTTTCTTCCGTGAGATACAGTTCAGAAAATTAAGTTTCGTCGCTGCCGTTTTCCATGTTTTTTATAATTTTGTAGGCAATGACACCAATTACCGCAATGGTAAGTACCAATGAAACAATCGCACCAATAACAACTGCGTCCATAATGACTCTCCTGAATCCCAATGCGGCTTGGGTGTTTAGCCGCAACCTTCTTCCGTCTTATTCACCACCACCTAATTGGTGAACATAGACTGCCAGTTTCTTAATTTCAGTTTCACTGAGGCGTTGTGTTTCCGTACCATCGTATTCCGGCTCTTCTTCCCACTGCTCAGCTTCCAGTCTGACTGCCAGCTTTTCATTCCAGCCCGGCATCACAGCAATTCGGGTTTCCGGATTATTAGTGTCATTTACACCATTAACAATGGTGTACCGAATTTCATCGGGCTCACCCGAAAAACGCCAAATTTTATCGGTCAGATTTGCCGAACCTAATTGCTGGACACCTTTAGCATCTGCACCATGGCAAGCAACACAACCTTTTTCATTATAAAGTTTCCAACCCGCGTCAGTCGCTTCGTTATTCGAATTGTTAATGACAAACCGCACCAAATCATTAACTTCTTCATCGGTCAGTAACTCGGCATGAGCCGGCATCATACCCTGACGACCTTTCGCCAATGTTTCAACGATTTTGGCGACGCTACCACCATATAACCAATCATCATCAGCCAAAATTGGATAACCTGAACCTGCTTGAGGAATACCACCGGTACCATGACAGGCCGCGCAGTTATCACCGTAAAGCACTTTACTGGAACCCACTGCGTAATTACGCAGTTCTTCGTCTTCCAGAATTTCATCTGCCGTCATGGCTTCCAGCTTGTCTTCATAAGGCGCACGACGGGCTTCAACCTCTGCCAAATTTTCTTTGTACTCTTCGATTTGCGTCCAGCCCAAAAGGCCTTTAGTACTATCATTGACCAACGGTAATGACGGATACAAAATAAAATAAACCAGTACCAATAAACCGCTGAGATACAGGGCAATAATCCACCAGCGCGGGGGAGGATTTGTCAGCTCCGTAATGCCATCCCACTCATGCCCTGTATCCGAACATTCATGCGGATTTTTGTCATTATCAGCCATCTTTTTTCTCCGAATTTTCCGCAGCATCATCGTCAAACGGCAAGTTACGATGGGCTTCGAGTTTGTCTTTATTTTTAGGTCGCAAAACCCAGATATACATACCCAGCATCAGCAAGAAAATAACCACGGTCAGCAGTGTGCCGATCCAGTCACTCACTGTCATGGCACTCCAATTAGTCTCAAAATAAGACTGGAGTTTATTCACGATAATCTCGGCCTGGCTCAAATTTCACCATCGTGCCCAGCACTTGTAAATAAGCCACCAACGCCTGCATTTCTGTCCTACCTTCCACTGTTTCAGCAGCACCACTGATGTCTTCGTCATTGTACGGTACACCCAACACTTTCATTGCTTTCACGCGTTTTTCAATGCCTTGGCCATCGATGGTTGCTTTATCAAGCCATGGGTAACGCGGCATGATCGATTCCGGTACAACACTTCGTGGATCACGTAAGTGCTGAATATGCCAGGCATCTGAATATTTACCACCCACCCGGGCTAAATCGGGACCGGTCCGCTTAGAGCCCCACTGGAAAGGATGATCGTATTTCGACTCCACCGCCAGAGAATAATGACCATAACGATCTTTTTCATCACGGAACGGACGCACCATCTGCGAGTGACACAAATAGCAGCCTTCACGCTGATAAATATCACGCCCCGCTAACTCCAGCGCAGTATAGGGACGAACACCTTTCAGCTCTTCATATTCCGGAAACACATCATCTTCAAAAGTGGTGTCCAGATAGAACAAAGGTACGATCTCTACGATGCCTCCGACAGAGACCACCAATGCGGTTGCCAGCACCAAACCCCAAACGTTCTGCTCTACCCACTCCTGGAAGCTAACGCGTTTATTGTTCTTGTGTTTAGCCATTCCGATTCCCTCAAATATTCGCTGCAGTTGCCATTTCGGCAGACGGTTTGACAACGGCCTGACGAATGGTAACGGTGACGTTATAAAGCATGATCACTGCACCCGCGAAGAAGATGAAACCACCAACGGCGCGCATGGCGTAATAAGGATGCATTTGAGCAACGGACTCAACGAAAGTGTATGCCAGATTGCCATATTCATCATATGCACGCCACATCAGACCTTGCATGATGCCAGCGACCCACATTGCCGTAATGTAAATAGCGGTGCCAATTGTTGCCAACCAGAAATGCAGATTCACCAGTTTGACGGAATACATTCGAGTGCCCCACATACGTTCAACCATATGGTAAATAGCACCGACAGAAACCATAACAACCCAGCCAAGTGCACCTGAATGCACATGCCCGATAGTCCAGTCAGTATAGTGAGACAAGGCGTTAACTGTTTTCGAAGCCATAACCGGCCCCTCAAACGTCGACATGGCATAAAAAGCAAGTGACACGATCAGGAAACGCAGAATGTAGTCGGTACGTAACTTATCCCAGGCACCACTGAGCGTGAACATTCCGTTCAAAGCACCACCCCATGAAGGGATAATCATTGCTAATGAAATCGCTGCGCCAAGTGATCCGGTCCAATCTGGCAGTGCAGTATATTGAAGATGGTGAGCACCTAACCATACATAGCCGAAAATTAGCGCCCAGAAGTGAATGACCGACAAGCGGTAAGAATAAATGGGCCGATTAGCCTGTTTAGGGACAAAGTAATACATGATGCCCAAGAAGCCAGCCGTCAGGAAGAAACCAACAGCATTATGTCCCCACCACCATTGAATCATCGCATCCTGAACACCTGAGAAAATAGAGTAGGATTTCCACATACTGACCGGAATAGACAAGCTGTTAACAACGTGAAGATAAGTAATCATGATCATCATCGCCAGGAAAAACCAGTTGGCGACGTAGATGTGAGAATTCTTACGAATCGACAGGGTCATGATGAAATTGAACAAGTAGGAGATCCAGACCACTGCAATCAAGATATCCAATGGCCATTCAAGTTCGGCATATTCTTTAGATTGGCTGAGACCTAATGGCAAGGTGATGATGGCGCCTAAAATAATCAGGTTCCATCCCCAGAAGGTGAACCAAGCCATCTTATCACTCCACAATCTGACACCGGATGTTCTTTGTACGACATAAAATGCCGTCGCCATCAGTGTTGAGCCACCGAATGCAAAAATTACCGTGTTGGTATGCAAAGGACGTAATCGGCCAAAAGTGATATACGGATTATCAAAATTCAAGTCCGGCCAAGCTAGTTGCGAGGCAATAAATACCCCCAACCCCGTTCCGGCAACCAGATAAACCACCGCCATATAGGCGAACCATTTGACCACTTCATAGTTATACTGTTGTTTCGCCTGCATCGCGACCACACCTTATTCTGTGAGTTACTCTCTCGACTTCTTGTTATTGAAATAGAAGCGGACCCATTTCATTTTGTCAGCATTAAAGCTATGACAAAGTTTAACCCAAAACATCTTAAACTGTTGCATACACTTGCTTGATCTACATCAATTAAAGTCAAAATTTTTGTTAAAACTACGCTGGCTTGATATCTGAGCGTGGGAGAATTTTCCTAACTTCAATCTGGAGGGTCAAGATGAATGCACTATTTTGTCGCAACAACTAACCAGCATTCTATTTAGAAACAGTGACTTGCCTCACAGACTGAAACTGTCATTAAAGCGTCAAATTGAGAATGATTCTGAATTAGCCCGCAAAGCCATTATAAACTTGCCCAGATCAGTGGTTTACGACCTTCAGCCATCAATAAATTAAAGGTACGACAAGCTGGCCCCAACGCCATAAATTCTGCGTACAATCCACGATGCTGAAATTGCTGCATCAATAAAGCCGTGGTGGCATTCATATGGGATTCGGAGACCATAATTAAAACGTCATATTCAACGGTTTCAAGTACAGCTAATAGCTGTGTAATATCGTTGGTACTGATAAAATCTGGCGCGAGCGTTCTTAGTTGCTCACTGCTGAGGATAAAACTGCCCGTCAAACGTTGCGTCTGACCGTCAGCTAATTGGATCAGTAGAAAACCATCACCGTAATCGCGAATCTGATGCGCACCGGTGATGGCCTCCTGACTGATTTTCATTGTTTAAGACAGATCGGCCGATTCGTTAACACGGTCACGTAACTCTTTACCTGGCTTAAAGTGCGGAACATATTTTTCGTCCAGTTCAACTGACTCACCGCTTTTCGGATTAC
>JAVVFF010000069.1:0-11732 GCA_032250995.1 Methylophaga sp. | reverse complement strand
ACCGAGTCATCATGCTGCTCAAAAAATAACCACCAAAGATCAACAGCCCCTAGGGTCTGAAAGGTCAACAGACCCTAGCTAACCAGCTTTCCAGTGCAAACAAGTCTTCAACAATCGCCTGTGGCTGGCAGGCTTGTAATATTGGCAGATCGTGGGCGCCATGCATAATGCCTACACTGTCAGCGCCAGCGCTTTTGGCCATCTGCAAATCAAATTCGGTATCGCCAATCATCAATGTCTCGGCAGCTGACACGCCACAAAAATCGATAATTTCGCTGAGCATTTGCGGATGCGGCTTGGAGTGACATTCATCAGCGCAGCGGGTGGCGACAAATACATCGGTTAAACCGGTTTCATTCAGCACTTTATCAAGACCGCGCCGGCCTTTACCGGTGGCCACACCGAGCAACACATTCTGATCAGCCAGTTTTTGCAGAATATTTAAGGCATTGTCGAATAACGGGGCTTCAAAAGGATGATGTAGCCAGATTTGCCGATAGCTGTCAGCCAATTTTTGTGCGTCGCCAGCAGTACTTTCCGGATACAGCGTTTTCACCGCTTCAGGCAAACCCAGTCCGATAATATGACTGATTTGCTGATCGGTGAGTGACGGCATTTTTAACCTGGTAATGGCCTCGCGCATACAAAACACGATGTGGCCGGTGGAGTCCATCAGTGTGCCGTCCCAGTCAAAAACGATTAGTGGATAAGCCATGGTTAATCTTTAGTTAATTTTTCGATAAAAAGTTGTAAATCAGCCGGTAACGGTGCGCTCAGTTCTAAGCGCCGCTCATCCTCAGGATGGGCGATATTCAGCTGCCAGGCATGTAAAAACATCCGGTTAAGACCAGCCTGTTTGAGTTGTTTATTAAAATCACGCTGCCCATATTTGCTGTCGCCGGCAACCGGGTGGCCACTGGAAGCCGCATGAACGCGGATTTGATGGGTACGGCCGGTAAACAATTTGACTTCCATTAACTGACAATTCCGGAATGTCTGTTTAACCAGAAACTGGGTTTTAGCGTTCTTACCTGCCGGATCGACCACCACCATATTTTCACCGCCGATAACGGTGTTTTTCTGCAGGGGCTTATCGACAATTGTGTCGTTTTGTGGCCAGTGATTGTGGGTGAGCGTTAAATAACGCTTATCAATATCGTCACTGCTACGCATTTGGTTTTGTAAGTGCAAAAGGGCATCACGGCGTTTGGCAATCAATAAACAGCCCGAGGTATCACGATCCAGCCGGTGTACCAGTTCCAGAAAAGCAGCTTCAGGACGGCATTTTTTCAGAGCTTCAATAACGCCGGTCTGAATATTGGTACCGGCATGTACGGCCAACCCTTCAGGTTTGTTTAAAGCCAGTAAATAGTCATCTTCGTAAATAATTTGTTGACGCAGGATCTGCGCCAAACTGTCACTGACATGGATGGCGTCGGTTTTTTCACTGACCCGCAATGGTGGGATCCGTACCTGGTCACCAATCTGCAGTTTATAGGTTTGTTTGATGCGGCCTTTATTGACCCGCACCTCACCTTTGCGAACGGCGCGATAAATGCGGCTTTTCGGTACGCCTTTTTCCAGTGTTATCAAAAAATTATCAATTCGCTGGCCAGCTTGCTCGACGCCAATGGTAATAAATTGAACAGCTGGGGATTTTTGTGCGGCGTCGGCCATTACTCTGAGACTTTATTTGCTTGCTGACAGCGCACCATACTGCTATATTCGGTGATTGGTCTGTCTGGAAAATGTGTTCAGTATACTGACTTTTAACAAAATAGGCTGTAAATACCCCGTCGCGCCCAGCGCAAATGCAGGTTGATGCGGCGATCTGAAACGAATATATAACGCTGAACAGGGGTTCAGCGACCAACGGGGCCCGACAGTCGGGTCTGAATGAGAATAAATGGTTCCTACGTCCCGGCAACAGCAAAACAAACAGCACAAATTGTAGCGTGCAGGGCGGCAAAAAAATAATCAAAGCGAGGGCTGATAGCAGCTCGATCGCAAACTGACTGCAGAACCCTATTGCAGCACGACAAAAATTAAATAACGACGCGCCGGCTGGCGAACGCTTAAGCCGGGCGCGCAAACAAAATTGATTATTTTGCAATTGCAGTTTATCTGCATGTCCATCTGCGTGGCTGCATCAGTGTCATGCGGCATGCCTAGTGACGTGGGAACCTCTAACTGAGGTTTATGCATGAAACGTATTTTAATTAACGCAACCCACGAAGAAGAGTTGCGTGTGGCGATGGTTGATGGCCAGCGCTTGTTTGATCTGGATATCGATACCCCCTCCCGCGAACAGAAAAAAGGCAATATTTACAAAGGCAAAATTACCCGCGTCGAACCTAGCTTGGAAGCAGTGTTTGTCGAATATGGCTCGGAACGTCAGGGCTTTCTGCCATTAAAAGAAATCGCCAAAGAATATTTCCGCCCCGGCAAAGCCGACGGTGATAATAACGGTCGTATTAACGTTCAGGATGTATTGTCTGTCGGCCAGGAACTGGTCGTCCAAATCGAAAAAGAAGAACGTGGTAATAAAGGCGCGGCACTGACCACCTTTGTCAGTTTGGCTGGCCGTTATCTGGTGTTAATGCCCAACAGCCCACGGGCTGGTGGGATTTCCCGCCGTATCGAAGGTGACGAACGTGCTGAATTACAAGAAGCACTGCGTTCCTTAGAGGTCCCCAATGATATGGGCATGATTGTCCGTACCGCCGGGGTTGGCAAACAAACCGAAGAGTTGCAGTGGGATTTAGAATATCTTCTGCAATTATGGACCGCCATTGATACCGCCACCAAAGACCGCCCGGCACCATTTCTGGTGTATCAGGAAAGTAATATCATCATCCGCGCCCTGCGTGATTATCTGCGTAAAGATATCGGTGAAATTCTGGTTGATTCTCCCGAGGTATATCAAACCGGCTATGATTTTATGCGTATGGTCATGCCGCATGATTTGAGCAAGTTTAAACTCTATCAGGACAAAGTGCCGCTGTTTACCCGTTATCAGGTAGAAAGTCAGATTGAAAGCGCGTTTCGTCATGAAGTGCGTTTACCATCAGGTGGTGCACTGGTCATCGATCCGACCGAAGCATTGATTTCGATTGACGTTAACTCGGCGCGTGCCAATAAAGGCGGCGATATTGAAGAAACCGCCTTTAATACTAATTTAGAAGCTGCTGAAGAAATCGCCCGCCAATTGCGGCTGCGTGATTTGGGTGGCTTGGTCGTTATTGACTTTATCGATATGGGCCCAACCCGTCATCAGCGGGAAGTGGAAAACCGTCTGCGTGAACATTTAAAAGCCGATCGGGCGCGGGTTCAGGTAGGCCGAATTTCCCGTTTTGGTTTACTGGAAATGTCCCGGCAACGACTGCGGCCAGCACTCGGTGATGCTCATCAGGAAGTCTGCCCACGGTGCGCCGGTCTTGGCCATGTACGCGGCGTTGAGTCGCTGGGATTGGCGGTTTTACGACTTCTGGAAGAAGAAGCGACCAAAGAGAAAATCACCCAATTGGTAGTGCAATTACCGGTTGCGGTTGCCACCTTTATGCTCAACGAAAAACGGCCGCAAATTGATGCTATCGAAAAGCGTCAGAGTGTGCGCGTATTACTGATCCCTAATCCGCATCTGGAAACGCCGCACTATGATATCGAGCGCGTTCAAGAAGGCGCTGAACGCAGCAGCACCAGTCACCAGTTAATGACGACACCAGAACTGGAAACGCCAGTGATGCTCAAAGATAAACCCGCACTGGAACAGCCTGCCGTGACCGGTATTGCGCCAGTTGCACCAGCGCCAATTATTAATAAACCGACGGAAGCTGTTCGTAAGCCTAGCTTGTTAAAGCGTTTGCTCGGGGCTTTAACCGGTAGTCAGGGTGAAGACAGCCAACCAACAGAAAAGGCTAAAAAAGTGACGCAACCAACAGATGATAATGCCGATAAATCCAGCGGCAATCGTCGCAGCCGTGGTGGCCGCAACAGCAACCGCCGTGGTGGCAGCAGAAATACGCCGGGTCGTGATGAGTCTGCAGAAAGTTCAGCGGCAGAAAATACATCGGCAGAAAAAGCCCCGGTAACCAATGACACGGCCGCTGAAAGCAGCAAAAATCCCCGTTCGCGGCAACGACCACCACGTCGTAAAGAAAACACCGACAGTGCTGAGAAACCGGCCGAAACAGCTAATGGCAATGATGCAGGCAATGAGACTAATAAAGACGAAAACAATGCTGATGGTGAACGCAGCCGCAACAATAATGCCCGCCGCTCACGTCGCGGTGGTCGACGCCGCCGGGGGCGTAGTGATACCGATACGGCAGTAAATACACCGGTCAACGACAATGCCGGTAATCAATTACCCGCCGAAAAACAGGAAATCGACGGCAACGCGATCCCCGAACCAGAACCGGAGATCAACGGTAATTTGGTGCCTAGTACCGATATTCCAGAAGTGGATGGTAATAAAGTACCAGCTGCAAAAGCGCCGCGTCGCTCAAAAAACAGCACCGGCAGCAGTCATAATCGCCGTCGCCGCGCACCGGCCAAAGCTCAGTATGCTGACGCAGATCCGGTAACAACAGTAGCCAAAAATGACACTTCAGCCGATAATGGCACGCAACAGCAGGAACCACCCAAAGTGACTGAAGCGAGCCCGAAAACCGATGCCAGCGAAAAGTAACTTATCCAGCGATGATCTGCTGACCCTGATTGGTCAGCAGGTTGTTTATCATCGACATCAATGTGAAATTATTGAGTTGTTGGATGGCCGTGAGCTGGTGCTACAAGTGTTGAATACCGACAGTAATATTCAACCGACGCAATATGGTGAAGGCCACCGGCCCGTTCCGGTGACTTATACCTTGCCGGTGTTTGATGGTGAAGGGCAGTTACACGCTGAATTACTGGCAGCTGGACTCGATAAATTATTGCCGCAGTAAACTAGCCGCCATTTGTAAATCAGCTTCGGTATCGACTCCATGGCCGGGCGCAACGGCCGCTTCAGTTAAATGAATTCGATTGCCATGATATAACGCCCGCAGCTGTTCCAGCGACTCAAACTGCTCGATGGTACAAGGTGCAAAATCCGCATAACGTTGCAAGTAACTGGTCCGGTAGGCATACAGGCCAATGTGCCGGCGATGTGGTAAATCAGCAGGCAGTGGTTTATTCTCACCAAATACACCACGCAGCCACGGGATTGGTGCCCGGCTGAAATACAACGCATAACCCTGCACATCCAACAATACCTTAACGATATTGGCATCAAAGATTTGTTCGGCCGATTCAATCTGGCTGTATAAAGACGTGATCGCCGCTTTACTGTGTTCTGCCAGATCATCAGCAACCTGATTAATCAATTGCGCTGGCAGACAGGGTTCATCGCCCTGGACATTAACGATAATTTCCGCCGGATCAAAAGATCGTAAATGCGCCACTTCGGCCAGCCGATCGGTACCGGATTGATGATCGGCGCGGGTCATACAGACATCGGCGCCAAATTGACGGGCAGCGTTGGCAATACGCTGATCATCAGTGGCAATAATGACACTGTCGGCATTACTTTCCAACGCTCGCTGGTAAACATGCTCAATCATCGGTTTGCCGGCAATGTCTCTTAACGGTTTGCCGGGCAGTCGTGTTGATGCAAAACGTGCCGGAATCACCACCCGAAAAGTCATTAAATTTCCTCGTCAGCGGGCAGTTCACGGGCTTCTTCAGCCAGCATTACCGGAATATCATCACGGATTGGATAGGCCAGACGGCAGGCCGGACAAATCAGCTCCTGTTTGACTTTATTAAAACGCACACCACTTTTACACAGCGGGCAGGCGAGAATTTCCAGTAACGTTTTATCCATTATTGTTCCTTTAAACGGTTGTCAATGGTATCGGCCAGACCATCGGTTAATAAGGCGTCAGCAGGTACTGACCAACAGTTTGCTGTTACCAAACCCTGACATTTTACCGCATCTTTTTCGGTCATCAGCAGTGGCAGTGTATCGTTGAATTGCAAATCAGCGGCGCTAAAAATATGGTGATCGGCAAATGCATGCTCAATGACATTCAGACCTGCGATCCGCAACTGGTCAAAAAATCGCTGTGGATCGCCGATACCGGCAACCGCATGCACGGTCTGCTTTTGCCAGTCAGTTAATGGCTGGCGACGTTGATCGGTTAAATTTACCGACTCTTTAAGTTGTAATTGCATGGTCCAAGGTTGCCGGCTATCGTCATGCCCGATGACAAAATCAACCTTGTCCAACCGTGAAACGGGCTCACGCAACGGGCCTGCTGGCAAACAAAAGCCATTACCAAAACCACGGCGGCCATCAACTACAACCAATTCCAAATCCCGCGCCAACCGGTAATGTTGAAGGCCGTCATCGCTGATAATCACATTACAATCAAACTGCGCCAGTAATTGCCGGCCGGCTGCGACACGATCCGGCGCGACCACTACCGGACATTGGCTGCGCAGCGCCAGTAATTTTGGTTCATCACCGCTTTCACCGACTGGCGTATTGGCGGTGACCGTTAACGGATAATGTGCCGCGTTGCCGCCATAACCACGGCTGATAATGCCCGGACGCCAGCCACGTTGTTGTAATTGTTGTGCCAGCCAGAGCACCAATGGTGTTTTACCACTGCCACCAACATTGATATTACCAATGATAATCACCGGGACTGGTAATCGCTGACTTTTAAAAAAGCCGCGCTGGTAGGCAAGCCTGCGCAACGATGCAACCAGCCGGAATAAGCCACTTAAGGGTGCCAAACACCAGCGTAGTGGCGATGGTTGGTACCAGCTTTTAATCAGCCATTGCATGGCGTCGATCAGCCTGGCTGAAATTGCAGGCGATGCAGTTCAGCATAATGTTCGCCTTTATCAAGCAATTGTTGATGGTTGCCGGTTTCGACAATAACACCGTTATGCATCACCACAATCAAATCGGCTTTTTCTATGGTCGATAAACGATGAGCGATAACCAATGTGGTACGGGTTTTGATAAGTTGTTCCAAAGCCACCTGGATATGCCGTTCAGCTTCGCTATCCAATGAAGCGGTGGCTTCATCTAATATTAGAATCGGTGCATCACGTAACAACGCGCGGGCAATGGCCAGCCGCTGTCGTTGTCCCCCGGATAGCAATACACCATTTTCACCAACCTGCGTGTGCAGACCCTGTGGCAGTCGTTCGATAAAGTCCCAGGCGTGGGCGGCTTTGGCGGCGGCGATAATATCAGGTTCGCTGATTCCGGCGCGGCCATAACTGATATTGTTAGCGATACTGTCATTAAACAAAATCACCTGCTGGTTAACCAGTGAAATCTGCCGACGTAAATCAGCCAGTTGCAGATCCATGACATCAATACCATCAATCAAAATCCGGCCGCTGGAGGGGTTATAAAAACGTGGCAGCAAACTGACCAGGGTGGTTTTACCGCTACCGGAATGACCAACAAAGGCAATGGTCTGACCGACTCTGACCGAAAAGTTAATATCGCTGAGCACGGTGCCTTTATTGACGTCATAGCTAAAACCAACTTGCTGGTATTCAATCTCGCCCTTAGCCCGGCCCAGTTTTTGGCTCCCGTTATCCTCTTCAATCGGTTGATCCAGCAAACCGAAAATACTTTCAGCGGCAGCAATACCTGCCTGTAGTTTGGAATTGAGCTTGGTCAGTCGTTTTAACGGCGTCAGGATCATAAACATTGCCGTGATGAACGAAATAAAAGTGCCGACGGTGATGGTTGCCAGCATATCCGGCAAGGTCGCCAGATAAATCACACCGGCCAGACCAAGCACAGCAATCAACTCGATAATCGGCTGACTAGTGGCTTCAGTGGCGATTTTTTTCATTCGCTGACGCCGATTGAGCTGATTAACCTTGTCAAAACGTTTGGCTTCATAAGCTTGACTGCCAAAGGTTTTCACCTCGCGATGACCATCAATGATTTCGCTGCTGACATGGCTGACGTCACCCATCGAATCCTGAATTGATTTACTGATACGGCGAAAGCGGCTGCTGATTTGATAAACCAACAAACCGATAAACGGCACCGTTAACAAAATAATCAATGACAGCAGGCCATTCAGATAAATCATCCAGGCAATCAGCCCGACAATGGTCAGCGTATCGCGGATCAGCACCAGCACGGCATCTGTTGCTGCATCAGCGACTTGTTCAACGTCATAAAGTAATTTTGACATCAGCTGACCGGAGGTGCTGCGGTCAAAAAAACTGGCTGGCAAAGTCAGCAGCTGATCAAACATCTCTTCGCGCAGAGTTTTGATAACATTACGAGCAATCCAACCAAGACCGTAAGTGGTCAGAAAATTGGCGATGCCCCGGATCAGAAAAATACCAATCAATATCAGCGGGATCAGCTGAATCATGGTCGGATCTTTGTCAACAAAACTGCCATCCATCAGCGGTTTCATAATCGCTGCCATGCCGGTTTCGCTGGCAGCGTATATCAACATCGATATCACCACGGCAATAAAAGTCAGCCAGTAGGGTTTTACATAGCTGAGCAAACGCCGGTAAAGTTGACTGGCGCTGATAACCTGGGCAGGTTGATTCATGGCGCCTCGCGGATTTGACGTGTGGCCAGGGTCAGACGGCTGAATCCCAGCGATTGCGCGGCATCCATCGCAGTGACAATACGCTGATAAGCGGCCTCGGCATCGGCACTGATAATAATATGGGGATCAGTGCTGTCACCGACGGCAGTTTTTAACGCGCGACGCATATCGTCGCTGTTGTTGACCAAAACAGGTAAATCATTAATCAACATGTCACCATTGGCGTTAATGACGATATCGACCAGTACTTCCTGGGCGTCAAGCTGTTCGCCGGTGGCCTGGGGCAAATCGACTTTTAAAGCGCTTTCCCGGATAAAACTGGTCGACACCATAAAAAACAGCAGCAGCAAAAACACCACATCGATCATCGGTGTCAGATTGACGTCCGGTTCCTCTGAATAACGGGGTAGCAGTTTCATGGCTGCTTGGCCTCATCGGGATCAAACTCACGATCACCATGTAAAATCTCAATCAACTGCATCGCTTGCTCTTCCATATTAACCACCAGATGATTAATTTTGCCGCGGAAATACCGATAGAAAATAACACTGGGAATAGCGACGACTAAGCCCGCGGCGGTGGTGATCAAGGCCTCAGAAATACCGCCAGCTAAGGTTTCCGGATTGCCAACGCCTTCGGTCGTTATCACCGCAAATACTTTGATCATGCCGACTACGGTGCCGAGCAGGCCGATCAGCGGCGAAATCGCTGCGATGGTGCCCAGGGTATTGAGGTTTTTTTCCATCATCGCCGTGACATGCCGGCCGGTGTCTTCAATACTTTCCTTGGTAATCTCGCGGGCAGCATTGCGATCGGCAAGTCCTGCCGCGAAGATTCGGCCCAGCGGGGAATTTTTTTGCAGGCTTTTGATGCGTTCCTGATCCACCTGGTTATATCGCAGCCATTGCCAGATCTGGGTAATCAGCTCAGGTGGGGCAATACGCCGGGTTTGCAGACTCCAGAAACGCTCGGCGATGATGGCGATAGCGATGACCGAACAAGCAAACAACGGAAACATCAGCCAACCACCGGCTTTAAACAATTCCAGCATGATTTCTAGTCCTGCAATAATTCAAAACAGCCATCATGATACGTGAAAAACCGCTTAGTCAGTAGCCACTGCTCGCCATAGCTGCTGGTCCTGCTGACGCCAACGCAGCGCGGTTATCGGCGCAGCCGGATCCAGCCTGAATAATACAGCGCCGCTGTCAGCGGTATTCATTAATGGGATTTGCCGATCGCGAAACCGCTGCACCACTTCAGCAGCCGGAAATTGATAACGATTATTAAAACCGCTGGCAACCACGGCAAATTGGGGCGACACGGCATCAATAAACGCCGCTGTTGATGAGCTTCGACTACCATGATGGGCGACCAGTAAAATATCAGATGGCAAAGCTGCTTTATCAGTGCTTAACAGGCTGGCTTCAGCCTGTTTTTCAATATCACCGGTTAGCAATATGCTGCCAAATTGACTGCTAACTTTCAGCACGCAGGAGAGTTCATTGTCTGAGCCTTGCATTTTAGCCGTTGGATGCAAAAATTCAAAATAGACATTATCCCAGTGCCAGCGCTGACCAGCCTGGCAAGCATTAGCGCCGGGCAATTCCGCTGACACACTGCTTCGAATAACTTTAACCGGCAGTGATTTGATGATGGTTGTCGCGCCGCCGATATGATCGTTATCGCCATGGCTGATAACCAGCATATCAATGTGTTTGACGCCGCGATGTTGCAAAAAAGGCAACACCACGGCATCGCCGGTATTAAAATCACCAAACTGCGGACCGGTATCAAACACCAGGGTTTTATTTTTGGTTTCTATAACGGCTGACAATCCCTGACCTACATCCAATACTGACAGCCAAACTGCGCCTTTGTCGGGTCTTGGCGGCTGATAAAATAATAGTGGCAATAATAAAAAAATGCCCAGCCAGCGTGCTGGCCAGCCTCGGGGTGCCATCAGCCAGATAAATGCCAGTAAACTGAGGGCGATGATACTCATCGGCAAACTGGCCGTTTGCCATAAAGCCAGCGGCAGATCGGCAAGCCACTGTAATGCCCACCACAAGCCCTCGAGCAACCACTCGGCCAACTGCCACAGCGGCTGGCTCCATGGTGGATGCAACGCCATTGAGGCCATGGCCAGTAGCAATACCGGCACCACCAGCACACTGACCAACGGTACGGCGAATAGATTTGCCAAAGGCGAAATAAGTGCTGTGCTGTTAAAAAATACTAGCAGCAAAGGCGTCAGGCCGATGGCAATCCAGATATGAATGCTGGCCCAATGCCATTTATTAACCGGTTGGCGATTTTGACTGACATAAATAATGACCGTCACCGCGGCAAAGGACAGCCATAATCCGGCCGACAAGACCGCAAACGGATCCCATATCAGTACGATGAGCAATGCGATGGCCAGTAGCTGATAACTGAGCACACGCCGGCGCAATAAAATTGCCGTCATTGCCACTACCACCATTATCAGTGCCCGCTGACTAGGAATAGACATACCGGCCAGCAAGGCATAGACCAGTGCACACAACATGGCCATCACGGCGGCAAATTGTTGTGCCGGCAAACGCAGACACAACGGGCTAAAACAAGCCCATAACCAGCGACCCAGAAAAAAACCAATGGCCGCTGCCAGTCCGATATGCAAACCAGAAATCGCCAGTAAATGACTGGTACCGGTATGACGCAAGACCTGCCATTGTTGCGGTGATATATTGTCGCGAAAGCCCAGTGTCAGTCCTTCAATCAGGGCTCGTTGCGGCGTATCAGCGGCGGTGCCTTGTAATGAATTAAGTAGGCGTTGCCGCCAAAAACTAATCGAATAGTTGTTAGCCGGCGCTAAACGCTGATTTTGGCGATGATCACGGACATAACCGGTCGCGCCAATACCCTGTTGGAATAACCAGCTCTCATAATCAAAACTGCCGGGATTAACCATGCCATAAGGCGGTTTAAGCCGGATTGTTAACTGCCATTGTTCACCGGCTTTGGGCAGCTCTGCTGGCGGGTAATACCAGTTGAGGCGGATTTTTTTGGGCAGCTGAACAGCACCGCTTTGCGGTCTTAGTAAAAATCGCAGCCGCTGATCCTGCTGTTGCGGCAGACCAACAATCTGAC
>JAVVFF010000068.1:0-11820 GCA_032250995.1 Methylophaga sp. | reverse complement strand
TATTTGTCTTAAATCTCAAGCTATCTGTCATTCAACGTCCGGCAAGTGCTTAACCCATCCCTTATTACTCGTAATTATTCGTATAATATATATTATGTTAAATTATAATCGTAAGTAGAATGCTGATACTGAATGTGAGTATTTACACGTGAATTTTGGATATGGAACAGATCGCAGCAAATAAATTACTTTTTGTGTGGTACCGGACTTACCTGCCGGTGCCAGCATTGTTGTAATTGCTGGTGCAAATCGTCGTACTGAACGCTGTTAAGCTTGTTACCTGAGAGTTTTGTAAATGACTCATATGCTGCTAAGACGTAGCCAGCAGTTTGCAGCAATAACTCATCCATTTCTTGTTGGTTACTGGACAACGTATGAATCTCCAACAATTGTTCATTATTAAGATCTTTAATTATATCGGCCTTGATGTCATGCGTTTCGCTGTGCACTGTTTCGCTCAGCAATTGGTAGTCGGTCCGATATAGTTGTAACAAGTCAGCAAATTCGGCTTTGATGAATGTTGGCAATGATTTACGGTCCATTTCATCTGGACTTTTAACCATTTCTTGCAGCCGGTTTAATTCTTTTTCGGTTAATGTTGCTTTGTTTTTTTGCAACGTTAAGAGGTTTTCCAGCACTTGACGACGATCACTGTCATCGCCGTTTATCAGGGCGGAATGCAAATCTGGATGACGCTGCCAGGCAACCATTTCAAAGACAATTTCCAACATACAGCGCATCAATATCTGACTCTGGCGCAACATGCCCTCGTCTGCCAGTAAAATAAATGCTCGATAATCTGTAAACAACCGATGTAAATATAGCCATTTTACGGTTTCGATTTCATCGTCCGGATGCACCGTAGCAGTGTTAAGTAATGTTTTCAGGCTTTCCTGAATGATATTCGTCAGTTGTCTTGCTGATATATTGTTGAATTTTGTCATATTCACCTTCATATCCTGTAGAGATGTTCAGTATAACGTTCGTCAATGCACCGTTTCATGCGTTTGTGAACTAATTTTCCAGTTTCCGATGCTTAACTAACACTTGGCAAGTCTTAAGCCTAACAGTTATCAAGATGTGGGGGGAAAACACATATAAAACAAAGTCTTTACAGTAAAGTGTTTAATCTATTTTGGAGGATAAAATATGACTGCTGATTTTATAAAAGATGCGAATTCGATCGAGCAGATTGTCGATGGCATCAACACTGCCGAACAATCCACTCAAGTACAGTATTTTGGTGAATATCAATTAGATAGTGGCGAAAAGTTGGCTGCCCACTTTGCCTTTGAAAAGGTTGCTGACTATGATCATATTTCTGATGACGAAATAATAACGCACCTTGAAGACTTGCAGACACATGATGCACACTTTGATTTTGATGAGGCCTTGAAAATTGCCAAACAATTTTGCACTAAGTCCAAAACACCCTAAATGCTTTACACTGCTTTATAAACACATCATAAAATGAGGTATAGACCATGAGCTGGAGAGAAACAGAAAACGAAAAAACCTATAATGATGAGGAGGTTAAAGCCCGGCTGGAAAAGGAACTCCCCCACTGGTATCTGGAAAATGGCTGGATCCGTCGGAAATATAAAACCAGTGGCTGGAAAGCCACATTAATGGTGATCAATACCGTTGGCCACCTTGCCGAAGCGGCGTTTCACCACCCAGATCTGACTGCATCGTATGCTTTTGTGATTGTTAAATTAACTAACCACGCAGCAAAAGGCATTACGGATAAAGATTTCGAATTGGCACGTAAAATCGAAGATGTCGTTATGTGGCAACCCGGTACCGAAGGTGGTGCATTAATCGGTACGCCTGATGATGCACGTTTCAAATATATCAAATACGATTAATTTGGGAGGCCGGCCATGAATGAGGACATTTTAAACATGGAAATCCGTCAGTTTTTGAAGAAGGTCGGCATCAGTTCTCAACGCGAAATTGAGCAAGCAATTTATGCCGCGCTGGATAGCCAGCAACTGAATGGTAATGAAACATTGCCAATCATAATAACGTTGACCATGCCAGATTTGGACTTACACCATCATGTTTCTGGCCAGATAAAACTTGAGTAAAATCTATGGAAACTAATGAATTAGCACCTTCTTTAAATGTACTTGGCGAAAAACTGGAAACGTGTGGCACCGAGCCAATGACGGGTTTCTTTCGGGATGGTTGTTGTAACACCAGTGATAATGACTTTGGTTCACATACGGTGTGTGTCTCAGTCAGCGTGGACTTTCTGCAATATTCCCGTTTTCGTGGTAATGATTTGGTGACGCCGATGCCCGAATATGGTTTTCCTGGTCTTAAGCCTGGTGATCGCTGGTGTTTGTGTGCGGCGCGCTGGCTGGAAGCACAACAGTTTGATATGGCACCGAAAATTTATTTAGCCAGTACTCATCAACGGGCAACGGAAATTATCCCACTGGATTTATTGAAGAAATATGCTATTGATTTGAATTAAATCAATTGGTTATATGGTGTTTGTAAAATTAAAATTAACTTGCCTTTTCTACCAGTCGCTGATAAAAATCAGCCACCACTTTAATATCTTGGGTAATCGGCATGGCCGGCAAACTCCGTAAAAAAACCTTGCCATAGGGTTTACTTAAAAATCGTGGATCACATAACACCAGTACCCCAAAATCAGCTTTATCGCGGATTAACCGGCCTATCCCCTGCTTTAGTTGAATAACCGCTGATGGGATCTGAATACTGCGAAACGGATTACCACCCCGATTTCTAAGGCTATTGATACGCGCTTCCAACACCGGATCACCGGGTGAGGCAAATGGAATTTTGTCGATTAACACACAGCGCAGCGCTTCACCGCGGACATCAACACCTTCCCAGAAACTATTGGTACCGAGCAACACGGCATTACCATGTTCCCGAAAGGCTTCCAGCAGTTGCGTTTTGCCACCACTGCCCTGCACCATCAGCGGATAATCCGAGCCAGCCAGTAATTCAGCGACTTCATGCAGCATTTTATAACTGGTAAATAATAAAAAAGTCCGGCCTTCACTGAGTTTAATCATTTCACGGGCAATATCGGCAATATGCTGGCTGTAGGCCCGATCCGAGGGCTCAACCGGGATCAATGGCATATACAATAAGCTTTGCTGCTGATAATCAAAGGGACTGTCCCAATGTGCGGTATCGGCATCAAAAATACCCAGTTGTTGGCAAAAATGACTAAATTTGCCGGCAACCGTTAAGGTAGCGGAAGTAAAGATCCAGGCGGCGGGTTTTTCTTCCAGCCAGTTTTGAAAATGACCGCTTATTTCAAATGGCGTGGCATGCAGAATAAAACCCGACGGGCGGTTATCAAGCCACAAAACCAGATTGTCATCTGTGCGGCTGTCAAAAAATAAATCCAGTAAGTTCAACAAGGTTTCAGCACGTTGCTGACATTGTTTCAGTCCCTGACTGCGCTCGGCGGCAAGTTTTAGCGTTTCATTGAGATTATCCAGCCGTTCCATGACCTGAGCATATTCGTCATGAATACCGGTATCTTCCATAAACTGCTGCCAAGGACTGCGCTGTTCCTGATTGCCAATTAAAATCCGCAGTCGTTGCAAACAACTTAATAATTGTTCGGCTTGCTCACTGATAGCCGGCATATCAGCCGCGGCGGCCTGCATTTCCTGAACAACATCACGACTTAATTCCGCCAGTTGATGACTGCTTAACCGGTGCCCCAGAAACTGACTGGCAATCGCCGGCAACTGATGGGCTTCATCAATAATAAAGGCATCTGCATTGGGTAAAACTTCACCCTGGCCGGCACTTTTTAAAGCAAAATCTGACATCAACAAATGATGGTTAATAACCACCAGATCGGCTTCCTGGGCCCTGCGGCGGGCTTCAACGATAAAGCATTCCTGATATTCCGGACACTGTTGGCCGAGGCAGTTTTCCACTGTTGACGTCACCCGGGGCCATAAAACAACGGCATCATCAAGCAAGCTGGTTTCGCTTAAATCACCATTATCAGTTTGTTTAGACCAGTTACGTAAATCTTGCAACAAGGGTCGTTGATAAAGTAAGGTATCATCTTGCTCAGCCAGCCCCAGCCGGTGATGGCATAAATAATTACTGCGACCTTTTAATACCGATGCCTGAAACGGCACACCCAGCGCTTTACGCAACATCGGTAAATCGCGGTTAAATAATTGATCCTGAAGATTTTTGGTGCCGGTGGAAATAAACACTTTTTGGCCAGATAAAATCGCTGGCGCCAGATAAGCAAAGGTTTTACCAGTACCGGTACCGGCTTCAGCAATCAGAATCGTGCCATTTTTTAAGATCTGGCCGACTTTTTCGGCCATTTGCTGCTGGGCTTCGCGCGGCTGAAAACCGTCAATGTGTGTTGCCAGTAACCCGCCTTCAGCAAATACCGCCTGTAAATCGTCTTGCATTACCATCCTTGTCTTAAATTCATCGCCCAAATCCATAAACTGCCGCTGATTAAAAAGCCGGCAAGCGCCAGATAAAACTGCCATTGATATTGACGGTGTAAGCGTTTTTCGGGCAAGGCCGATAGAATATAAGGCTTACGCTGCGGGCCTTTCGCCAGCACATGAATCGCATCCATTGGCAGACTTAAATGCTGCTGGCGAACATAGGTATTGGCATCAGTCACCGCCTGTTGCCATTCTTGCTGACCGATATCGCCATCTTTATCCTGGTCATAGCGGTTTAATAAAGTCTGAAAATCCCGTTTCCATTCCCGCAACAATAAACTCACCTGTTCACGCAGTATTTGTTGGCTGGCTGTTTGGATACTGATAAACCAGCCTAACGCATATAAAGGCTGACCCGCCGATAAAAACCATTCCCGGTAACGGCGAGTGGCATTGAGTTTATCCGTCCAGGCGCGTTTTTCGGCATGCAAAATATCGGCAGCATCGGGATCTACCACACAAACACCAGTGTCATCACGCAGATAAAATAAACCATCACTGCGATAACGTTGCACCACTTCCCATCGCGTGCGCTGCCGTTTACCATCAAAGTAGGTTTGTTTTTGTTCGACAATAAATTCAAACCAGACGCATTGCCGTCCGGAAATCGGCGACACAATCGGCGGCCCCGGCATTAATTCGCTGTTGCCGTTGAGTTCAACACAGCCTTGTGATGTTGAGCGAATTTTGGCGGTTGGCTGGCCTGACATTAACCGGCCGCGTTTTAAGGCAATCACCAGCCGGGTAAAGGCATAACTGCTGCAGGCTAAGACAAATACAGAAAACAACCAGAATTCACCGCTATCCAGCGCTTTAATAGTGCCGGCAAACGATTCGAACACTTGTTGCATTTAGCCTTGAAACAACGTTCTGATATCAACGTCGGCGGTTTCGCTGTCGTTAAATTCCAGCAACTCGTAGGCTTTAAACCGAAACAGTCCGGCTATAATTAAATCCGGAAACTGTTCAATTTGAATATTGTTGATATTGACGCATTCGTTATAAAACTCACGGCGATCGGCAATGGCATTTTCCAGGCCACTGATGCGCTGCTGTAAATGCTGAAAGGATTCATTGGCTTTTAATTCCGGATAGGCTTCGGCAACCGCAAATAAATTACCCAATCCCAAACGCATTTCGGTTTCAGCCAAACCCAATGCACCGATATCTCCCTGCGCCTGCGCTTGTGAAACTGCAGTACGCGCCTGCATCACTTTTTCCAGCGTTTGCTGCTCGTACTGCATATATTGCCGGCAGGTTTCCACCAGTTTGGGTAATTCTTCATGCCGTTGCTTGAGCAGCACATCAATATTTGACCAGGCTTTTTTGACGTTATGCTTCAGGGTCACCAGGTGATTAAAAACCACCACTGCATAAACCACTACCACGGCGATAATCGCCCAGAACACAAATTCGGCAATGCTCATTCGCTTTCTCCTGCTGTGTGGTTAACTGCCTTGATTATCCCATATTTCGCTTTCAGCACCGTGCTCTGCTGTCCAGACCAATTTGCCAATGATTTTAAATTGCGCGACAGACATGGCGCCACGTTTTTTGCGTTTGCTGTCACGGCCGGAAAGCGCTTCTTCGATATCGATTTTGCTGGCCTGATAAATTTCCAGCGGCTGATAGGTTTCATCAAATAATACCAGCACCACACTATCCCATTCTTGTTGCGGGTTTATCTGGCCAATGCGCGGCGTTGAAGAGCGGCTTTCATCAAATAATGCCCGGCCCTTAATGATAATACGCTGCCCTTCCCGACTGCCGCGGCCGACTGCATCGTAAGCCAGACTGGTATCTTCCAGTAATTGTAAATCCAGTGCTTTAGCGGCATCAAAACGGGCAATTTCACCGGTAACGGGCAATGTCGTACCGGTGGTTTGCCGGTAACGGGCTGCCAGCTGACGCGTTTCGTGCATCAGTTTATCAATCGAGTAAATATCGATTCCGGATTTAGCGGGCTCAGTCATAGCGGCATTATACACAGCAAAAAAAAACGGTCTGATCGCATATAGCGGCCAGACCGTCCAATTTTTGAGGCTGTGAATTAACCTACTTGATTAAGACCACGGCCTATACTCAAAAAATTCCGGAATTTTTATTTTTTAGCATCCAGTTCTTTTTGATAATACTTGTGCACCAGTTTGTCCTGGTTTTCCAGCAGGTAATCAATGCTGGGTTCGTTATTCATCGCTTTTTCAATGGCGCGACGGGTTGCTTCACGATGAATATTAAACAAAGCTTCATGATCCAGGTCTTCAATCGTTGTGATGCCCGGATTCAGCCAGACTGAGACGATAATGCCCAGATCATTGGCTTTTTCTTTGGGAATGGTGCCATTACGCACGGCATCCAATACGCCATTGGCAATCGCACCTTGTACGGTACCCATCAAAATATTGGTATAGGCGGTTTTTTTGACGGTGACTTTACTGACCATGATGGTCGCCGGACGTACTTGCATATCAGTGTTCATCAGCGCCAATACACGAGAGTGACCTTGCACCTGATCGCCCAATAAGTTTGCAAATGCAGTACCAAATGGACCATCTAACTCACCGATCACTACTTCAGGTTCCGCAGCGGTCAATGGCGGCCCACCGGCTACCAGGGCTTCACCAGTACGCATAATAATTCTGTCACTCATAGGATTGTGCTCCTTTGATTTATCGGTAAAACCGTTAATTATCCTCATCAACAGCTTGCGTCGCAAGTTTGCAAAGCTTTATGAGATATGCTGAGACCGCTAAACTACAACCTTTAGCGAGGATTATGAATGAGCAATGTACAAACACCTTATCAGCAGATTGGCGGCGAGAAAGCGGTGCGGCAGCTGGTAAAGTTTTTTTATCAAATCATGTCGGAAACGCCACAAACGGATGTTATTCGTAAATTACATCCAGAAGATATTCAAAGCAGCGAAGATAAGCTATTTTGGTTTTTAAGTGGCTGGTTGGGCGGCCCGCAATTGTACGTCGAAAAATTCGGCCATCCCCGGTTGCGGGCACGACATCTGCCCTTTTCAATTGGAATCGAAGAACGTGATCAGTGGATGTATTGCATGGCACAAGCCCTGAAAAAAATGGATTTAGAACCATTGTTTGCCGAACAATTGATAACTTCTTTTGCCCAAACAGCAGACTTTATGCGTAACAGACCGGAATAAATATGAATATTAGCGCATTAATTATTGGTGATGAAATCCTTAGTGGCAAACGGCAGGATAAACATTTTGCCTATTTACAAACATTGCTGGCTGAGCGCGGTCTGGAGTTGAGTACCGTGTTGATGGTCGGTGATGATCCGCAGCAATTGGAACGTTGCCTGCGTTTTTCGATGGCCAGTGATGATTTGGTATTTAGTTTTGGCGGTATTGGCGCGACCCCGGATGATCGCACCCGGCAAACCGTTGCCAAAGTTGCCGGAGTGGCGATAAAGCCGCATCCTGAAGCGGTAGCGTTAATTGAAAAACGCTTTGCCGAAAGTGCCTATCCCAACCGCATTTTGATGGGCTATTTGCCAGAAGGTGCCAACATTATTCCCAATCCGGTGAATCAAGTGCCGGGATTCAGCTTTGGCCATCATCATTTTATGCCCGGTTTTCCGGAAATGGCCTGGCCAATGTGTCGCTGGATTTTGGACAATCTGTATGCCGATTTAAAAAATCAGCGCCCGGCTTATGAAGAAATCATTTTTGTTTATGGTGGCCGCGAGTCCGATTTGCTGGGCGTCATGCAGCAACTTGATCGCGATTATCCGGAGCTGAAACTATCCAGTCTGCCGCGTTTGGCCAAGCCGCCGCATATTGAAATGAGCCTGCGCGGTGAACCGCAACAGGTGATAAGTGCCATGGCATTGTTAAAAGCGGCAATTATCGCTGCCGGTTTTGACTGGCAGGATCAACTCACCCAATAAAACCAAATCGGTAACGTCAGCAGACAAACAATCGTGGTTAAGGCCACCGCCGCCGCATACAAAGTACTGTCGAGTTCATATTGTTCACAAATCACAAAGCCAAACACCATGGTCGGCATCGCCGCAGCCAGCACCACCGTCTGAGAAATTTGCAGCGGTAAATCCATAAACTGAATCATCGACCAGACAATGGCTGGCGCCAGCAACAAACTAATTATCAGTACCGGCAATAACAAAGGCATTAATCGAAAATGCAGACTTTGCCAGCGGATACTCATGCCCAGCGCAATCAGCATCAGTGGCACGACGCCGCCCGATAAGGTCTGCAACGCATCATGAATAATCGCCGGCCGGCTGACTGCAAAAACATTAAGCAACACGGCAATTGTCACTGCCCACAGTGGCGGAATTCTTAATAATGCTTTTAGCGGATGCAAGTTGGCATCGGATGTACCGAAATATCGGGCTAGCAAAATACCCAAGGTCATCAACACCGGCGTACAGGCAAATAAATCGTATTGCAAAACCAGTGAATTCGACCAACTCCCTAAGGCCTGATCCAACACCGGTAGTCCAAGATAAGTAACGTTGGGAAACGTCGCTGCCAGCAACAACGCGCCGGTTTGCTGCCGATTTACCTGAATCAACTGTAAAACCAGCCACATCGCCAGCATGGCGCCGGCCAATGCTGTGAGCGCAACCAGTGATATATGTAATGAATTGGCAGATAATTCAGTTTGCCAGATAACATCGATAATCAAGGCCGGCAGCAAAATATAAAAAACCAAATCGGTCAGTGCCCGCCGATGTGCCGGGGCTGAAATATGCTTGGGTGCCAATACCTGCCAGACAGCGCCACAGGCAATTAATAATGCCATTTGGGCCAAAACAGTTAACATCAGTAAAACCTGCGGCGATTGATAAACGGCGATCCTAGCAATGCGCTGCAGAAAACAAAAGCAAAGCGCCTATCGCGCTTGCTCTGAGGCGGGTGGCAGGGTATTGTTAGGCACATCAGAAAGCGGGTGTTTTTTTGCCGGTTTTTATTGTCGTTTCAATCGCCTATCTCGGGGATGTGTTATGTCACTTTCAAAGCAGTTGTTAATCCTGGTTACGTTGATCTTTTTTATTGTTTTTGCAGTCAATTTCACCCTCAGTATGAACAATATCCGCAGCTACTTGCAGGTGGAGTCAGAAATTCATGTGCAGGATACGGCAACCTCTCTCGGGTTGTCACTGAGCCCGCATATGGACGATGAACAAGATCCGATTTTGCGTACCATGATGAACGCTATTTTTGATACCGGCTATTACAAAGAAATGCGCTTGCTTAATGTTGATGGTGAGGAGTTGGTGAAACTGACCAATCCAGAGCAAAGAGAAGGCGTACCCGACTGGCTTATCGAAATGATGCCTTTGCAGACGGCCAAGGCCGTCTCTGAAATCAGTTCCGGCTGGAATATCAGCGGGACGTTGTCAGTGACCAGTAATCCTGGATATGGTTATCTGAAGCTGTATGAGCAGTTTAAAGCGACTTTGAAATTCTCACTGTTAATTTTATTTGGCGCTATTCTATTATTAATTGCGGCGTTAAGATTAACCCTTAAGCCATTGAAGGATATACAAAAACAGGCCAATGAAATTTCTGCTGGTAATTTTGTCACCCTCGACAAAATGCCCTGGACACTGGAAGTTAAAAATGTCGCCCGGTCAATGAACAGCATGTCCAGCAAAATTGGCGGCATGATCGCCCGCCTCAACAGCAAACTGGAAAACCTCAGCGACAGTCTGAAACGCGATGCCCTGACCGGCTTGTTTAATCAGCAGACCTTTCATGTTGATGTCAAAACGGCATTATCTGCCGGTCAAAGCGGTCACATTATGTATATTAAATTTGACGATCTGGCCGGCCTTGGCCGGGATAAAGGCAAACAATCAGTAGATCAGCTATTGATGGATTTCGCTGATATGCTTAAACAATATGCCATCAGCCCATCACAAAGCTATCGTTTGTATGGCTCTGAATTTGCTATTGTTTATCCGGGTAGTGATCAACCGAAAATCAGCGCCTTTGCGGATAAACTACAAAAAGCCGTTAATACCCTCGGTCAGCAATATAATGACGAAGATTTGCTGCATATCGGTATTGTTGAGTTCGGGCGCAGCAGCGAGTTTGATCGTCTATTGCCGGCAGCAATCGAAGCCTACGAACAATCCAAACTGATTGGCGCCAATGCCTATTTCATTAAGCAGCATTCGCTCAGCTCTATCAGCGATCAGGCCTGGAAAGCGGCCATCACTCAGGCAATTGATAACAATACACCGGAAATTACCTTTACCAACCTGGCCTACAATTATGCTGGTGATGATCCGGTTCAAGTGATGATGGAAGCCTTTACCGTAGTACGGGATGCCGCCGGACAAGAATTACCGATTGGTACTTTCTTCTCAATGGCCGGTGAATTTGGTCTGGTTGAACAACTGGATCGCACTATCGTCAACAAGGTGCTGGCGACCATGGAACAACAACATGTCTATGCACCGGTGACCATTAATCTGTCGATGCAATCAGTGGCTTCTAAAGATTTCCGGGACTGGCTGCGTGACCGACTGTTGCAATTTTCGCTGCCTAAAAATTTGCTGGCGTTTAGTGTCACGGCGTATGCGGCCGCCAAGAGTCAACCAACCTTTGCCAGCTTCAGTCTATTTGTCCGCGAACTGGGCGCGACGACCCTGCTGAAACGTTACAGCAGTGATGTGATCCCGGTTGAGCAAATCAAAAATCTGCAGATAAATTATATTCGTCTCGCCCGCGACTTAACTACCGACATTCGCCAGCACAATAGCAAACCAGATTTCCTTGATATCATCCAGGAGGTTGCCAATTTGCTGGAAATCAAAGTGCTTGCTGAAGGGGTCAGCAAAGATGAGGACTTTGATTATGTTCGCGGTGTTGGTTTATTTGGCATCAGCCGCTAAACAACATGCCGTCAATACGGATATCCCGCTGCTTAACGGCAGTCTTAATCAGCAGTTTGACTCTGCTATCATGGCCGCTTTGGGCCGATCTGGATTTTTCTGAAGCGTTTTTAGCGCGTATTGAAGCCAAATATGATCGTTTTGCCCGTCAGCGTTTTGAACAGTGGCAGGCGCTAATCAAAGACGCTAAAGATTTACCGGAAAAAGAAAAGCTGGAAGCCGTCAACAGGTTTTTTAACAGTAATGTGCTGTTTATTGATGATATTAAGCTCTGGGAACAGGAGGATTACTGGGCAACACCAGCAGAAATGCTGGCGATTGGTGCTGGCGATTGTGAAGACTTTTCCATCGCCAAATATTTTACCCTGAAAGATTTAGGCGTCGATGAAGATAAGTTACGGCTTACCTATGTTAAAGCCGTTGAGCTTAATCAGGCGCA
>JAVVFF010000200.1:0-2046 GCA_032250995.1 Methylophaga sp. | reverse complement strand
CCGGTTCGGTTTGCAAGCGGTTAGTTGGGATCGCCAGACAATAATGCTCTTCGCAAATAGGCAAAAAATCCAGCGCAAATTTATCGGCCACCGCGGCAATACCAAAACCACAATCGGCGGCGCCACTGGCGATCATCGCTGCCACGGCCATATGGGTAAATTCTTCCTGCTGATAGCCCAGAATTGATGCCGGCGCGATTTGTTGTGCGGATAATAATTGATCAAATAATAACCGTGTGCCCGAGCCGCGCTGTCGGTTGATAAAACGCAGGTCATTTTTGCTGAGATCTTTTAAATCTCTGATATTTAGTGGATTACCGGCAGCGACCATTAAACCCTGCTGACGATGCACCAGATAAATCAGGCTTACCTGTCTTGCGTCCAGCAAAGCCAGATATTGATCGGCAATTTGCTGACCCAATACTCCGACAGGAATATGAAATCCGGCGATATCGCAGTGACCACGCTGTAATTCCTGCAAACTTTCCAGACTGCCATGAAAATGTAAATCAACGGCGATTTGTTGCTGTGTTAATTGTTCACGTAACGCACTGACCGCCAGACCATGACTGGCAAAAATAGTCAGCCGGGGCTGATTTTGGCTCGTTTGGAGTTGCTGCATTTGCTGACGCAATTGGGTGGCCTGATTACTAAGCTGCGGTAATAAGCGTGCCTGTAAATGCTGATGTGCCTGTAATAGATACTGGCCCGCAGGTGCCAGAGTGGTGCCGCGCCCCCGCTGTTTTTCTATTAACGGCAGGCCAAAAATCGCCTGCCATTTTTCCATCAAACCCCAGGCATGACGATACGAAACCTGGGTCTGTCTGGCAGCTTGCTGCAAAGCACTATGTTCAGCAATTGCCGCCAGTAAATTCAGTAATAGCGGATCCAGTGACCGGCTTTTGCCATCCGTCTGGATCTGCCAGTTAAAATCAATTTGAAATTCCATTGGCAAATTTAATCATATTTTTAATCGGGATATAAGTATTTAAACTAAATAAAAACCATATTTAAATAAGATTAAATTTGCATATATAGAGGGATGATTTTGAAAAAGAAATGGATTGCCATGGCCTTGAGTGCCAGCTTGATTAGCCCGACCGTTTGGGCTGGATCAGAAATCGAAACGCTGATTAATATGCTGCATGAAAACGGTATGGTCAGTGATGCACAAATGCAGCGATTACAGAGCGAATTACAGGCAACACAGGCGCAACATAACGCTCAACAAGCTGAGCTGGCAGCGCAAAAAGCTGAGCTGGCAGCAAAACAAGCGGAACTGGATAAACGCTTAGTAGAAAGCCAGGCAGCCTATGAAGCATCCCAAAAAGCCAGCAATATCGAAATCGTCCCGCAAGGCGGTCTGGCAGTGAGGACCAAGGACGGTGAATTTGAAACCAAAATAGGTGGCCGGTTGCAGGCTGATGCCGCCAGTTATAGCGGTGATGGAGAATATGGCGATGGCACCGAAATTCGTCGTGCCCGGTTAAATATCGCCGGTAAGGTTTATCGTGACTGGCATTTTAAACTGGAATATGATTTTGCCGGCGATAGTTTTGCCGATGCTTGGTTAAGTTATAAGGGCCTGCAAGACAACGAATTCAAGGTGGGTCATTTTAAAGATCCATTTAGCCTGCAGGAACAAACCAGCTCAAATAATGTGGTGTTTACCGAACGGGCCTTGCCGTCTGCTTTTGCCGCTGGTCGGCATATCGGGGTGATGGCCAGCCGTTACCATCAACATTGGACGTTGGCTGGCGGATTATTCGGCGATAGCCTGACGGCGCGGGGCAATGATAAAGATGAAGGCTGGGGTTGGGGTGCCCGTGGTACCTGGACGCCGATTAATAAACCGGGCAAATTACTGCATATCGGTCTGGGCCTGAATTATCGTGATTTACAGCCCGCTAATACCGCGCGTTTCCGGCAAGAACCGGAAACATCTGTCGCCAATGTGCTGGTAGTTGATACCAGCAGTTTAATGAATGCTGACACACAAATGAAAACCGGGTTCGAGCTTGCCACGGTGATGGGGCCGTTTGCGGC